>JAVHRN010000049.1:0-55896 GCA_036171695.1 Gallionella sp.
GCGAACTCTCAAATAAATGTATCGAGCCGCTCACCACTTCGGGCTGATTGGCAATCACATGTAGCTCAATGCCAACAGGGAGTTCACGCGCCACTTGCGCCATTAGCAAACGCAAATTGTCGCCCAACGCAATGACGTTGCCGCCCTTCGCCATCACCACGCCTAAGCCAATCGCGGGATGACCTTGCACGCGCATACGCGGACTAGGCGGCTCGCTCACGCCGCGTGTCACTTTAGCAATATCACCCAAGCGCAAGTGCTGACCATTCACTAATAAATCGGTGGCGCGTACCGCGTCAACGCTGTCCATTGCACCGCTCACGCGCAGCCGAATACGGTCGCTGCTAGTCTCGATTTGCCCCGCAGAATTAACGCTATTTTGCTTTTGTAAAGCATCGGCAATTTGCAGCGGCGTAAGGCTGAGGCTGGCTAATTGGGTCGGTGCGATGTCGATATAAATTTTTTCATCTTGCACGCCGATGAGCTCGACGCGCTTCACATCCGCCACTTGTTTTAAGTCCAGCGCGATGCGCTCGGCATAGCGGCGCAAAGTTGGCAAATCGAAGCCGTCGCCCGTCAGCGCAAAGATATTGATGTCGATGTCACCGAACTCATCATTGGGAAAAGGCCCTTGCACCCCCGCTGGCAAAGTGTGCTGAATATCGTTTAATTTTTTGCGCACTTGATACCAAGCCTCAGGCACTTCTTGTTGCGGCGTGTAATCTTTAAGCATCACAAACACCAAGGATTCGCCAGGCTTAGAAGCCGAACGCACCACATCCACCCAAGGCGTTTCTTGAATTTTTTTCTCGATACGTTCGGTCAATTCGCGTTCAACTTGCTGCGCCGTCGCACCCGGCCACAAGGTGCGCACCACCATCACTTTGAAAGTGAAATTAGGATCTTCGGCGCGACCTAAGTTGAAATAAGAAATGATGCCCGCGAGGCTTAACACCAACATCAAATACACCACCATTTGCGGGTGCTTCAATGCCCATGAAGAGAGATTCGGAAAAGAAAACGGCGGCTTAGCATCACTCATTGCGAGTTACCCTTTGCGATGATTTTAATTTTTTCACCTGCCACAATTTTATGTACGCCCGCACTGACGATGCGCTCGCCCGCCTTGATACCACTGGCAATCAGCGCACCCTCATCGGCATATTGCGCGATTTGCACGGGACGCAAACTCACGCTGTGATCGGCGGCAACAATCCACACTGCCGCCTGATTGCCCTGCTGAAAAATCGCCGTAAGCGGCACGCGTAATTCAGGCTCAGCAACATTTTTACTAGCAAATTTCACTTGCGCTGTCATACCTAAGGGCAACTTGTTATCAGGCAAAGAGACACGCGCCGCGTAAGTGCGACTGGCGGCATCAGCGGCGGGCGACAACTCGCGCAAGCGACCCGTTTGCTCGTCCACACTGCGACTGCTCCACAGCGACACGGTAGCCTTTGCGCCCACACTCAGCTTGGCGTAATCACGCTCAGGAATCGCAATCGCCACTTCGCGCGCGCCATCTGTCGCGAGCTTAAGCACCGCTTGTCCCGCCGCGACCACTTGCCCCACTTCGACAAATGTCGCCATCACCACGCCTGATTTTTCGGCCACTAAATTGCTGTAACCCGATTGGTTACGCGCCAATCCCGCCTGTGCTGATAAGGCTTGCAGCGCGGCCTCTTTCGCATCCAACGCAGATTGACTAACGAAATTTTTACTCAACAACACGCGATAGCGTTGCACTTCGGCTGCCGCTAATTGATATTGCGCATCGGCAGCACTCACTTGTAGTCCCGCATCACGACTATCCAAGCGCGCCAACACCTGCCCCGCTGTCACAACGCTACCCGCCTCGACTAAACGCTGAGTCACTTTCCCACCCACGCGAAAGCCCAAAATCAACTCGTGGCGCGCGCGAATTTCCCCGCTATACACACGCTCACTATCGCCTGCAAAATCACCCACTACCTGCGTCAAAGCAACACGCTCAATCGCCACCGCAGGCGTGCTGGGCTTGCTACAAGCAGACAAAAATAGTGCGGCACACAAGAGAGCAATTTTCATAGGGATGGCAGGGCAAAAAAGGACACGCACTGTAGGTAGCTGGCGAAGGTTTGTCAAAGGAGAAAGTGGTGAGTGGCGCGGCGCGTTGCGCCTTAGTGGTCAGTGGAAAAACCAGTACACAGGGGTTGCCACTCACCACTAGGCACGCAGTGCCGCTCCACTTTCCACTTCCCATTAGCAGAGCCTTACCCCACAATCAAGCGATGGACATTAAAAACATCGCAGCACACCTCACCACCACTGGCTATATCGTTTTAGACGCACCCCTTCCCCCGCCCCTCTTGGAAAAACTATGGCTGCGCTGCCAGCATGATGAGCCGTCGCGCTTTCGTGCCGCACAAATCGGACGTGGCGCGCAAAAGCAACGCCAGAGCGCGATACGCGGCGATAGCATTGCTTGGTTGGAGGAAGAAAACAGCAGCGACCAAGGCTATTTGGCATGGATGGAAACGCTGCGCGCAGGGCTCAATGCCGAATTATTTTTAGGACTGTTTGACTATGAAGCGCACTACGCGATTTATGCCGCAGGGGCGGGGTATGCCAAACATGTCGATGCCTTGCACGGGGCAAAAAATCGCGTGTTATCCAGCGTGTTGTATTTGAATGCAGATTGGCACAACGGTGATGGCGGGGAGTTACTGCTGTTCGCCGCCGATGGCTGCACAATTTTAGAAACGCTCACGCCGCGTTTGGGCACGATGATTTTATTTTTGAGCGAAACTTTTCCGCATCAAGTGCTGCCATCGCTGACCACCCGTAGAAGTATCGCTGGCTGGTTTCGCGTACGCAATAACTGAAGGCTCTAAAAATCGAAATCTGTCGCAATGCGGCGTTGCTCGCAAAAAATTACTCCTTACATAGCCATCTATGCGTCGTCGTAATTTTTTACTCGCGCCTTGCCTTGCTTAGATATTTCAATTTCTAGAACCTTCAGTAGAAAACTCACAGTTTCCCGAAAAGAAAGCCGCCTGGACACGTTGCAACGCCGCTGCAATGTTGGCGCGCGGAGCGGCGATATTAAGGCGCATAAAGCCACTGCCACCCGCGCCAAACGTCACGCCTGCATTCATGCCGAGCTGCGCGCGTTGCACAAAAAAATCGCGTAACGCCGCATCACGCAAATTTAATTCACGGCAATCTAGCCACACTAAATAAGTGCCTTCTGGCTCGATTAACTTTATTTTTGGCACATGGCGTTGTAAAAATTCGCGCACCCAATTACGGTTGCCCGCCAAGTATTCCAACAAGCTATCCAGCCACTCGCCACCCGCTCGATACGCCGCCTCAAACGCCACGGCACTAAATGGATTCACGCTGCCCAGATGCAGACTATCGAACACGGTTTGCAGCGCGGCGCGATGCGCAGGATTCGTCACGATTAAGGCGGACAAGCCTAAGCCTGGCAGGTTAAAAGTTTTGCTCGGTGCGACGGCGGTAATGATTTGGTCGGAGTCGCTGGCGAGCTTGGCCAGCATGGTGTGGCGCGCGTCGGGGTAAACTAAATCAGCGTGGATTTCATCGCTCACCACCAACACATTATGGCGACGCGTGATACGCAAAATCTCGCGTAATTCTGCCGCTGTCCAAACACGTCCGACGGGATTATGCGGGCTGCACAACAGCAGCATTTTGGCATGTGCCGCGCACTGTTCGAGATGCTCAAAATCTATCTCGTAACGAGCTGCCTTCAGGCGTAAAGGATTTTCTAACACGACGCGCTGCGCAGTTGTTATCGCGCTAAAAAATGGCGCATACACAGGCGGCTGCACAATCACCGCGTCACCCTTGTTGCTAAAGGCTTGCACGCTGGCGAACAAACTGGGCACTACACCCGCCACCAACATAATGTTCTCACGCGCCAGCTCAAATTGATGGCGATTTTTTAGCCAATTTTGTAGCGCAACATAAAGCGTATCGGGATACACGCTGTAGCCATAAATCGGATGCGCAGCGCGCGCCAGCAAAGCCTCGGTGACAGCAGACGGCGCGGCAAAATCCATATCCGCCACCCACATCGGCTGCACATTTTGCGTCCCAAAATACGCCGCACGACCGTCGTATTTAAGTGCGTCGCTATGCTCACGCGAAATTTCCTGATCAAAATTAAAGCTCATGCAATGCGTTGCCAAACTGTCGCTTGCGCCACGCTGTGTTGGAACTTGCGCTTTGTCTCGCGAATCACGAACGGCACGTCCTGCGGAGCTTGCATCAGTTTGAAGTGCGCGCCTAACAGTTCTTTTAAGCCATCCAAGGTGGAAAAGTTTTCGGCATTTTTCTTAAAACCGCCTAGCCAATTTTCGCGCTTGGTATGTTCTTCCAGCCAAGTGTAAGGCGAGGTCAACAGCAACACGCCGCCGAGATTGATGCGCTCGTGAACCTCGCTTAAAAAATTTTTCGGGTCGTATAAACGGTCGATTAAATTTGCCGCCAAGAGCAAGTCGTAGCCGCTAAAACGCGCGGGTAAATTGCACGCATCACCTTGCGCAAATTCAACTTTTGCGCGCGTCTCAGCCAAGCCTAAGCTGCGTAAATCGCGCTGATAAAAACTACGCAATTCGCCTTCATCTACCAAGCTATAACGCACCTCGCCTTGCTCGACCATTTGCACGCCAGTAGCGATTAAACGGGTCGAAAAATCTATACCCGTAACGTGCTCAAAATGCCGTGCTAATTCAAACGTACTGCGGCCTGATGCGCAGCCTAAATCGAGTGCGCGCAAGTGTGGCTTGCCTGCAACCGCCGCGATGCCAAGCTGTGCCACTGCCGCCGCAAAATTCGCCACACCAAAGTGATTGTCGCCGTAATGAAACTCGGCATATTCAGCGACTAATTTTTCACTTTCATAATTAGAAGTTGGAATATCGGCAGGCGCATCGCCGACCACATAACGAAATCCTGCATGCTGGAAAAAGTGGCGACGAAACGCGTAACGCGCGCTGCGCAAGGTTTGATTGCCGCACGACACCCACGAACCACCCTTGATTAAATTGTGCCGCCCATCAAAAGTCGGCACGGTGAAATCGTCGTAATGCGGATAAACCTGAAAGCCGCTATACGGATAAATCGGCGTTTCCGTCCACTGCCAAACGTTGCCCGCGACATCGTAAAAATCGCCCTGCGCAAACTCATTAACGGGACACGGAGAGGCGTAATAATCGAGATGCAAATTGGCGCAACCACGCGCCTCATGCGGCAACTCATCCAAGCCTGCTACGTCATACAAACGCAGCCATTCATCCTCGCTAGGCAAGCGCACCGTCTGCCCTGTTTGCTGGGTTTTCCAAGTGCAAAATGCTTTAGCTTCGTGATAATTCACCTCGACTGGCCAGTCCCACGGCATGGCAATTTCAGCGGTCATCACACGCAAGTTATAGCCATCGACTACGCGTCGCCAAAAAGTTGGCAGAGACGCTTGCGTATAGTTTTTCCACGCTCGACCTTCCTCTAGCCAATACCCATCGTTGGCATAGCCGCCGTCATTCACAAAACCTAAAAATTCGCCATTACTGACTAGGAATTGACTGGCGGCGAACGCAGGAATGTGCGCTTGATGCACGCCGAATTCATTGTCCCAACCGTAATGCGCAGGCGCGCCAGATTTATCAATACTCACCTCGCCTGCCGCAACATCGAGCAATTTATTGGCAGGTGCAACACCTGAATGCGGACAAATTTTCCAGCTTGGATGCGCCTGAACTAAGCCTAAATCGTGCTGACGTATCAACACCGACGAAGTTTCCAAATGAATGCGCTCGTGCTCGATGCACATCAAAATCGCCCACCAAGGATGATGCCAATCAATCGGCAAAGTCAGCGGCGCACTCGTAATCAGCTCAACCATGAGCGCGCGCACCTGATTGCGATACTCGCTAACCGCCGCCACACTAGGCCAGTCGTAGTGTTCGTCGTGTAAATCATCCCAGCTCATTTCATCTACGCCGACCGCAAACATCGCTTCAAATTTTTCATTCACGCGCGCAGTTAGCAAGCCCGCCAATAACAATTTATTGACGAAAAAAGTCGCGGTATGACCAAAGTAAAAAATCAGCGGATGGCGAATCGGAATGGATTTTTTAAGATAACTTTCCGTCGAGTTGAGCGTGGCAAAAAGCTGCTCGTACTGATTAAAGGTATCGAGAAAATACGCCAAAATTTCGCCGCGCGTCGCGGCAATATCCGCGCCATTCAAACGCGGGGTACGAGTCACTAAATTTTTGAGCATAAGAAAAAAGGCAGCAAGTCGGAATTGAGAATTAAGCTAAAAAGCACGCCATCAAACGCGCTCAAACACTGCGATGGATTCAACGTGCGAGGTGTGCGGGAACATATTCATCACGCCAGCGGATTTCAAAACATAGCCGCGCTGCACCAATTCGGCGGCATCGCGCGCCAGCGTGGCGGGGTTGCACGAGACATACACAATCAGCTTGGGCGCGTTGTCGCCACCGAGTGATTTCACCAACTCGAACGCGCCATCACGCGGCGGATCAATGAGTAATTTGTCGAAGTGTCCGAGCTTGGCAAAACCTGCTTCGGTCATCTCAAACAGATTCATCGCCATAAACGAAGTATGGTCTGCCAAGCCATTACTCGCGGCATTTTGTTGCGCACGTTTCACCAAGGCTTCGCTGCCTTCTATGCCCAAAACTTGCGCACCGCTGCGGGCAATCGGCAAAGTGAAGTTGCCTAAGCCGCAAAATAAATCGGCGATGCGTTCCCCCGCTTGCGGGTTCAACAAACGCATCGCACGCCCAATCATCACGCGGTTGAGCGCGCTGTTCACTTGGGTAAATTCACTGGGCGCGAACGGCATGGTGATGTTGAATTCGGGCAGGCTGTAAGACAGTGCGGGCGCATCCAACGGGTAAAACGGCGTGATAGTTTCTGGCCCTTTAGTCTGCAACCAAAATTGGATTTTATGTTCGTCCGCAAAGCTACGCAGCAAGGTTTCATCCGCCGCCGAAGGCGTTGCCATCACGCGCAATACCAGCGCATCAACATGGTCGCCCACCGCGACTTCAATCTGCGGTACCTGATCGCGTATCGACAATTGCGCGACCAAATCTGCCAACAATGGCAACAAACGCGCAATTTTCGGTGCAAGGATTTCGCAGCTCGACATATCGGCGACAAAGCTGCTGCGCTTTTCATGAAAGCCCACCAACATTTTTTGTTTTTTGATGACGTATTTCACCGAGATGCGCGCGCGTTCGCGGTAGCCCCAAGTCTGCCCATAAATGGCGGGCAAAATGTTTTCTGCTTTAACTTTGCCGATATGCCACAAGCCATCTTCGAGAATGCGTTGCTTCACCGCAACTTGCGCGCGCGCATCCAAATGCTGCATAGAACAACCGCCGCACACGCCAAAATGTTTGCATTTAGGCGTGACGCGCAGGGAAGATTTCTTGAATATGGTCGCCACTTGCGCTTGCTCAAAAGCGGGCTTTTTACGATACGAGCTGTAACTCACTTCCTCGCCGACCAACGCCCCTTCGATAAAAATAACTTTTCCATCAAAGTGCGCAACGCCCCGTCCTTCATGGTCTAGCGACTTAATGGTGACGCTGTTTTCTGTGTTCATTTATTCAATTCCGTTTCGTTTTTGGTCGCAGCGCAAGAATTGCGTCCTGTCGTAACTATCAAAAAGGGCGCGATACCTCGCGCCCCTACACTTATTTTGTAGCTGGCCAAGCCGCTAAAAATTCTTGCCAATGCGGCAACTCTAATTTGCCCAGTTCGCGGCGCACTAATTCGCATTCTTGCTTAAACGCTTCGCGACTTAACACGCCACGCATCATTTGAAAGCGCGCAAACACCAGATAGGTATTCACCACGTCGGTCTCGCAATAATTGCGAATTTCATTGAGCTTGCCCGCTTGATACGCCTCCCAAACCTTGCTGCCATCCATGCCTAATTTGCCAGGAAAGCCGATAAGTTTGGCAAGGTCATCCAAAGGCGCGTTGGCACGTCCGCCGTACATCGCTAGTAAGTCCATCAAATCCAGATGGCGCGTGTGATAGCGGCTGATGTAATTGTTCCATTTGAACTCTTTATCGTCCTCGCCCATGTCCCAATAACGTGGGCACTGCACACCGTTAATCAGACCGCGATAATGCAGCACGGGCAAGTCAAAACCACTGCCATTCCACGACACAATTTGCGGCGTGTATTTGTCGATGCCATCAAAAAACCGCTGGATGATGCCGCCCTCGTCCTCATCTAAATTACCGAGCGACCAGACCTTAAAGTTGTGACCTTCGCGCAACACACACGAAATTGCCACCACGCGTTGCAGATGATGTTGAATAAAATCGCTGCCCGTTTTTTGGCGACGCTGAAAAAATGCCAACTCCGCCACCTCGTCATCACTCACGCTGGCATCCAACTCATGCAACACGCGCAGCCCCGCAATATCGGGAATCGTTTCAATATCAAACACCAGCGTAGGTTTCATTGCCGCAGCCCAAAAATAACAAGGCGCGGATTTTACCAAAGCCACGCACGCACACCGCGCTATTTATGCAGATGAAAAAAATCCCAAGACTAAGCTTGGGATTTTTTATGCGCGGCGAATCTTATGTGGGAACGCAAGTTGTGCGCACCCCCAATCGTTAAGCGAAATTCTTCGCTACGAAATCCCAGTTCACCAAATTGTTCAAATACGTTTCAACAAATTTAGGACGCATATTGCGATAGTCGATGTAGTAAGCGTGTTCCCACACATCCACGCACAGCAAGGCTTTATCGGCTGTCGTCAACGGTGTACCCGCCGCGCCCATATTGACGATGTCCACCGAACCGTCCGCCTTTTTCACCAACCATGTCCAAGCTGAACCAAAGTTACCCACGGCAGAAGTTTGAAAGGCTTTTTTGAATTCGTCGAACGAACCCCATTTTTTATTGATGGCATCCGCCAACGCGCCAGTAGGTGCGCCGCCGCCATTCGGCTTCATGCAATTCCAAAAAAAGCTGTGATTCCAAACTTGCGCCGCGTTGTTGTAAATGCCGCCAGCGGGAGCTTTTTTGATAATCGCTTCCAGCGTCAAAGCCTCGTATTCCGTGCCTTTGATCAGGTTGTTCAAATTGGTCACATAGGCTTGATGATGCTTCGCGTAGTGATATTCAAACGTCTCTTTAGACATGTGAGGTTGCAACGCATCGGTCGCGTAAGGCAGTGCGGGCAGGGTATGTTCCATGTGCTTCTCCTAATGAATTAAATAAAGGACTACAAAATTTGGGGCGCGAATATACCACAGAGAATTACTCGGCTTTAACGCGTTATCGCTTGCCAACTACAACTTAATAAAATGCTCGCGGTAGTGTTTAAGCTCTTCGATAGATTCGTAAATATCGGCTAACGCTTCATGCTTGCCATGCTTCTTTACGCCTTTTGCCATATCAGGTTTCCAGCGTTTCGCTAATTCTTTGAGCGTGCTCACATCTAGATTGCGATAGTGAAAATAGTCTTCAAATTTTGGCATCCAGCGCGCTAAAAAGCGGCGGTCTTGGCAAATCGAATTGCCACACATAGGCGAAATTCGGGTTGGCACATACTCTTTCATAAACGCAATCATCTGCGCTTCAACATCCGCTTCCGTCAAGGTAGAAGCCTTGACGCGGTCGATTAAGCCTGATTTTCCATGGGTATTTTTATTCCAATTATCCATACCGTCTAACACCGCATCGGATTGATGCACCGCCAACACTGGGGCTTCCGCGATGGTATTCAGGTCACCATCGGTGATCACAATTGCGGCTTCAATAATGTGGTCGGTATCAGGATTTAAGCCCGTCATTTCAAGGTCTATCCAGACTAAGTAGTTTTGATTCTGTGCCATAATTCGCGCCTTAAGTTGTACTAATAAAGAGTTAAATCTAAATCCTGTTTTGTCCGCAGATTACGCAGATTTTCACCGATTTAATCTGTGTGAATCTGCGCAATCTGTGGACAAAAAATTCGGCGCGCATTGTAGCGCGCCTTTTTATGTATCCCACTATTTGATTATGACCGCTGCCACTTTCACTGCTATTTTTCTCGCCGCCCTCGCCTTATCGACTCTGCTAAAAATTTGGCTGGCGCGTCGTCATCTGACCTATATCGCGGCACATCGCGCCGCTGTACCCGCCGCATTCCGTGCACAAATCGACTTAGCTGCACATCAAAAAGCAGCCGATTACACTTCCACAAAAACACGCTTTTCACTGCTCTCATTAGGCTTTGATGGCTTGCTGCTATTAGGCTTGACGCTGGGCGGCGGGATAGAATTTATCGCCCAATTTTGCAATGCCCATTTCACCTCACCGCTATTGCAAGGCATCGCCACGATGGTAGCGGTGTTGCTACTCAGCTCACTTTTAGAAGCACCATTTGGCTGGTATCGCACCTTTATTATTGAAGCGCGTTTTGGCTTTAACAAAATGACACCCAAACTTTATCTGCTTGATGCCGCCAAGGGCTTAGCTCTCGGTGCCTTGCTAGGCTTGCCTTTGCTGGCGGGCGTGCTGTGGTTGATGCAAAGCATGGGGGCGTTATGGTGGCTATATGTGTGGGGCGCATGGGTAAGTTTCAATCTGTTGATTTTGTTTATTTACCCTACTTTTATCGCGCCGTTGTTCAACCAGTTTTTGCCGCTACAAGACGACACCATGAAGCTACGCATTAACGAATTACTGGCGCGTTGCGGCTTTACTGCCAGCGGCTTGTTCGTGATGGACGGCAGCAAACGCAGCGCGCACGGCAACGCCTATTTCACTGGCTTTGGCAAAACCAAACGCATCGTATTTTTCGATACTTTGCTGGCGCGTTTAAGCATCAATGAAATCGAAGCGGTGTTAGCTCACGAGCTCGGCCATTTCAAACATCGCCATGTCCTCAAACGCATCCTTGCCACCTTCGCGATGAGCTTAGGATTTTTATGGCTGCTTGCCGTGTTGATGCAAAACGCTTGGTTCTATCAAGGTTTAGGCGTTACCGCTTCATCCACCGCCATCGCACTGTTATTGTTCTTTATGGTGTTGCCAGTATTTAGTTTTTTACTCAGTCCGCTGATGTCGGCATATTCGCGCCAACATGAATTTGAAGCCGATGCGTATGCCGCGCAACAAACCAACGGGCAAGATTTAGTCAACGCGCTGGTGAAGTTATATCAGGATAATGCCGCGACACTGACCCCCGATCCACTCTATTCAAAGTTTTACGATTCGCATCCGCCCGCAGCAGTGCGCATCGCCAATTTACAAGCACGCTAGGAGAATCACCATGCAAAAAATACTAACGGTATTACTGTTATTGAGCAGTGCCAATTTTGCCGCAGCCGCGCCCTTTGCCACAGGCAACGCGGCGGCTGGCGAGCAGTTATTTAAGGAGCTGAAATGCAACAGTTGCCACATCAATATGATGGGTGGCGACGGCAGCGCAATTTTTACCCGCCCTAATTCGCGCGTGCATAATGCCGCGCAATTACGCGCACAAATCAGCCGATGCGGCGGCAATGTCGAGCGCGAATTCAGCACAGCAGAAACCGAAAATATCGCCGCCTATTTGAATCGTTATTACCAACTGAAATAAGGAGAGCAGCATGACGACTTCCGAACTTTGTCTGCAAAAGTGTCAGCCTTGCAACGGCACGATGAGCGCGTTATTACAAACCGCTATCGACCCGCTCATGCAGCAACTGCACGGCTGGCAGCAGTACGACCATCTGATTTCGCGCACCTATCATTTCAAAAATTATTATCAAACCATCGCCTTTGTAAATGCGCTTGCTTGGCTTTCGCACCGCGAAGATCACCACCCTGAATTAAGCGTGAGTTTTAACACCTGTCGCGTCGAATACACCACCCACGCGCTGCATGGCTTGTCGCAAAACGATTTTATTTGCGCGGCAAAAGTTGACGCGCTGTATCACGCTTGAGCACCATCATTAACGGGCAAATCGTTGCCGCATTTGGCCGCCAATACCTAGCCAAACTCTCTGATGGCGAACTGCTCACCTGCCTCACACGCGGCAAACGCAGTGACATCGTATGCGGCGATTATGTCGAACTACAACGCACTGGCGATGCCTCGACAAGCCAGCTGCACATTGGTCAAGCGGTGATAGACAAGGTCGCCGCACGCACCTCATTGTTGTTTCGCAGCGATGCCTTCAAACAAAAACTCATCGCCGCCAACGTCACGCAAATCGTTATCGTAGTGGCAACCGAACCCTCCGTGAGCGACGAGCTGTTAGCACGCTGTTTAGTCGCCGCTTACGAGCAAAATCTCAAGGTGTTAATCGTATTAAATAAATGCGACTTGCCCACCGAAGCCGCACGCGCGCAACTCGCGCCCTATCGCGCCATTGGCTACACCGTGTTGGAGTTGTCAGCACGCGAAGACGTCACACAATTACGCGCACGCTTGGATGGACATATCAGCGTCTTGGTCGGGCAATCAGGCATGGGAAAATCCACGCTCATCAACGGTTTGCTGCCCGATGCACAAGCCGCCACGCGCGAAATCTCTACCGTTTTAGATTCAGGAAAACACACCACCACGCACGCCAAACTGTATCGTTTGAATGCGACAAGTAGCGTGATTGATTGCCCTGGCGTGCAAGCGTTTGGCTTACATCATTTGAGTTTCGGCTCGTTGGAACAAGGCTTCATCGAGTTTGCACCGTATCTTGGCAAATGTAGATTCCGCGATTGTCGCCACCACAAAGAACCCGATTGCGCGCTGCAAAACGCGGTGCAAAAAGGCGAGATTAACGCAAGGCGTTTGGAGTTGTTTTTGCAAATTGCGGCGAATAAAGCGTAATTGAACAAGGGTGGGCAGATACAACTTGCCCACCCTATGCAATACTATTTAATCCCTAGTTTTCCCCACCCCGCCTGTCCCAATTTTTCTAGCGTGGCGATGTTGCGTTCAGGAATTAAATCCGCATCGGGGAATGCTGCAACCGCCTTGTCCACGCTGCTTTCGCGCAGCAGGTGCAGCATTGGATAGGGTGAGCGGTTGCTGTAATTTTCGATGTCGTCGAATTTTGTCCCCGCAAATTGGTAGTGCGGATGCAAGGTGGCAATTTGAAATTCGTCGTTAAATTCTGGCTCGGCGCACACCACATCGACGGTATCTAAAAAGTCGTTGTAGTCTAAAAAATCTTGCAGCACATGCGGATGAATCAGCAGCGTGGTGTCGATTTTTTCCGCATCGGTGTCTTGCAATAAACGCAGCTCGCTCAATAACTCTTCAACTAATTGTTCCGGCGTAGTCGCCTCGCTCACCACATAGCGAATTTGTTTTTTAACGTGTACGGCTTTGGCAAAAGGACACAGATTCAGCCCAATCACAGCGGCTTCTAGCCAATGTTGGGTGGCGGCAATAATGGTTTCGTTCGTCATAGTTTTTTAAGTGAGTAGAAAAATGCTGAATGGTGCGGCATGTTCAGTTAGCAGCTCAACGGGGCTTCATCCATCAAGGCAATCTGTTCGCGCAATTCTAAAATGCGCTCTTGCCAATAGCGTGGCGTATTAAACCAAGGGAAAGCGGCTGGGAATGCAGCATCTTCCCAACGCTTGGCCAGCCAGGCAGCGTAGTGAATCAAACGCAGGGTACGCAAGGCTTCCAGCAAGTGCAGCTCACGCGGATTAAAGTCGTAAAAATCTTCATAACCGCGCAATAACGCGTTCAGTTGTTGAGTTTGTTCGGCTCGCTCACCCGACAACAACATCCATAAATCTTGAATAGCGGGTCCCATGCGACTGTCGTCGAAATCGACAAAGTGCGGGCCGTCATCTGTCCACAACACATTGCCCGCGTGGCAATCACCGTGCAGACGCAAATTCTTCACGTCCCCTGCGCGGTCAGAATTACGTCGCACACTGTCTAGCGCATGCGCCACTAAACCGCGATACACCTCGCGCAAATCATGCGGAATAAAATCATGCGCGAGTAAAAACTCACTCGGTTCAACACCAAAATTTTGCACATCTAGCGTGGGACGTTGCGTGTAATTTTGCAGCGCACCCAGCGCATGAATACGTCCTAAAAAACGCCCCATCCATTGCAAAATTTCGGCTCTATCCAGCTCTGGCGCACGTCCGCCTTGTTTGGAAAATACAGCAAAACGAAAGCCATTAAAGTGATGCAGCGTATGGGTTTGAATGATGCTGGCAGGGACAATCGGTAGCTCTGCGGCGACTAACTGCGCGACAAATTCATGCTCTTCTAAAATCGCCGCATCTGACCAACGCGCGGCGCGATAAAACTTGGCAATCACAGGTGGAGCATCCTCTAGCCCCACTTGGTAAACGCGATTTTCATAGCTGTTCAACGCCTGCAAACGTCCATCGCAAGGCAACCCTAAACTTTCCAGCGCACTCAATACCGCGTCTGGCGTGAGGTTGGCAAAAGTATGCGGCTTGTTCATTAAGACAATACCCGCGCAATACTTAACAACAATAAAAATCCCAGCCAAAACAGCATGGCGCGCCACAACAAACCCGTGATGCTTTGCATTGCATCCGCATCAGCCGCGTCACCTACGCCGACGGCGATTCGTTCATTATTTTGTTGCAAGCTCAAGCGTGTGCCGACTGCGCCCGCCGCACTCGCCAAGACGATGTTGTGCAACGCATCAGGACAGCTCAAAGCTTGGCTGCGCCAGCCTTCTAGCGCGTCTTCAAAATCGCCGACAATGGCAAAAATAATCGCCATCAAACGCTGCGGCAACCAATTCAATGCTTGCCAGACGTGCTGCGCGAAGGCGGCGAACTCACCGTATTGCGCCGCATCCGTCCAATGACTGCGCAAAAAATTACTCAAGCGATACAGCACCGCCCCTGTCGCGCCACCCAAGCCTGCCAAACTAAACAATACAAACCACAGCATCACGCCAAACACCTTGCGCTGCGCAATGACTAGCGCGTATTGAATGGCGCAATTGGCCAACTCGGTGGCACTTAAAGACGACCCAACTAACTCGCCATGCTTCGCTAACAGCGCGCGCGCTAGCTCTAATTTTTCCTCACGCAACGCAGTTTGCATGGCGGCAAAATCCACACCAAACACGCGAAAGCCCATGCAGCCATAGAGCACCGCGATATTCAGCAAGAGCAATAACACAGCGGCGTGATGCGCCAAATAAACACTCAACACCGCCACCACAATCAACACGGGCAACGTTGCAATCCACCAAGCCAAGCGACCATGCTGATGCGCGCCTGCATTGAAATGATGTTGAAAAAAATGACCATAACGTCCACCGCGTAGGCGCAGTTTTTCCGACCAAACCCAAGGCTGGAAATGCGCTAATAACAAGGCGGCAAGCAGAGCAAATAAGGTCATCGCGAGGCGAGCAGGAGAATAAAAAAGTCGCGCAAGATAGCACAGGCGAGGCTGCTTCGCGACGCTGTTCAGTTGGCTATCAAGCGACTAGCCGACCTGATAAGATGCGCGCCTTCTAAAATCTGTCTAAACCCTGCTTATGTCCGCTGTTTCTCATGTAATGAATCCCGCTGAAAAGCGCGCCAGCTTTGGCTTGGCTGGCATTTATGGTTTGCGAATGTTGGGCTTGTTTATCATTTTGCCGATTTTCGCGGTGTATGCAGAACAACTACCCGGCGGCGAAAACCATATTTTGATGGGCTTGGCACTCGGCGCGTATGGCCTGACGCAAGCGATTTTGCAGATTCCAGCAGGCTGGTTGTCTGACCGCTATGGACGCAAGCCGATTATTTATACGGGCTTGGTGATTTTTGCCCTAGGTAGTTTTATCGCAGCCTCCGCCGACAACATTTACTGGGTGATTTTTGGTCGGGCGATTCAAGGCGCGGGCGCGATTAACGCAGCGGTAATGGCGTTGACTGCCGATTTAACGCGCGAAGAAGTGCGTACCAAAGCAATGGCGATGATAGGGATGACCATCGGCTTGACCTTCTCGATTTCGCTGATTTTGTCGCCTCTGCTGAACGGTTTTTTAGGCGTGCCAGGCATCTTCGCGCTGACGGGTGCGTTGGCGTTGGCGGCAATCGCTTTGGTACGTTTTGTGATTCCCCATCCGCTCATTACGCGTTTTCATAGTGACACCGAAGCCAATGGCAGCAAGTTCGCCGAGGTGTTGCACAACAAAGATTTATTACGTTTGGACTTCGGGATTTTTTCTTTGCACGCAATTTTGATGGCGGTGTTTATGCAAGTACCGTTCGTGCTAAAAGCCAACGGTTTGGATGTCGCGCAGCATTGGCAAATTTATTTACCCGTGATGCTGATTGCCTTCGTGCTGATGGTGCCACCCATCATCATCGCCGAGAAAAAAGCCAAGATGAAACAAGTGTTCATGTTGGCGGTATTTTTAGCCATGTGCGCACAGATTTTGCTGATGGTTGGGCAACATAGTGTGTGGGCAATTGCCCTTGCCTTGCTAGTATTTTTCACTGCGTTCAACGTGCTGGAAGCGACGCTGCCCTCGCTGATTAGCAAAATTGCGCCGCTGTCTGCCAAAGGCACGGCGATGGGCGTGTATAGCAGCGTGCAATTTTTTGGCGCATTTTTTGGCGCGGTGATGGGCGGCGTGTTGATGCAACATTTCGGCGGCAATGCCGTATTTATTTTTAGCATCGTATTACTGGCCGCCTGGCTGTTGGTCGCCAGCACCATGCAAGCACCCAAAGCGGTCAGCACCAAGCTATTTCACCTCGCGCCGTTAAGCGCGGCACAAGCCGCCACACTGCAACAACAGTTGCAAAAAGTGTCTGGCGTAGAAGAAGTTTTAGTGATTGCTGATGAGGCAGTTGCGTGCGTAAAAGTCGCGATGCAAGGTTACGATCAAGCCGCAGTAGAACAACTCGTTAAACAAGGAGCATGACATGTCGTTGAACAAAGTAATGTTGATAGGCCGCTTAGGCAAAGACCCTGAAACTCGCTACATGACCAATGGCGAAGCCGTTACCAATGTGGGTTTAGCAACCTCCGAAACTTGGAAAGATAAATCGGGCGAAAAACAAGAAAAGACCGAATGGCACAACTTGGTTTTCTATCGTCGGTTGGCTGAAATTGCAGGCGAGTATTTGAAAAAAGGCTCGATGATTTACGTCGAAGGTAAATTGCAAACGCGCAAATACACCGACAAAGCTGGCGTGGAAAAATACAGTACCGAAATCATCGTCAATGAGATGACGATGTTAGGCGGCAAAGCCGGTGGCGCAGGCAGTTTTGAAGTGGTGGAGAATCAGCGTGAAGCGGCTGCATCAGCTCCCGCACGCGCAGCACCCGCCGCGCGTCCCGCTGCCGCCCCAGCCGCAGCGCGTCCTGCACCCGCAAAAAGCAACTTCGATAATTTTGACGACGATATTCCGTTCTGATTGATATAAAACTTAAAGTGTAAATGTAGTAACGCAAAGTAAAGCCCGCCTCTCTAATGAGATTGCGGGCTTTAGTTTGTTAAGTGAGGCTAAATTCGCCTGCTGCGCTGCTCTCAAATTACGCTGCGCTTGGCAAAATCGCGAGTTCTAAAACCCAATACCGCGAGCGTGGCGAAATACACCGCCGCCCCGCCCACCACCAAGCCACTCAAGCGCACAATGCGCGCCGCACCGTGACTGACCAACCAGCTTTGCTCGCTGCCCATAGCGAACCACAAGGCAACGCCCATTAAAGTTGTGGCCAACACAATTTTTAGCATAAACAACAACCAGCCCGCTTCAGCTTGATAAATCTCACGTGTGCGTAACAAATAAAACAAAATTGCCGAGTTAAAACATGCGCCTAAGCCGATCGACAAGGCTAAACCCGCGTGATCCCACGCCAATACTTTAACGAACAGCAAGTTCATTAACTGTGTCGCAAGCAACGTTACGATTCCGATTTTTACGGGGGTTTTAATGTCTTGTTTGGCATAAAAAGCGGGGGCTAAAATTTTCACCAACAAAATCCCTACTAAGCCAACGCTGTAACCAATCAGTGCATAACTGGTTTGAATCACGTCGTGCGCGTTAAATGCGCCGCGCTGAAAAAAAGTTGAAAGCAACGGAACAGCGAGCAAGCCCAATGCTAATGCGGCGGGCAAGGCGAGCATCATAGTCAGGCGCAAGCCCCAATCGAGTAATTTTGAATACTCCACGGTGTTGCCGCTGGCAAAACATTTGGATAAAGACGGCAGCAAAATCGTCCCAAGTGCCGCCCCCAACAAACCCGATGGAAATTCCATTAAGCGATCCGCGTAGTACAGCCAGGACACGCTACCAACGACAAAAAATGACGCGACAATGGTATTGATAATTAAGCTGATTTGACTAATCGAGACACCGAACAGCGCAGGCCCCATTTGCTTGATGACGCGCCACATGCCCACATCCTTTAAGTTCAAACGCAAAGTTGGCAACATGCCAATCTTTTTTAAGAACGGTAGTTGAAAGGCAAGCTGCACCGCGCCCGCCAAAAACCACGCCCACGCCAAGCCCATAATCGGCTGGTCAAAATACGGCGTAAGCCACAACGTGCCGCCGATTAAACACAGATTAAGCAAAATCGGCGCGAACGCCGGCACCCAAAATTTATTGTAAGTATTCAAAATCCCCGCCGCGACTGCGACTAAGGAAATGAAGAAGATATAAGGCGAAGTGATGCGCAACATCTGCACGGTCAAATCGAACTTGGCGGGGTCTTTAATAAAACCTGGCGCGGTGACATAAATAATGATGGGCGCGGCAACCATGCCGATAAGCGTGACGACAAATAAAACCAAGGCCAACATCGTGACCACATGATCGACCAATAATTTAGTTTCATCGTGACCGCGCCGCTGTTTGTATTCGCCAAAAATCGGCACAAATGCTTGCGAAAACGCACCTTCGGCAAACATCCGACGCAATAAATTCGGCAAACGCGTTGCCAATACATAAGCATCGTTGGCAATTCCAGCACCGAACATCCCCGCAATAATCACGTCGCGCGCGAAGGCTAAAATACGCGACACTAAAGTTAAACCGCTAATCGTAGCGAGGGATTTAAGTAGATTCATTGCGTGAGAGAGGGGGAAATAAAAAGCCTCGCATCATAACATTGCAACATCTTGCCACCGAGACAGCGCAACAAACGTAAAAAAATTTGCAAAAGCACGGGAAGTCACTATAATGCGCGCCTTTTATCGCAAGCCAATTTCAAGGGGTCAACATGGCAAACACAGCACAAGCACGCAAGCGCGCACGTCAAGCAGTTAAACAAAATGCTCACAACAGCAGCCTGCGTTCTGAACTGCGTACCGCAATCAAGAAGGTTATCAAAGCAATTGAAGCAGGCGACAAAGCCGCTGCGACAGCCGTTTACCAAACTTCAATGAGTACCGTTGACAGCATCGCTGACAAGAAAATCATTCACAAAAATAAAGCTGCTCGCCATAAGAGCCGCTTGTCTGCTGCGGTTAAAGCAATGGCGTAATCGCCGCTTAACGCAACGCTTAGTGTCTGTCGTTAAATGACGCAAAGTGCTGAATGCAGTTAGAACAAGCCGACCGTGATGTCGGCTTGTTTGTTTTACAGAGTTCATAACGAAACGCTATCGTTTACTTGAGGAGTTGCCATGTCGCATGTGATGAACACTTACGCTAGATTGCCCGTTGCTTTTACGCACGGACAAGGCGCGTGGCTGTGGGATGAAGCGGGTAAAAAATATCTGGATGGTTTGTCGGGCATCGCCGTCAATACGCTAGGGCACGCGCATCCCAAATTGACGGCGGCCTTGTCTGAACAAATCAGCAAGTTGATTCATTGCTCCAACGTCTATCAAGTGCCAGGACAAGAAGTGTTGGCAGATAAATTGTGTGAACTGACGCACATGCAAGAAGTGTTTTTTAGCAACTCTGGCTGCGAAGCCAATGAAGCCGCCATCAAATTAGCGCGCATGTTTGGGCATCAACGCGAGATTGAAAACCCCTGCATCATCGTGATGGAAAAATCCTTTCACGGACGCACCTTGGCGACGCTTTCCGCCACAGGCAATCGCAAAGTACAAGTCGGATTCGAGCCACTGGTCAAAGGGTTTGTCCGCGTGCCGTACAACGATTTAGACGCGGTGCGCCAAGTCGCTGCTAACAACAGCAACGTAGTGGCCGTGTTGGTCGAGCCCCTGCAAGGCGAAGGTGGCATTCGCACCTTGAGCAGCGAATACTTACAACAACTGCGTGGCATTTGTGATGCGCAAAATTGGTTGTTGATGTTGGACGAAGTGCAATGCGGCATTGGTCGTACTGGCAAGTGGTTTGCGCATCAACACGCAGGTATTTTGCCCGACGTGATGACGCTGGCGAAAGGCTTAGGGTCGGGGATGCCCATCGGCGCATGTCTGGCGGCGGGCAAAGCGGCAAAGGTGTTTGGCCCAGGCAATCACGGCTCTACTTTTGGCGGTAATCCACTGGCTTGCACAGCGGGTATCACTACGCTGAACGTCATCGAACAAGATAATTTATTGGCACACGCCGACGCGCTGGGACGCTTTATGCAGCAGGCTTTTCGCAGCCAATTAAACGGTGTTGCGGGCGTGCTAGAAATTCGCGGGCAAGGCTTGATGTTGGGCATCGAGCTAGCCAAACCCTGCGGCGAGTTGGTCAAACGAGCATTAGCGCAAGGATTGCTAATTAACGTTACGGCTGACAGCGTGATTCGTTTACTGCCGCCACTGATTATGTCGCAAGCCGAAGCACAACAATTAGTCGATGGCTTGTGCCCGCTCATTAAAGATTTTTTGCAGTCCTAACCGCTCCAATCGGAAACGCATTATGCCAACCAGCACACCTGTAAAGCACTTTTTGCAATTCAAAGACTTGTCACGCGACGAGCTCGAATACCTGTTCGCCCGTACCGGCATCATCAAAGCGCGCTTCAAACGCTATGAAAAATACTGGCCGTTGAAAGATCGCACCTTGGTGATGATTTTCGAGAAAGCGAGCACCCGTACCCGCTTGTCTTTCGAGGCAGGGATGCACCAACTCGGCGGCTCGGCCATTTATCTCAACACCCGCGATTCGCAACTCGGTCGCGGCGAGCCTGTGGAAGATGCGGGGCAAGTGATTTCGCGCATGTCGGATTTGGTGATGATTCGCACTTTTGAACAAAGCATCATCGAACGCTTTGCGGCGCATTCGCGCGTGCCCGTCATCAACGGTCTAACCAACGAATACCACCCTTGCCAAATCCTTGCCGACATCTACACCTATATCGAACAACGCGGCTCGATTAAAGGCAAAACCGTGGCGTGGATTGGCGACTCGAACAATATGTGCAACACCTGGTTGCAAGCAGCGGAAATTTTGGACTTTAACGTCCACGTCTCCACCCCACCTGGTTACGAAGTTGAAGCAGAACGCGCGGGCTTATATGGCCACGAACATTACGAAGAATTCAAAGACCCCATGGAAGCTGCCAAAGGCGCGGATTTGGTTACCACCGACGTGTGGACTTCGATGGGCTGGGAAGCGGAAAACGAAGAGCGCATGAAAGATTTTGCCGACTGGCAAGTTGATGAAGACATGATGCGCGTTGCCGCCAAAGACGCGCTGTTCATGCACTGTTTGCCTGCGCATCGCGGTGAAGAAGTATCTGCTGGTGTAATCGACGGCGCGCAATCAGTAGTCTGGGATGAAGCAGAAAACAGGCTGCACGTGCAGAAGGCTCTTATGGAGTATTTGCTGTTAGGCAAAGTAGCAAGCTAAATGAAATCACACACTCAAATGCAGCCTGTTTCGGCGGACGCTAACGTGAGCGTAGCTAATGTTAAGCCGCGCAGCGGCGGCGGTAGCCAAAATAGCCTGCACGTGCAGAAGGCTCTTATGGAGTATTTGCTGTTAGGCAAGGTAGCGTAATGCGTATTCCCGCCAAATTTGCCCCGCAACTTTTCGCCTTGCTCATGTCGTTTGCGATGGCATTCGTAATGACGGCTTTCATTACTTGGGTGAACACAGGTTTCGGCGACGGCTATTGCAGCCGCTGGGTGCGCGCCTTCGTCTTGGCGTGGCCCGTCGCGATGATTTGTGTGCTGCTATTCGCTGGGCGCGTGCGTGCGCTGGTTGCCAAACTCACCGCTCAATAAAATTTTTGTAATTTAGGAAAACATTTATGTCTGACATTAAAAAAGTAGTTCTCGCCTATTCGGGCGGTCTCGACACTTCGGTTATTTTGAAGTGGCTGCAAGATACTTATCAATGCGAAGTAGTGACCTTCACCGCTGACGTAGGACAAGGTGAAGAGCTCGAACCTGCGCGCGCCAAAGCGTTGAAAATGGGCATCACACCCGCCAACATTTACATCGACGATTTGCGTGAAGAATTCGTGCGCGACTTCGTGTTTCCAATGTTCCGCGCCAACACTATTTACGAAGGCGAATACTTACTCGGCACTTCGATTGCGCGTCCATTGATTGCCAAACGTTTGATTGAAATCGCCAATATGACGGGGGCGCAAGCCATCTCGCATGGCGCGACGGGCAAGGGCAACGACCAAGTGCGTTTTGAATTGGGTGCTTACGCGCTCAATCCCAATATCAAAGTGATTGCACCGTGGCGCGAATGGGATTTGTTGTCGCGTGAAAAACTCATGGCGTATGCCGAAAAGAACGGCATCCCCATCGACATGAAGCACAAACAAGGCGGCTCGCCGTACTCGATGGATGCCAACTTGCTGCACATTTCCTACGAAGGTCGTCATCTGGAAAATCCTGCTGCGGAAGCGGAAGCCAGCATGTGGCGTTGGACGGTGTCACCTGAAAACGCACCGAACGAAGCGGAATATTTGGACTTGGAATTTGCCAACGGCGACATCGTGGCTCTGAATGGCACGACCATGACTCCCGCCACCGTCTTGGCGAAGCTCAATCAACTCGGCGGCAAACACGGCATTGGTCGTCTGGATTTGGTCGAAAATCGCTACGTGGGCATGAAGTCGCGCGGCTGTTACGAAACCCCAGGCGGCACGATTATGTTGAAGGCGCATCGCGCTATCGAATCCATCACTTTAGATCGCGAAGTCGCGCATCTGAAAGACGATTTGATGCCGCGTTACGCGTCCATGATTTACAACGGTTACTGGTGGAGTCCTGAACGTCGCACCTTGCAAACCCTCATTGACCATACGCAATCTACCGTCAACGGTTGGGTGCGCGTCAAACTGTACAAGGGCAATGTAATTGTGGTCGGACGTGATTCCAAAACAGATTCGCTGTTTGATTCCACCATCGCCACCTTTGAAGATGACAAGGGCGCGTATGACCAAAAAGATGCGGCAGGCTTTATTAAATTGAACGCACTGCGCTTACGCATCGCGGCCAATTTGCAACATAGAAAATAATTAGGAGAGCTTCATGTCAGAGCAATTCAACGGTGTTAGCGTCATCAAAAAAGGCAATGTATTTTTCGACGGCAAATGCGTTTCGCATTCGGTTTTGTTTGCCGATGGCACACGCAAAACTTGTGGGGTGATTCTGCCTAGCACACTGACCTTCAACGTCGGCGTACCCGAAATTATGGAAATCACCGATGGCACTTGTCGCGTGAAATTAGGCGGCGATAGCGAATTCAAAACCTATACCGCAGGTAGCCAATTTTCCGTGCCCGCCAATGGCAGCTTCGTTATCGAAGCGGCTGAAGTGGTGAACTATGTTTGCAGTTTTGGCTAAATTTATAAAAACCTAATCGTCCGCAGATTACGCTGATTGACGCAGATTTAAGAGCGAGCGGCGAGCACAATTACTGCCGGCACTCAGTCTTTTGAACAGGTTTTAATCTGAGTAAATCTATGTAATCTGCGGACAAAATTTTCTTTTTAATTTATAGCGAGCCACCCCATGCCAACCTTCGACATCGTTTCAGAAGTAGAAAAAACTGAAGTTAAAAATGCGCTTGAACAGACTAACAAAGAAGTCTCGACACGCTTTGATTTCAAAGGCTCGGACGCGCGCGTGGAACAGGCCGAATTGAAGCTCACGGTGTGGGCGGACAACGAGTTTCAGCTCGATCAAGTACAAGATGTGTTGAACGGTAAGTTGACCAAACGCGGCGTGGATATTAAGTGTTTGGAAATCAGCGAAAAGATCGAAAAAGTCAGCGGGAATAAAGTCAAACGCGAGTGCGAAGTCAAGACTGGCGTGGAGATTGAGCTGGCGAAAAAAATCGTTAAACACATCAAAGACAGCAAGCTGAAAGTGCAAGCCAGCATTCAAGGCGACACCGTGCGCGTAACGGGGAAAAATCGCGATGACCTGCAAGATGCCATTGCCTTTGTCAAAAAAACCATCACTGATTTTCCGCTGCAATTCCAAAACTTTCGCGACTAATGTCTAGCGTAATGAACTGCATCAGCGCGTCGGTCGAGTTTAGTTTTAAGGGGGAAACGCACACCTTAAACACCGTCCTCAAGCTAGATGAGATGCTGGTCAAGCACATCGACCTCGCCTCGCTGCATCACGCCTTAGCAGTGGAAAATGGGATAGATACATATTCCTATTTGTTTGAAGTGTTGCAACAAGAAGAGATTTTTTTCAGCCATCCGCAAGGCGATGCGGCGCGCTATCTGCATGACGGACAATTCGATTTCGCGACTTATGTCAGCGATCATCAATCCGATGAGTTGTTCGCACCTTTGCAAGCAATCGCTGCGCGCGAAATGGGCATTGCTGATTTAGCCGACCATCCGCAACTCAAACAAGCCTTGCTGTGTGCCTATCAATTAGGACTAGAACAATGAAAACCGCACTGGTGTTATTCGCTGATGGCAGCGAAGAATTAGAAGCCACTACCATCGTCAACATCTTGCGACGCGGCGGTGTAAACGTCAGCTTCGCGGGCTTGAGTTGCGGCTTATTGCGCGGCAGTCGCGGCATGTTGTTACGCCCTGACATGACGCTAGATAGCGCGCTAGACAACGACTACGACATGATTGTGTTACCCGGTGGGCAGCCAGGTAGTGACACGCTCAAAGCCGATGCGCGCGTCATCACGTTGCTACAAAAAATGTCCGCACAAGACAAATACGTCAGCGCGATTTGCGCCGCGCCAGCGGTGTTAGCAGCAGCAGGTTTACTCGACGGCAAACGCGCCACCAGCTACCCCACCTGCTTGGATGACTACCCCAACGTTACGCAACAACTCAGTGCGGTGGTGGAAGATGGCAAACTCATCACCTCGCGCGGCCCTGGCACCGCAATGGATTTCGCCCTAACCTTGTTGGAGCGGTTGATGGGTGCGGCGGTACGGCTAGAGGTTGAAGCAGGCTTGGTGCGTTAGAGCGCGTCCAGATTTTCTCGCCAAGTTGCCGCTTGTGCTTGCAGTGCAACGACCGCCCCCTCATCCATTTTTTTCAGTTGTGGATAGACCATGCCGATGCGCGGATTGCGTGCCAACTTATCGGCATTGCGCGCAAAAAAATCCCAATACAAGGCATTAAACGGGCACGCTGTTGCGCCGATGCGCAGCTTTTTATCGTAATGACAGCCGCTGCAATAATCACTCATACGGTCGATGTAAGCCGCCGCCGAAACATACGGCTTAGTCGCCAATCTTCCGCCGTCGGCAAACTGGCTCATGCCTAGCGTGTTCGGCAGCTCAACCCACTCGAACGCGTCGATATAAACGCCTAAATACCAGTGATGTAATTGTTTCGGATCGAGTCCCGCCAGCAGGGCAAAATTACCAATCACCATCAGCCGTTGAATGTGATGCGCATGAGCATTCTGCAAAGAATTATCCAGTGCATTTGCCATGCAGCGCATGTGCGTTTTCCCCGTCCAAAACCAAGCAGGCAAAGCGCGTTGATGCGCAAAAAAATTATGCTCGTCATAGCCTGGCATATTCGCCCAATACACGCCGCGCACATATTCGCGCCAACCCAAAATTTGCCGCACAAAGCCTTCGCACGCGGCGAGTGGAATGCGCTCATCCCGTGCGGTTGCTTCGACCACCGCATTGACGACTTCAGAGGGGCTGAGCATTTTTACATTGAGCGCGAAAGACAGTTGCGAATGAAATAAACGCTGCGCCTGTGCGCTCATCGCATCCTGAAAATCACCGAAGTGCGGCAAGCTCTGCTCGATAAAAGCGGCGAGCTGTTGCAATGCCTCGCGCCGATTGAGCGGCCATGCCAAGCGCGCCGCATTCGGCGCACCAAAACTATTTACACCCGCCGCTTGTATGCTTGCCCAAAGCGCACGATGGTCGTGACGAATGCGGAAATCTTGCGGCTCAAAGGGCAGACCGCGCCAAGGCTTGCGATTATCTTGGTCAAAATTCCACTTGCCACCAATCGGCTGTTGTTGCGCATCCAGCAACACGCCATGCTTAACGCGCATCGCACGATAAAAAGTTTCCATCAACCAATTTGTGCGCCCGGCAAACAAGCGCGCAGCTTCATCACGTTCGGTATAAAAATGCTCACTACTGACGCGGCGCAGGGCAATCGCTAAACCTTGCCCATACTCGCCAAGCTGGGCATCTAAACGGTATTCATCAGGCTCTTGGTAGTGCACCTCGCGGGCTTGATAGTGCTCAATAAGCACGCTTAAATTTTTCGTGAATTGATGTTGATTAGCCGGGTCATCAATCGCTAGGTAATGCACCCGATGTCCTTGCGCTTGCAAATGTGCAGCGAAGTCACGCATCGCTGCAAAAATGGCAATGATTTTTTGCGCGTGATGCAACACATAGTCGGTCTCTTGGCGGATTTCCATCAACACAAAAACTACCGCGTCCGAGGGCTGAACAAACCAACTATGTTGCGGATTCAGTTGGTCGCCTAAGATGAGTTTTAAGGTGGGCATAGCGGGCGATAAGTGCGATGAAAAATGCGGCCAAAAAATTAGCCGCGCGGCTCAGTTAATCGTCTATTTGCTGAACCAAGTGAACAGTGACTTTTTAACTGGCATCAGCTTCTGTCTCGACTCAGCAATTTCCGTCAACAAGGACAGTGACTGCCCAGCCGAAAATTCATACGGATGAAACAAGCCCGTCTCGCTGTACTTGAGCATCAACTGATCAGCTAGCCCATTAAACGCGACATGCTCCATAGCCCAGCCAGAAAACAAGCGCGTATCAATGTCGCTGTATTGAATTTGTACGCACTTGTTATGGCGCACATCA
The DNA here is from genome assembly GCA_036171695.1 of Gallionella sp. Taxonomy (GTDB): domain Bacteria; phylum Pseudomonadota; class Gammaproteobacteria; order Burkholderiales; family Gallionellaceae; genus Gallionella. Next base: position 27,169 of record JAVHRN010000049.1, read on the forward strand.
TTAGCAATACGCAAATAAGTTTGATTCACTTTAGTACGCTCGCCTTCCAAGCACTGAAAAAAATAACGATTGGAGTACAGCAACACACCCGTAATGCTATCGCGCCGATTATTCTTGTTTGACTTCTCCAAAATCGCTGCAATTTCTTCGTCATCCATGACGGTTTTTGCATAACTTACATACACTAAACGTACTAACATTTTTGCTCTCTCCTAAAATAATTAAAATAATTTTTAGCCTACCAGCTCTTTTCAGTGGCAACTAAAAACCTCAATACTGTTGTTATTTTTAATTACTCGCGACCCGTTATATTTTTATTAAACGCCAAGGTTAAGTCGCCTAAACGCACTCCAAATTTACTCATCACCGAGCGATTCAGTAATACTTTTTCGTCTTGCAAATAAAACCAATCCTCAAAATTCACTTGGTAAGTTTTTTCCCCCACGGGTAACGCCAACACGTAGTGCCAACGCAAGGCATTGCCTGCGGCGACACCTTGGGCAACCCCGACCACATCAGCGGCTCGACCTTCGTAATGCGTCTCGTCGAGCTTAGTAATCGTCCAAACACGGCGTTGTTTCGTGCCATCGGCGTAACTAAAATCTTCGTCTAGCGTGCCGATATTATTTTGCCAATGCGCCGCGATAACCACCTTAAATCGCTTCACCACCAAGCCTGCGCGGTCTTGAAACATACCGTGTCCAACTATCGTGCCATTGAAATACTGGCTTAAATTCAAGCGGGGTTGTTCGGCTCGATACGCCTCAATGTTGGTATGCGAGCAGCCCGCTAACGTGAGCAAAAAAGCGCAGGGCGCGAAGATTTTTTTCAACATAAGTCGTCCTAATGTGAACTCGAAAAGAGGCGGCGCAAGCCGCGAAACAGCGCACCGATGATTGGCAGTTTTGCGTACAGCTCAGAGCTGCTATCCCAATAATCTTGGTGATGAATCACGCGACCTTGCGCATCGAATTTCAGCACTGAATTGCCGTGAATAACATAGTCGTGCAGGCGTAAAAACTTCACTTGAAAACTAAAATCCCAAACCAGTACCGCGCCCTCTTCACTCAGATAAGTATTGAGAATTTTGAAGCGTGGCTGCTGTAATTTGGCGTACATATCGCGAAAAATAGCTTGTATCTCGGCTAGCGTATTTACCTCGTTAAACGGGTCACGAAAATACGCATCTGCGGCATAAAAATCCCCCATGCGCGCGACATCTTCAGGGCGCAAATTTTCAAAAAATTGGACTAAGTTCGCGCTGTGATTTTTCATCGTGTGGCTCGTTTCACTAAATAAAAATAGGCGCGATACGGCAATAATTTGAGCAGTTTGAGCCACAGCGTAAATCGCTTTGGAAAGTGAATCTCAAACACGCCTTGTGCGTAGCCCGCAATAATTTTTTGCGCGGCTTGTTCACTGCTTAACAACGCGGGCATGGCAAATTTATTTTGCGCAGTTAAACGCGTAGCAACGAAACCTGGATTGATGAGCGTCACGCTGATACCACGCGGCGACAAATCCAAATACAGAGTCTCCGTAAAGTTAATTAGCGCGGCTTTAGTCGCCCCATAAATCAGCGCGTTAGGTAAGCCGCCATAGCCTGCCACGCTTGCCACCACAGCGATGCCGCCATGTCCTTGTTGGATAAGTTGCGGCACGACCGCTGCGACTGACGCAATCGTGCCACGCACGTTGATGTCCAGCATTTGCCGTGCTTTTTCGGCATCAAACGCAACCGCGCGCATCTCGTGATAAACCCCTGCGTTGGCAATAAACAGGTCGATGCGTTGATGCTGCGCAATGATTTTTTGCAGCGTCAGTGCCAGCTCGTCTGCATCAGTAATGTCGCAATTAAAGACCCGCGCCTGCCGCGCATAACGCGCGCACAAATCGGTCAAATTTTCACAATGTCGCGCGCTCAAAAGCACCGTTGCGCCGCGCTGCAATAATTGCTCCGCCAAGCTCAAGCCGATGCCCGTGCTTGCCCCGCTAATCCACACAACGAGACCCTGCCAATCGCTAATTTTTGGGTTGAGTGCCATGTGCTTTACGCATGTTCCAGTTGAATTTGATAGACATTGGTCGCCCCTGCATCAAAGCCACCTTCGCAATACGCCAAATAAAAATGCCAAAGTCGGCGGAATTTTTCGTCGAACCCCAGCGGCGCAATGTCGTGCCAACGCGCTTCAAATTCGGCACGCCAATGACGCAAGGTGTGTGCGTAATCCGCGCCAAATGGATGCGCCTCGACCACGCGCAATCCTGCTGCCTGAGCGTGTTCAGTAAATTTTTCTAACGAGGGCAACATGCCGCCAGGGAAAATATATTGCTGGATAAAATCCGTGCCTTTTCGATAGCTGGCAAATTGCGCATCGGCGATGGTAATGGTCTGCACCATCGCCTTGCCGTTAGGCTTAAGCAGACGTTTGAGCGCGGCAAAATAAGTTGGCCAATACGCTTCACCGACCGCCTCAAACATTTCAATCGAGACAATAAAATCATAGTGTCCGCGCACATCGCGATAGTCGGTCAGCGTCAGGTTGGCGCGCTCCGCTAGGCCAAGTTTTTTTAAGCGTGCTTGCGCAAAACTTAATTGACTAGGTGAGAGCGTTACGCCGTCCAGTTGCGCGCCATAACGCCCGATCGCCGCTTCAGCAAAACCGCCCCAACCACAGCCAATTTCTAATACGCGCGCAGCTGGGTGTAGCCCTAATTGATTGGCAATGCGGCTGTATTTTTGGCTTTGCGCCTGCTGTAAAGTTTGCCGGTGATCGCCCGCAAACAAGGCCGATGAATAGGTCATGCTGCCGTCCAACCAATGCGCGTAAAAAGCGTTGCCCAAATCGTAATGCGCCAAAATGTTTTTGCGACTGCCCGCACGCGTATTGCGGCGCAGCACATGTTTAAGGCGATACCACGCCACACGCAGCGCATTCCCCCCTAACAAGGAAGCAAATTCAGCACGATTTTGCACCGCCAATTGAATCAGTGCGGCAACGTCAGGCGAACTCCAGCGTCCTTCTATATACGTTTCACCAAAGCCGATGTCGCCCCGTGCTAGCAAGGCTTCGCAGACACCTTCATCATGCAGATGTAAGCGCGCTTGCACCCCTAAATGCGCATCGCCGAAATGATGTTGCGAGCCATCTGGCAAGGTTAAATGCAGTGCGCCTCGGCGAATCTTTTGCAATAGCGCGATAAAAACTTGCGTCGCGCGCGGCGCAGTTTGCAAGGTGTTGAGTGTGGAATGAGGGGGCTTCATTTTGACAACTCCTTGGTGGGTGGCACAGGTTTGGCAAAAAACTTTAAGCCTTTGCGCCACAGTGCCAAGGCTTGTAAATGGATGCGCACCATCACTGCCAGCGTGAGCCAAAAATGGCGCAAAAATAATTGGATTAAGGCGCGGCTGTTATACGTCTGCGGCTTGCCCGCTAAGGCGGTGGTAAGCAACAGCGTGTCGTCGGGTGCGTAGTGATTGATGCGAAACCGCACTTGTTCTTGCCATTGAAAGCGAAAACGATAGCTGCCTTCAGTGGCCATAAAGGGCGACACATGAAAAATTTTCTGACACGGTAATTGCTGATTTTCTTGAATCGGCGACTGGTCGGCATGCGCCAATAAATACAGGTGTCGCTCGCCAAAAGTATTGTTCACCTCACACACAATCGCACGCACATCACCTGCGTTATCGTGACAAAACCAAAAGCTCACGGGATTAAAAACGTAGCCCAACATGCGCGGCAACGTGTACAAATAAATCTCGCCATCCGCTCTAGTAATGCCATTTTCAAGCAACACCGCCCGCGCCCAAGTTGCTAAATCCGAGCCATCGCGCGGACCATGATCACGACGATAAAAACTAAATAAATTAAATCGTTCTAATGAAAAAAACGGCACACGCAATGCCTCGATATTACTCAAGGCAATCCGTAAAAAATAATGTGCATAGCTAAACCCATGCGCGCAAGGTGCGACGCGCTGATGGTGCACTTGACCTACATAGATGCGCGGCGCACTCATTTTTTTGGCGTGTGCCAAGGCGGTGCAACACCGAAGGCGGCGGCCACGCGCAAGGCGGATTTGAGCCCGTCTTCATGGAAGCCGTAGCCCGTCCACGCACCGCAAAACCAAGTGCGGTTCACGCCTTGCAGCGCGGGTAGTTGGGCTTGTGCGGCAATCGCCGCGCTATCGAGTAACGGATGCGCATACCCGATGTCGGCTAACACATATTGAGCTGCAATCGCGGCAGTGGGATTAAGCGTAACCAGCAGCGGAGTCTTGATGGGCAAGGGTTGCAGCTTGTTCAGCAGATAGCTAACGGCCACCGCTTGCGTGGCTTGTTCGCTCGATTGGGTATGAAAATTCCACGCCGACCAAAGCGATTTTTGCTTAGGTAAGACACGCGCATCGGTATGCAACACGGCACGATTAGGCTGATATTTAATCGCGCTCAACAGCTTAATTTCTGCGCTACTAGGCTCGCCCAACATCGCCAACGCTTGATCGCTATGACACGCCAACACCACTTGATCGAACTGCGCCGCACCCGATTGACTCAGTAGCGTAACACCCGCTACGTCACGAATAATTTGCTGCACAGCGTCGCCAGATTGAATCCGCGTAATGCCTGCACGCAACTTTTCTACATAGGTGCGCGAGCCATTTTTCACCGTCATCCAGTGCGGTCGATTGCGCACTTGCAGCAAGCCATGTTGTTGGAAAAAACGTATCAGCGTAAGCGCGGGGAAATCCAACACAGTCGCCGTCGGACACGACCAAATCGCCGCAGCCATCGGCAACAAATACCATTGCGCAAACACCTCGCTATAGCCTTCGCGCGCGAGATAGTCACGCAAAGTGATGCTGCCATCTGCCTGCTCTAACAGCGCGGGTGCGGCGCGATTAAAGCGCAGCACATCGCGCACCATGCGCCAAAATTTGGGACGCAATAAATTTTTCTTATCGCCAAATAACGTCGCCAGAGACGCACCCGCCCACACCAAATTGTCGCGCGCAATTTGTACGCTAAAGGACATTTCACTCGCCACTAGCTCGACTTTTAAGTGGCGAAACAATGCCAACAAATTGTCATAGGTACGATCGTTGCAGACTAAAAATCCCGTATCCGCTGCGACCGCGACTCCGTCGATTGTTACATCAACGGTATTGCTGTGCCCGCCTAAACGCGCCTCGGCTTCATACAACGTGACATCAAAATGTTGACTTAATAACCAAGCCGCAGACAGGCCTGCGATACCTGATCCGACGACGGCAATGCGCTGGGTTTTATAGGACATGATTTTTTTATTTAACGGGGTGCGGAAAAAATCAGGCGCGCTCATTGCGCCAATAATTTTTCTAACTCAGCCACAAAGGCCGCCGAATCAGGTTTGACTTCACTGGCATAGGAGCTGATTTTTTTGCCGTCGCGACTGATTAAATACTTGTGAAAATTCCATTGCGGCGATTGTCCCGTGGCTTTAATTAAAGCGGGATAAGGCGCGCTAGGATGCGCACTGGTGATGCTGGCTTTTTCTAACATCGGAAATTCCACGCCGTAAGTGAGCTTACAAAACTTGGCAATTTCTTTATTTGTGCCAGGCTCTTGCTCACCAAAATCATTCGACGGAAATCCCAATACCGTAAAGCCGCGCGCTTGGTATTTGCGATACAAGGCTTCCAAGCCCTTGTACTGCGAAGTAAAACCGCAGTAACTGGCGGTGTTTACCACCAGCACTACTTGCCCCGCGTAGTCGCATAAATTAGCGGGCTCGTCGTGCAAATCTTTAAGCCGCACATCCAATACAGCAGGGCAACTGGCAGCGGCATGAGCGTTAAAAGCTGCCAACAACAAAGCAAAAATCAGGAGCAAATTTTTCATATTGAAGTCCTCAGGAGATTGGTAATCGGCAAACGTTTATTGAGATACGCAACGCGTGTGCGTTTGGATTCAGCGCGCCCAAAAATTTAATCTTTGGTCATCGAAATCGAGGCATGTCGTTGCATGGTGCTGTCTAAATTGGCGCCAATCACCGCCACTTCCGCCAAAAACGCATTGGCTTGTTGTGGCGTAAATTGGAACGGTTGAAACACGCCGACCTCGCTATATTTAATAACCAACTCGTTATCCAGCCCGCCGTAAAAATTGGCGTGTTCCATCGCCCAACGCGGAAACAAGCGCGAGGCAATCGCGTTGTAATCAATCATCACGCACTTAGCGTGACGCGGGTCGGCGGCAATGCGTAAATACGTTTCATTCACAGCGTGTCGCTCGCCTTCTAAGCATTGCAAAAAGTAGCGATCGGAATAAAACAACACGCCACCAATCTTTTTCACGCTGTTATTTTTTTGCGAAGTTTGCAAAATTTGCGTGATGTCTTGTGCATTCAAATTGGTAGTGGAATAGCTGGCGTAAATCAGACGAACTAACATGGGAGTTTCCTTATTAAGTTAAAAATCACGGGGCGTTTTTTGCAAGCTGACGGGCATAGTCAACGTCGCCATATCCCACTCCTCCAAAAACAAAACTTCATACAAACATTCTTCCAGTGCGCTGTGCGCGCGCAGCGTATCGGCAGCAATACGCTGATGCACTGCCTTGTCAGTGGCCGTTTGATTGATGCAGTTTTGTTGGTACTCGTACAAATCACGCAGACCAATTAAATGCTTGGCTACTTGGGCGGGACAGGCACATTGATAAATCAAAGATTGGTCGATGATGTGGCTGAGTTGTTGATCGCTAAATTGGTTTTTCACAGCATTTCCCTTAAGTAGTTATGTGAATACAGGGCACGGCTTCATTAAAGCCGCGCACGGTTAAAGCATCTGGCAAAGGCAGCGATTCAAATGCAAAACGCGCTTTGCTGGCGACATCTTGGGTCGCTAAAATTTCGCCCGCCGCAGCCAAGCTGCACAAGCGTGCCGCCAAATGAACATGGGCACCGATGACATCAAAATGAAAGTGTTCCGCCGTGCCTAAGATGCCCGTCAACACCAAACCATCACTGATGCCAATGCCAACGGGGGTACTTTTCGCTTCGCTAGACTGTTGAATCGCGCTGGCACATTTCAACGCCAAGTGGCAGCGTGCCGCGCCTTCAAACACAGCCAACAAACCATCGCCTGTAGTCTTGACCACCATGCCGTCGTAACGTCGTATTAGCTCGGCTTGGCTGGCCAACACGCGATTGAGATTGGCAAAATAAGCTCGCGCACTTTCGCGCACGATGAGCTGCGTCGAGTCGCGAATGTCGGTGAACATCACCGTCATATCAAACAGCTCGGCACTGCCCGGTGCGGGCTGCGCAAAAATGCGCCGCAACGCACCCGTCGGTAAGAAGCGCAACAGATTGAGATGCTCGTGATTTAATTTTTTTTGCTGGCGTAACGCCGTCACACGCTCACTCAGAAATTCGCTCAATTGCGCCAAATCAATCGGCTTATCAAACAGTCTGTCGATACAAGGCTGTTGAGTATGCAAGGCTTCCAAGGCGCGGCGCGGTGCACCAGGGCTCGTCACGACCACCACCAAACAGTGCGGCAACAGCCGCTTAATGTGCGGTAAAAAATCCACTGGCGGCGTGTCATTCACATGATGATTGAGTATCACCACGCTGGCGTTTGCGAGTAATTTATCCAGTGGTTTATCCAGCCACGCCTCATGCGCATGGAGCGAACAATGCTCAATTCGCGCCAAGCGTTCTAACAGCAAAGAACGCGTGTAGGCGCTGCTATCAAAAATCGCAATTTCTAAATCAGCTAGGGCATCCATCAACACTCCTTGAGCATCTGTTCACAACTCGGACACACGCCATAAATCACTTCCGTCCACACCTCGGCAGGACGACTATCAGGTGTGCGCCACAAGCCGTCATCACGCACATGGTTACAAATACTGCAACGCAATAAAGTTGCACGCCCGCGCTGTGCGGCGGTTTTGAAGTTGACTAAATGGGGAAAGGTTTCGCTATACAAATGCTCATGGCAGTAGTGCACTGCACCGCTGCTATCCGCGCTGACATGGGCGCGCATAAAACGCCGCACGCGCGGTGAATCACAACGGTAGTCGAACACCACCTCGCGCTCGCGGCGACGCGCCAGTTCCAACACGGTCAAGGTAAAATTTTTGCTCACCCGACCGCTAATCGAATCCAATAAATTCAATCCCAACACCGCGTCATTCGCCAAATCCACACCGTCGTTGGCACGCGCAAACGTATCCCATGCGGCGTTGACGCGCACGATGAGATTGTCTTGATCCACGCTCAGCTCCATCGTAGGTTCTGGACTAGGAGCGGCATGAGCAGACGCGGCAAATGAATGACGCATAGCGATAACCTCAAAAATGTGGCTGAAAATGCGGACGCAAAAATGCCTCAAGCAAAATCAAACGATAAAAAATGTGCTGCTAATGTGCTGCTTAGGGAAAAGTAAAACGAGTAGTGCAAATGTTTCGCGCCATGATGCGAAGAAACAAACTACTTAAAACGAGGGCGCATTGTAACGGCTAAAAAAATTTGTGTGTAAATTTTGCTAACGGGTCGCGCGGCGGCATCCCTTGCCGTTCGTAATCGAGTCCTAAAAACGCATTAAAAACTAGCGCGCGGACGCACTTTTACGGCATCATCGAGACCTGCACGCAATCAACATTTTGTATCCTGATGGACAACTCCCTATCCTTGGTTTTAATTTTATTAGCCTCCGCCGTGTTCGTGGTGGTGCTGTGCCGTTTACTGCATTTGCCCGCCATGTTGGGCTACATCAGTGTCGGTATCATTATCGGACCACACGCGCTGGCGTGGTTACCCAACTCGGCGGGCACTCAACACCTAGCCGAATTTGGCGTGGTGTTTTTAATGTTTAGCATCGGTTTGGAATTTAGCTTAGGTCGCTTGATGGCGATGAAGCGCACGGTGTTCGGTTTGGGCGGCGCACAAGTGCTGGCGACGCTATTGCTGGTGCTAGGTGCGGCAACTTTATTCGATATGAATTGGCAAACTGGCCTAGCGTTAGGCGGTGCATTGGCGATGTCGTCCACCGCCATCGTGAGCAAAATGTTGGTGGAACGCGCCGAGTTAAATTTACCTTATGGTCGGCAAATGATGGGCGTGTTGTTATTCCAAGATTTAGCCGTGGTACCGCTGCTGATTATCATTCCCGCCCTCGGTCAAAACTCGCCGAACCTTGCCGCAATTTTATTATTTGCCACCCTCAAAGCGACGCTGGTGCTGGTGTTGCTGCTGGTGTTCGGGCCGCGCCTGATGCGCCACTGGTTTCATCTCGTGGCGCGGCAAAAATCTTCCGAGCTGTTTATGCTCAACGTGTTACTCATCACGTTGGGGCTTGCCTATTTAACCGAGTTGGCGGGCTTATCGCTAGCCTTGGGCGCATTTGTGGCGGGCATGTTGATTTCCGAAACAGAATATCGCTACCAAGTGGAAGAAGACATCAAGCCGTTTCGCGATGTGTTGTTAGGCTTATTTTTTGTCACCATCGGCATGAAGCTCAACCTCGCCTTGGTGTTACAAAATCTGGTTTGGGTCATCGTCGCCGTCATCGTTTTAATTCTCAGCAAAGCCGTCATCGTGACGCTACTCGCGCGACTGGTCGAAAAAGACTGGGGCATCGCATTACGCAGCGGCATAGGCTTGGCGCAAGCAGGTGAATTTGGTTTTGTGTTGCTGACCTTAAGTAATCAAGCGCATTTGCTCGCATCGGACACGTTGCAAATTAGCTTAGCCGCGATGTTGCTGTCGATGCTGTGCGCACCATTTTTAATTCAACATGGCGAAGCGATTGCGCGACTTTTTTCCGCTTCAGAATGGACCAATCGCGCCATGCAAATGCACCAAATCGCCATTCAAAGTATGGGGCGCAAAGCGCATGTGATTATTTGTGGTTATGGTCGCAGCGGCCATACCTTGGCAAATTTTTTAGAGCAAGAAAACTTAGCATTTATTGCACTCGATTTAGACTCGCATAGCGTGCGGGCAGCAGCGGCAGAAAAGCGCAATGTCGTGTATGGCGATGCCGCCAAGCGCGAAGTGCTGATGGCGGCGGGCTTGATGCGCGCCAGTGCGATGGTGATTACTTACAAAGATCGCCACTCAGCGTTGGCGATTTTGCATCACACGAAAGCACTGCGTCCCGACTTGCCCGTCATCGTGCGCACCAACGACGAGAGTGATGTCGAAGTGCTTAAGCTCGCGGGTGCGGCGGAAGTGGTGGCAGAAGTGGTCGAAGGCAGTGTGATGCTCGCCTCGCAAGCCTTGCTGATGGCAGGCGTGCCACTCAATCGCGTGATCCGCCAAATTCAGTCTAGCCGTGCGCAACGTTATGCGGTGTTTAGCGGCTATTTCCGTCAAAACGAAACGCACGATGAAAACGATAATCTACAACCGCGTTTTTTAAGTGTGTACCTCAAAAAAGAACATGCCGCCGTCGGTAAATCTTTGGCGGACATGGCTTTGGCAGAATTAAAAGTTGAAGTCAACGCGGTACGTCGTCATGGCACACGCGGCGCAGAAGCGATTGCCACAACACAACTGCTGGCAGGCGATGTGTTGGTGTTGCTAGGGTTGCCCGACGCGCTCAAAGCCGCGCAACTGCGGCTACACCAAGGCATGGCTGGCGATGCAGAACGACGGGCAACGCTTTAGTCGCAGCCCACCGCGAGCCTAATCAACTCGCGCGCCCTTACTCCTGCACACTCGGCACTTTCTGATACAGCCGATATTGCTCGCTCTTATCATCCATCCGCGAGCCTTCCCAAATTTTTTGCCAACGGGTTTCATTGAGCAGCGGTTTGGATAATTTATGTCCTTGCACCAAGCGTAAATCACAGCGTTTTTTCGCATCGACTTCGGTCAAGACATTGCCAAAATAATGCAGCATGGCGCGTTGCCCATCGCCTAAATTCTCGCGGCGAATGCACTGGTAATGATTCGGTAAGGCTTTTGCTAAAGCGACAGTCATGTTGCGATAACTCTTACCGCTATCCAACCAAGGCAGCCACAGCGTCATCGCCAATGTCCAAATCAAAGTCATGCCCGCAGCCCAATTCACCACCGCGCGGCGCATTGAACGCCCCACCCGCCACACCAATACCAACCACAGCAATGACGCAAATAACGCCACGCCAAATGCCGTCAAATTTAGCTGCGGGGTAAAGCTCGGTTGATAGGCGCGCAACACTTGGGTAATTTTTGCGCCGTTATCATCCAACAAGCCCAGCCAACCCCACCACAGCGCAATCGCCAACAACGCAAACACCATTAAGCCAAACCAATCCAACGCATTAGCCGCGCCGCGTTTGAGCATGGACAACGCAGCGGTGGCTAGCAACGCAATCGGCAACAAAATCGGCAAGGCAAAGGCTTCTTGAATGTTGGGCACAAAACTCAAGGTCAGCAACATCACCACGAAGCTCACCAACGGCAATTGCAAGTCGTCGCGCATCGCCAACCGCCGCCGCGATTTCCACACTACCCAAACCGCTAAAGGCCAAGCTGGCCATGCCATCCACGGCAGATTCTGTAAGTAGTAAAGCGATTCACTGCCAGGAACTTGATGCGCGTAGTTAAACCAACGACCAAGGTTGTGCGTCCAGATCCAGTCATTAAATAATTGTGGTGATTTTTGATACAACAGAGCTGGCCAAATCGCCATCAGCGGCAGTGCCAACAAGCTTGCCAGTGCCACGCTGCGACCATAAGTGTGGCTACGCCAAACGGCAAAGAAAATCGGCAGCGCAAGCGCAATCAGCACAAACAAAATCGGTGCGATAAAGCCTTTCGCCATAAACCCCATCGCGATACCCAGCCCAATAAACAAGCCCGCACGCCAAGACTTTTCTTGGCTGTGCGAAAAACCGTACAGCATCATCGCCACGCCTGCCAGCAAAGCTAAATCGGTGAGCATTTGGTGCGCATGTACCAACATTCCGAGACAGCCAATGCTAATAATCGCCGCTGCCCAACCGCGATTTTCGCCATACAACTTGCGCCCCGCCAAACCAATAAACAACAAGCTCAACCCGCTATACACGCCACTCGCTAAGCGCGCGCCATCGTGCAAGGGCAGCAGCCAAGCCAAGGCTTTGGCCAATAGCGCGGCGGTCCAATAAAACAACGGCGGCTTATCCATAAAGGGTTCGCCTGCCAAGGTTGGCACCAGCCAATCGCCGTGCTGCACGAACCAATAAATAATGCCAAAGCTATATGCCTCGTCGGGCTTCCATGGGTCATGCCCAATCAAACCCATGCCGACCCAGATCGCGCACAACATAAACAACATAAAGGCTTTGCCGGGGGTGACGGGATTTGGGTCGGTTGGTTTAATGAAATACATTTATTGCACCACTTTAATAAATTGCCCAACTTGCGGCTCACCAGCGGGATACATTCCATTCAATAAACGCAAATAATTTTCAGCCGCTTGGCCCAGCGGTGATTGCTGCGCCAACGCACTAAAAGTCTCGCCATTCGCCACTTTCACGACATGCAGCTTGAGCGCGCTAGCGAGCGGTAATTCCGCCTTATCTAGGCTATGAAAACTCAGCAATGTCGCGCGTATCTCGGCTTGATATTTCGCCAACAACTCCGCCGTTTTAGCTTCGGCTTCGATGACATAAGCGCGTGAGCCAACATAAATTACCGCACCGCTGCGCGTAGGCTGGCTATACAACACCGCCTCTAAATTGTGGCTAGTGAGTGGTTCGATTTGCGCACCCGCACCGCCCAAGCGTTGCGCATACGCCAAAGCCGAACCGAGAGGTTTATCGTCAAACTTAAAATTGATTTTTGCCGCAGCCGCATCACTTAACGCATACAACGCATCGGCTAAATTGTGTACTTGCCAAGCGGGTGGGAAGGCAATGGCAATGTTCATCTCAGCTTGATAAAACACATTGTTGCGTAACACCCCTTGCTCACTGGCCTCATTAAAAGTCAGTCCATCTAGCGCGTGTAAAAACTCGTCATGCCCTAAAAAAGCCTGCGCGACACTTTGCTTGCCCGCCTCGGCAACGGCCTGTTTTAAGCGCGTGTCGTTATCGGGATGGGTGGCGAATACACCATGATAACGACGCGCCTCACGCCCTTCTTGCTTGGCCAAAATCGCATCCTGCGTTTCTTGATTTTTTAACACGCCAATCACTTGAATAATCGCTTGCGGATCGTAACCCGTCGCGGCCAAATAGCCCGCGCCCAACGCATCTGCTTGCAACTCGTGATCGCGTCCATAGCCAGACAACAACGCGCCATTCACAACATTGCCGATATTTTGGCCATTTTGATTACGCAATTGCGGCACAAAAATAGACGCAATAGTCAGCCCGATATTGGCGGCTTGCGCAGCACTTTGTTGACGCACCCCGTGGCGCGCCGTGACATGCCCAATCTCATGTCCCAACACTGCCGCCAACTCAGCTTCACTATTCAAATATGCCAAGATGCCGCGCGTGATATAGACATATCCGCCAGGCAGCGCAAAGGCATTGATTTCAGTCGAATCAAGCACCGTAAATTGGTAACTCAAATTAGGTCGATGACTGTGCGCCGCGAGTTTTTGCCCGACCCGATTCACATAATTTTGCAATGCCGTATCGGCATACACCTGATATTGCTTACGCACTTCAACATCAGCGGCGCGCCCCGCCGCCAACTCTTGAGTCTCCGACATCATCACGAAGTCCGCCCCGCCCGTAACAGGATTTTGCGCGCAGCCAGCCAACAGGCTTAACACGCCTATCAGCCAACCTATACGATTACGCACAATCTTCATCTCTATTCCCGTTCTAAAACGAAGCAATAAAAAAGGCAGCCTAAGCCGCCTTTTTTAATTTGCATATCAGGCAAAGTCCTTGCTAAAAGGCACTTTGCAGTGAATTAAGCAGCCACTTTAGTGCCGTATTTTTGACGGAACTTATCAATACGACCTGCCGTATCCATAATTTTTTGTGTGCCAGTGTAGAACGGATGGCATTCAGAACAAACTTCGACACCGAGTGTCGGTTTAGTCATCACAGATCTAGTTTTGAAGCTGTTACCACAGCTGCAAGTCACGGTAATTTCTTGATAATTTGGGTGAGTATTTTCTTTCATTTTCTTTTCCTAGCTAAGTTAGGTGCGGCGGGGGTACGCACTTTTGGGGTTACACGAAGGCGCGCATTATCCATACAAAGCACAGCCTAGGCAAATTTATTCTGCGCTGTACGGTCAGTGCCACACGCGGCTTGCAAGGCATCGTGTGTTGCGCACCCACTGGATAAATTGTCAGATAACCGCATAAATTTAGGGCAAAAAAAATGGGCAACCTTGCGATTGCCCCAATAGGAGGAGAGTATGAATAAGAGTTGTTGCCAACTCAGAACTTCAGCACTCGGAACGAACTATAGCCATCCCGCCTCACAAAGCCTATATGCTTGAATGCCTATATACAATGGCTGATGTAGGGGGTTAAGCGGCAAGTGCTTGCTTGAGTTCACCACTTTGATACATCTCGGTCATGATGTCCGAGCCACCGATAAATTCACCCTTGATGTACAGCTGCGGAATGGTTGGCCAGTTGGCGTAATCCTTAATGCCCTGACGAATCGCCTCGTCTTGCAACACATCCACGGTAAACAATTCCGTCACGCCTAGCGCGTTCAAAATGCGAATCGCATTCGCCGAAAAACCGCATTGCGGAAACTTAGGATTACCCTTCATATACAACACCACCGCGTGCGTGGTGACTTGTTCGTGGATGCGTTTTTGCGTATCAGTAGTCATGGCTATTACCCGAATTAAATGGTCGGGAATTGTAGTGATTGCAAGGGGGATGCGTCAAGCACGATGCGTAACATTTAAGCGCAGTGAGGAGCTGAGAGATTTGAAACTCGATTTTATTTGGGGTGCACATAACGGCGCACATGGGCTTTGGTGACTAATGCCGCTTGATAGGCGGCAATAAATGCGCTGGTGTCGATATTCAAAACACTCGCCAGCTCCATAAACTCGGCAAAATCCAAGCGACGTTCGCCGCGTTCATACTTAGAAATAAAGCTTTGCGGCTTATGCAAGCTCGCCGCAATTTGCACCTGCGTCAGCCCCGAATCTTGGCGCGCAGCGATGAGCAGCATGCGGAAAATATCGTATTGATGCGTGTGTAAGGAGCGGGACATGCTCCCAGAGTAATAACCCGCAACGGGTTATCCTGAAATGGGTTATTCCTTTTAGCAGGCTAGTTTGATAGCACTGGCGATGCTGCAAAAAATGGCGCGTTAGCGAATCTTTCAATTAAAACTTTCAAGGAAAATACAGCATGAAAAAAATCGCATTAGTTGCACTGTTGTCAGCCGTTATTGCTACGCCTGCTTTGGCGGATAACACCGGTAAGTTTTACGGCGCAGTAGATTTGGGTTCAGTGTCTTATAGCAACGCAAATGGCGGTCCAACTGGCACGACAGCATATCCAAATCCAGGTGCTTTCCGTTTCGCAGCAGGTTACAACATCACGCCTATGTTCGCTGTTGAAGCGGGTTATGCAATGATTGGCAACTCAATCATTGACAGCAATTTGGGTGGTGGTGTGACGGCACAAGAAACATTGAAAACATCGTCTTTACAAGTTGCAGGCGTAGCTAACTATGCAATCAACGACACGTTTGGCGTGTTTGGTAAATTGGGTTTTGCTAACACCAAAGTTGATGCAACATTGACATCAAACGTTGGCGTAAATGCTTCTGCTAGCGGTTCTAAAACAGCTCTAACTTTCGGTTTGGGCGGTCAATACAACATCAACAAGCAATTCGCTATCCGCGCGCAATACGAAGACTTCGGTAAAGTAACCGTTGGCACAGGTGCCAATGCTGGCGATGTTGGTATCAAAATGGTTTCAGTAGGCGGTGTGTACAACTTCTAAATTTAACTTTTAGAGTGTTCATGTGTTAAACAGCGGCGGCTCATATTTTTGAGCCGCCGCTTTAATTTTTTAGGAGCAAAAAAATGCAATTCAAAAACTCAATCCGCTATACCCTCATCGCTTGTCTAGCCTTGTTCATCACAGGCTGCGCGGGGATTACGCCAGAAAAAATGAAAGCGGAAATAGCTAACTACCAGTTGCCAATGTTGCCGAGTACAGGCAATGCCATGATTTATGTAGTTCGTCCTGGAAGTGCGGGCGGCACGCCTGCCTTCAGTGGTTTATTAGGCAACTGGGCTGACTTAACGCGTTTCAATGTGTTTTTGGACAATCAAGAAGATACGTCTGAAATGGGTTACAACCGCTCCAGCCAATATGTGTATTTTTCGGTCGCGCCCGGCGTGCATAAAATTTATTCCAAAGCTGAAAACTGGGCAGAAACTGAAGTAGATGTGAAAGCGGGTGACATCATTTTTATCCAGCAAAAACCTACAATGGGCATCATCATGGCGCGCAATGATTTGTCTAGCTTGCAAGATTACGAAGGCAAATATCACGTCAAAACTTTAACGTTAGGTACGATTCTTAAAAGCGAAAAATAAGTCTGTCCTTAGCGTAAAGAAGCCGAGTTTGCTC
This sequence comes from Gallionella sp., assembly GCA_036171695.1. Taxonomy (GTDB): domain Bacteria; phylum Pseudomonadota; class Gammaproteobacteria; order Burkholderiales; family Gallionellaceae; genus Gallionella. Next base: position 43,711 of record JAVHRN010000049.1, read on the forward strand.
GGCTTCTTTACGTCTAGCATTTTGATTTTTAGATGAATGCGTTAGCTCGCGCACCCGCCTGTTACCCGCTCAATCCCCGCTAAATCGCGCGCGGAAAAAATTGCTTGCAAGCCTGCTTGTTGCAAAATTTCGCGCACCGCTGCGGCTTGGTCGTAGCCGTGCTCAAACATCAGCCAACCTTGCGGATTGAGGTGCTGCAAGGCTTGCGCGGCGATGCGGCGTATATCGTCTAAGCCGTCCGCGCCCGACGCGAGTGAGGTCAGTGGCTCGAAGCGCACATCGCCTTGGGTCAGATGTACATCTTCGGCTGCGATATAGGGCGGGTTAGCAACAATCATATCGAAACACTGTTGATCTAATGCAGCAAACCAATCGCTATGGAGCAAATTGACGTTATTGAGCTTTAAGGCGCGCTGATTGTCTGCTGCCACGGCTAACGCGGCTAGCGAAGCATCCACCGCAACCACTTGCGCATTCGGGCGCACATGAGCAATGCTTAAAGCAATCGCGCCGCTGCCCGTGCCCATATCCAACAAGCGATACACGCCTTGCTGAGGAATTTTTGCGAGGGCTAATTCAACCAACAATTCGGTATCTGGGCGGGGAATTAAGGTGGCGGGCGTAACCTTAAAAGTAAGCCCAAAAAATTCGCGTTCGCCCAACAAATAAGCAATCGGTTCGCCCTGTAAACGCCGCTCCAAGAGCGCGTGATAAGCTCCTGATTCAGCATCGCTCAAAACCCGTTCTGGATGAGCAATCAGATACGCTCGATTCACTTGCAGCACCGCTTGCAACAGGCATTGCACTTCGATGCGCGCGCTACTGAGATCTAGCTGGAGTGCGGTTTGTAGTTGCTTGGTATGAGTTGCGAGTGTGTCTTGAATGCTCATGGCGAGGCAGCGATAGCTCGACTTAGTAAGCAATATCTTCTGCCATCGCGGCGAGTTGCTCGGCTTGATGTTCCGCCATCAATGCGCTGCTCAATTCGCTAATGTCGCCATCCATGATGGCATCCATTTTGTACAAAGTAAGATTGATGCGGTGGTCGGTGATACGGCCTTGCGGATAGTTGTAAGTGCGGATGCGCTCAGAGCGATCGCCACTGCCGACCAAACTTTTACGCGTCGCGGCGATTTTGGCGTTCTGCTCGCGCACTTGCGCATCCATAATGCGCGCCGCCAACACCCGCATCGCCTGTGCTTTATTTTGATGTTGCGAGCGACCATCTTGACACTCAACCACCACGCCAGTCGGGAGATGGGTGATACGCACCGCCGAATCGGTTTTGTTAATGTGCTGACCGCCTGCGCCCGACGCGCGAAACGTGTCGATGCGCAAATCAGCGGAATTGAGCACCACTTCATCCACATCATCCACCTCAGGCATGATCGCCACAGTACACGCCGAGGTGTGCACACGACCTTGCGTTTCGGTGGCGGGCACGCGCTGCACACGATGCGCGCCCGACTCAAATTTCAACACCGAATACGCGCCCAGACCAACAATGCGCGCGATGATTTCTTTGTAGCCGCCCATCTCGCCCGCACTCTCGGAAATAATCTCAACTTGCCAGCGTTTACGTTCGGCAAAACGCGCATACATGCGGAACACATCGCCTGCAAATATCGCCGCTTCATCGCCCCCCGTCCCCGCGCGCACTTCCAAAAATACGCTACGTTCATCGTTGGGGTCTTTGGGTAACAGCTGCACTTGCAACTCGCTGCTCAATTGCGCCAAGCGCGCGTTACCTTGCTTTATTTCGTCCGCAGCAAAATCGCACATTTCAGGATCTGCCGCCATTTCTTGCGCAGTAGCAATGTCGTCTAAGCAGGTTTGATAGGCGTGATAAAGCTCCACCACAGGCTCAAGCTCGGCGCGCTCACGATTGAGCTTGCGAAACGCATCCATGTCTTTGGTGGCTTGTTCGGTGCAGAGCAGCTCATTAACTTCGAGCAGACGCTCGGCGAGCTGCGCCAATTTGGCGGCAATACTTGGATTCATTTATTCTTCTGAATTTAGATGGTAGAGGCGATGCACCACATCAAGGAAAGTCTCGCGCTCACCACCGTGGATTTGATTAAGCGCGTGCGTAGGCGCGTGTAAAAATTTATTGGTCAGCCCGCTACTCATCGCTTCTAATACTTTTTCGGCAGACTCGCCTTTTGCCAATAACTTGAGGGCTTTGTCTAACTCGTGGCGGCGGCTGCGCTCGGCATGATCACGCAAGGCACGGATGGTCGGCACAACTTCGCGCGATTCCATCCAATGCACAAAATCTGACACACCCGAATCAATAATCACTTCAGCTTCTTTGACCGCCCCCTGACGCGCATCCATGCCGTCTTTAACCACCTCGGCGATGTCGTCCATGCTGTACAAAAACACATCACTCAGTTGTGCGACTTCGGCTTCCACATCGCGCGGCACAGCCAAATCCACAATAAATAAAGGCTTGTGCTTACGCGCCTTAAGTGCGCGCTCCACCATACCTTTACCCAAGATGGGCAACTGACTGGCGGTACAGGTCACGATGATGTCGTGTTGGGCTAATTGTTCAGGCAATTCCGCCAAAGTAATTGCCGTGCCATTGATACGGCGCGCCAAGGTTTGCGCGCGATCCAAGGTGCGATTGGCTACCGTGATATGTTGAGGATTGCGCGCTGCAAAATGCACCGCATTGAGTTCGATCATTTCACCCGCGCCGATAAACAACACGCGCTGCTCAGAAATAGTCGGGAAAATACGCTCCGCTAAGCGCACCGCCGCAGCCGCCATCGACACCAAGTTCGCGCCGATTTCAGTTTGCGTACGCACATCTTTAGCGACTGAAAAAGTGCGCTGAAATAATTTATGCAGTAAAAAGCCCATCGTGCCAGCTTGTTCTGCCTGACGTACCGCCTGCTTCATTTGCCCCAAAATCTGCGGCTCACCCAACACCATAGAATCCAAGCCACTTGCTACGCGGAAGGAGTGCTTGACCGCGAGTTCGCGAGGTAGGTGATATAAATAGGGTTCAAGTTCGGTACGCGGCAAGTGGTGATATTGCGCCAGCCAGTCGATAGCATGATCAGGCTGTGCGGCATTGCAATACAACTCCATGCGATTGCAAGTGGACAGAATCGCCGCTTCTTTGGCCGCACCGTTCTCGACTAAATCGCGCAGCGCGTTTTCCATCCCGTCCACATTGAACGCGACTTGCTCCCGCACGGACAAGGGTGCGGTTTGATGGTTAAGTCCGAAAGCGTAAAGTTGCATAGCGTGCTCTTGAATTATTTAGCTGCGTCTTCGCGTAGCGCGATTGCTTTGTCAGTGTTTTCCCAAGTGAAACCAGGTTCTTCACGACCAAAATGACCGTACGCCGCCGTGTTTTCGTAAATGGGGCGTAACAAATCCAACATCTGCACGATGCCTTTAGGGCGCAAATCAAAATGGCGCAATACCAGCTCGGTCAATTTTTCATTGGAAATTTTGCCGGTGCCGAAAGTGTCCACCATCACGCTGGTTGGCTTTGCCACGCCAATCGCATAAGAAATTTGCACCAAACATTTGCTTGCCAAACCTGCGGCGACGATATTTTTCGCCACATAACGCCCTGCATACGCGGCCGAACGATCTACCTTAGAAGGATCTTTGCCAGAGAACGCACCACCACCATGTGGGGCTGCACCGCCGTAGGTATCAACAATAATTTTGCGTCCCGTCAAACCGCAATCACCTTGCGGTCCGCCAATCACAAAGCGTCCTGTTGGATTTACCAAATAATTGATATTCCCTTTAATCAATTCTTTAGGCAGCATCGGCTTGATGATTTCTTCAATCGCGGCTTCGCGAATTTGCTCTAGCGACATTTCTGGCGCGTGTTGCGTGGACAGCACCACGGTATCAATCGCAAAAGGTTTGCCATCGACATATTTAATCGTTACTTGTGATTTCGCATCGGGACGCAGCCAAGGCAGACGGCCATCGTGACGCAACTGCGCTTGACGTTCGACCACGCGATGCGCCAAATAGATCGCCAGCGGCATTAACGTTGGTGTCTCATCGCAAGCGTAGCCAAACATCAAGCCTTGGTCGCCCGCACCTTGATTCAGAAAATCATCCGAGGCTCTATCCACACCTTGCGCGATGTCCGGGCTTTGTTTGTCGTAAGCCACCAGTACTGCGCATCCTTTGTAGTCGATGCCGTAGTCGGTATTGTCGTAGCCGATGCGTTTGATAGTGTTGCGCGCCACTTGGATGTAATCAACATTTGCGCTGGTAGTGATTTCACCTGCCAGCACCACCAAACCTGTGTTGGTCAATGTTTCAGCGGCTACACGCGCATAAGGATCTTGCGTTAGAATCGCGTCCAAAATCGCATCGGAGATTTGATCCGCGACTTTGTCAGGATGACCTTCTGATACCGATTCTGACGTAAATAAATACTCGCTCATAACCAATTTTCTCAACCACTCAAAATTTAAGGCGCGCATTGTAGCAAATAGTTCGCCCACCCGCCGATGACCTCATTCTTGTTCCGTATTTTATTTCGCTTGCTGTCTTATTTACCTCTGTCAGTGTTACATCGCTGCGGTGCGGTGATGGGGCAGTTAATTTATTGGGTTTCACCTCAATATGCTCAGCGTATGCGGGAAAACTTACGTTCCGCCGAGTTGCATCACGATGAAGACAGTTATCAGTTGCTACTCAAGCAAACCATAGCCGAGGCAGGTAAGAGCGTGCTGGAGCTACCTTGGGTATGGTGCCGCCCTGTCGTGCAAGTCTATGCGGCGGTACGCAATATAGACGGCTGGGAGCATGTGGAAGCCGCGCAAGCGGCAGGGCGAGGCCTTATCGTGCTCACGCCGCACTGGGGCTGTTTTGAAGTGGCGGGCTTGTATTTGGGGCGAGATGCCGCCATGACCAATTTGTACCGCGCACCTAAATTAGCTTGGTTGGAGGACTTTATGCTGGCTGGGCGCGCGCGCGGATTTTCCAAACTCGCACCCGCCGACTTAGGGGGGGTGCGTCTATTGATGAAGGCACTCAAGCGCGGCGAAGGTATCGGCTTGCTCCCCGATCAAGTACCCGGCAATGGCGAAGGCGAATGGACTACATTTTTTCATCGCCCTGCTTATACGATGATTCTCACGGGGAGATTAGCGCAAAGCAGTGGCGCGCAAGTTGTGTTGGTGGCGGCGGAACGTCTATCTCAAGGTCGCGGCTATGACTTACACATCCAACCGATAGCCTTAGATTTCACGCAATCTGTGCCGCTACAAATCAATCAAGCCTTAGAGCGCGTCATCACCACTGCGCCTGCGCAATACTTATGGAGCTACAACCGCTACAAAGTCCCGCACGGTGTTGCCGCTCCCACTCAAAACTGACCCACTCTCAATTTTTATGATAACTCGCCTTGCTGTTTTTATTTTTTGGTTGTTGCATTTTTTACCCTATCGCGCACTGGTAGCCATCGGCAACGGCTTGGGCGCGACGCTATTTTTACTGGCAAAAGAACGCCGCCGTGTTGCCACGATTAACTTGCAATTATGTTTTCCAGAAATGAGCGAAGCCGCACGAGTAACCTTAGTGCAACAGCACTTCAAGCTGTTTACACGCGGGGTGATTGAACGCTGCATCTTGTGGTGGAGTAGCGCGGAACGCATCAACAGTCTGATACGCGTAGAAGGGATAGAACACTTTGATGCAATCAAAGATAAGCCCTCCATCCTGCTGACTCCTCACTTTGTCGGTATGGATGCAGGCGGACAATGGATTGCGCAACATGCCGACACAGTGTGCATGTATGCCAATCAAAAAAATCAATATATGACCGCGTTGTTACTGGAAAAACGCGCACGTTTCGGTACGCAAAAATTGTATTCACGCCAACAAGGATTGCGCCCGATTTTGAAGGGGATGCGCGCCAATATGCCGTTCATTTATCCGCCCGATCAAGACCAAGGCATCAAGGACGGCGCGTTCATACCCTTCTTCGGCGTACCCGCTGCGACCATGGCGAGCCTAGCGCGCATCGCACAGATGGCAGGGGCGAAAGTCGTGCCCAGCATCACGCGTATGACCGACACCGGTTATGTGCTGACCTTTTATCCCGCCTGGGAAAACTATCCAACAGGCGACGACCTCGCCGATGCGAGGCGCATGAACGAATTTATCGAACAACGCGTATTAGAAATGCCTGCCCAATACTTTTGGGTACACAAGCGTTTCAAAACGCGCCCCGCTGGCGAAGCAAAGTTTTACTAACCTACTTTTTCCACAGATTACGCAGCTTCGCCGCCATTAAAACCACAACAAAATCTGCGTGAATCTGCGTCATTTGTGAACAGATTTTCCTATTCAAAAACACCCGCTATGAAATACAAAGACCTGCGCGACTTCATCTCACAACTGGAAAAAATCGGTGAGCTCAAACGCATCAGTGCACCTGTCTCTACGCATCTTGAGATGACTGAGATTTGCGATCGCGTGTTGCGCGCGCAAGGGCCTGCCTTGTTGTTTGAGAACGTGGTGGGACACAAGATGCCGGTGCTGGCCAACTTGTTTGGTACGCCGCGCCGCGTAGCCTTGGGCATGGGAGAAGAGCATGTCAGCGCGTTGCGCGAGGTCGGGAAGTTGCTCGCCTACTTGAAAGAACCCGAGCCACCTAAAGGACTGAAGGACGCGTGGGACAAGTGGCCGATCTTGAAGCAGGTGCTTACCATGTCACCCAAGGTATTGTCTTCTGCGCCTTGTCAGGAGGTCGTGTGGGAAGGTGACGCGGTGGATTTATCCAAGTTGCCGATTCAGCATTGTTGGCCGGGCGATGTCGCGCCGCTTATCACTTGGGGATTGGTGGTGACGCGCGGGCCGAACAAGACGCGGCAGAATCTGGGCATCTATCGCCAGCAAGTGTTGGGCAAAAATAAAGTCATCATGCGCTGGCTGGCGCATCGCGGCGGCGCGTTGGATTTTCGTGACCACTGCCAAAAAAATCTGGGGCAAGCTTTTCCAATCGCAGTCGTGATGGGTGCTGACCCTGCGACTATTCTCGGTGCGGTCACCCCCGTTCCCGATTCATTATCCGAGTACCAATTCGCGGGTTTGTTGCGCGGTAGCAAGACCGAGTTGGTGAAGTGCATCGGCAACGACTTGCAAGTGCCAGCTTCCGCCGAAATCGTGTTGGAAGGCGTGATTCATCCCGATGAGGTGGCACTCGAAGGCCCTTATGGCGACCACACGGGTTATTACAACGAACAAGATAAATTTCCCGTGTTCACCATCGAGCGCATCACGATGCGTTCCAATCCGATCTATCACAGCACCTACACCGGCAAACCGCCCGATGAGCCAGCCATGCTGGGCGTGGCGCTGAACGAAGTGTTCGTGCCGCTGCTGCAAAAACAATTTCCCGAGATTGCCGATTTCTACCTGCCGCCCGAAGGCTGCTCGTATCGTATGGCGGTGGTCAGCATCAAAAAGCAATACGCGGGACACGCCAAGCGCGTGATGTTCGGCATCTGGAGTTTCTTGCGCCAGTTCATGTACACCAAGTTCATTATCGTGGTGGATGACGACATCGACGTGCGCGATTGGGCGGAGGTGATGTGGGCGATTACCACGCGCATGGACCCCGTGCGCGACACCTTGTTAGTGCCGAACACGCCGATTGACTACCTCGATTTCGCTTCGCCTGTGAGTGGATTGGGCGGCAAGATGGGGCTGGATGCCACTAATAAATTTCCCGGCGAGACGCAACGCGAATGGGGTACGCCCATCGTGATGGATGAGGCAGTGAAAGCGAAGGTAGATGCGATGTGGGGTGAGTTGGGATTGTGATTTTTGAGCGTTGCTAGAAACAAAAAAGCCGAGGAAGTCCTCGGCTTTTTCGTCTGTTGGAACGCTGGATTAGAACAGATAACCCAACGACATCACGCCTTCGGTTAGCCATAGCTCTTGGTCAGCGTTGCCTTGATAGACGGCGACTTTACGCAGCACGCCGTAGGCTTCTTTGCCCGTCAGTTCCAAATACAGGGATTCAGTCATACGGTAACGTACGCCCACTTCAACCCCCACTGTCCAGCCACGTATTTGCCACCAATCGTTGCTGGCGAAGCAGCAGCTATTTACCCATTTGGGGCCCAGCTCATTGGGGTGGCCGTCAATCGTATTGTCGGCGTGGGGCATGAGTATCCCTGCCCCGGCGCGACTGATGGCTTCTAAATCTCCGGGTTTTTGTTTTGGGCCATACAAGTGGTTCAGCCAAACGGCATTCAGCATGATGTGGTTCAAACCGTTGTGCAGTTTGTAATCGAAGAAATTCTTGTCGAGCACCATGTCTTGATTGACGGGCTGATTGTGAATCGTGCCCGTCACGCGTGCAGTTTGACCAATGTTGGTGTTGTATTTTGTGTGATCCAGCGAGAACTCAATGGCGAAAGTTTTCTCGGCATCCATGAACTTGCCAATCCGAATGTTTTCCTGGGGGGCGAAGAAATTAAACTTCAAGGTGGAGTCAATCGTGCCTGGAATGTTGGTGGCGAAGTCAGTCGCTTTGGCTTGATGCACGGTGAAATTATTGCCTAGTCCTGGCTGCGTAACGTGAATGTCGGAAGGTGCGTAATACTGGCGGCTGTAGCCCCATGAGAAATACCAATTTTTATCGTCAGCGATGAGGGCGGTATCTTGAGCAGCAGAATTGTTTGAGTTGGCAGACGGCGCATCGGTCGTGTCTTGCGCCAGCGCCATCGAGTAGGGCGCGATGCAGAGTGCCGCAGCGAAAAGTAAGTTCTGGGTTAATTTTGTTTTCATCATGTTGTATCCAAATAAACAGGGGCATTACCCCCAAAATGGTTGCGGATTATACATTAGGACATCTCTAATAATTCGTCACACCAGCGAAGGCCGGTGCCCACTGGCTTTATAGAAGGGGCTTTGCCCTTGCTACGCAAGGAACTTTATTTTTCAAACTGGATACCGGCTTTCGCCGGTATGACAAAATTTGAATTTTTAGAAATTCCCGTTAGCTATTGCTGTTGCACCCATTCAAGCAAAGCGTCCTGTGCATCCTGTCCGCGCTGGGCGTAAGGGCTGTTGATGAAAAACACCACAATCCATTCTGTGCCACTTTTGGATTCCACGTAGCCTGCGATGGTTTTTACGCCCGTTAGCGTGCCTGTTTTTAGGTGAGCATGACTAGCAGCAGGACTATTTTTCAGACGTTTTTTGACAGAACCATCCACGCCCAGAATAGGCAGCGAGGCTTCTAGTTCGGCGCGCAAAGGATGTTCAGTAATGTGTTGCAGCAGCTGTGCCATATGTGACGCGCTGATGCGTTCTTGGCGTGATAACCCAGCGCCGTTTTCTAACACCAGCTCGGGGAAGCGTAGTTGCTTATTCTCTAGCCATATTTGCATCGCCAATTTACTACGGTCAATGCTCATCGCACCGACTTCGCTTTTTGCGAGCAACACAGCGTCATTGGCTGGACTTGTGGGCGCGGCGGGATTGGGTAGGGCGAGACCAAGCGTGAGAAAAGTTTGGCGCGCCATTACATTGTTGCTGTATTTGTTGATGTCGCGAATGATGCCGCTTAACGGTTCGGAGCGATGGGTGGCAAACAGGGTTGCGCCTTCGCTCACGCGGCCGTCGCGTTCAGTGCCTTGCAGGCTGCCGCCTAGCTCTTTCCATATTGCCCGAAACACTGCGCCCACATAACGGGTGTGCGGCATGACGCTTAAATTTTGCTCGCGCTCGCCGCAGCCCACAGGGTAGTCACCTTGTAACACCACGCTATCGCCAAGCGGCTGCACACTAAAGTAATCATCCCAATTGTCGCAATTACCTTTTTCATTTTTAGGGGTGAGTTGATTGTCCAGCACAAATCCATCTAGCGGTGGTTCGCTCACGATGCGCAGGTTTTCACCATCGGGCATATAGCGCAAACGTAGCGTGTTGAAGTTAATGAGTAGTGCATCAGGCCCCACGTTGTAGGCGCGTGCGGGGTCGCTATCGAATTCGGAAGGGTCGTGTGCGGGCAGGTCGAAAAAACTTCGATCCAGAATTAAGTCGCCGCGAATCTCGCGCAGACCACGCGAGCGCAGCTCATTGAGCCACAGCCAGAACTGCTCGATGGTGAACTTGGGGTCGCCATAGCCTTTCAAAATCAAGTTGCCGTTGAGCACGCCCGCTTTTAATTCGCCATCGAGATACGCCTCGGTTTCCCACGTGTAAGCCGGGCCCAGCAAATCCAGCGCGGCATAGGTGGTGAGCAACTTCATGGTGGAGGCGGGGTTCATTGGGCGCGTGGCATTGATGCTGATGCGTGCATCGTGCCTCCCTATCTCACGCACTTCCACTGCGATGCCAGATTCGGGAATGCCTGCGTGTTTAAGCTCTGCCTTAACGGTAGCGGGGAGCGGCACAGCGTGCGCATAAGAGGCAAACAAGAGAAAGAAAACGAGGGCGCGGTAGTTCATATTAATTCGTCAATCACTTTCAAAGTTTGGTTCACCAGTAACTGCATTTCATCTTCGGTGAGGGTGTAGGGCGGCATGAAATAAACCGTGTTGCCCATCGGGCGCAGTAGCAGTTCGTACTTTAAGCCCAGCGAAAAACAACGTTGCGCAAAATCGGCGTGCGGCGATGCTACTTCAAACGCCCAAATCATCCCTGTGTTGCGGAAATGTTTAACTTTTGGATGCTCGCGCAAGGGCGCGGCGATGCGATTGAAAAAAGCGGTTTTGTCGCGGTTGCGATTCAGCACATCGTCTTGCTTAAAAATGTCCAGCGTGGCCAAGGCCGCGCGGCACGCCAGTGGATTGCCCGTATAGGAGTGCGAATGCAGGAAGCCGCGCGCTGTTTTGTCATCGTAAAACGCTTGGTAGATGCTGTCCGTCGTCATCACGATGGACAGCGGCAGATAACCGCCCGTGATGCCTTTGGAGATGAGCAGAAAATCGGGGGTGATTCCCTGTTGTTCTGCGAGCTTGTGCTGCGCATCGTCAGTGCTGTCACTTTCAGGGGGCGGGGTTAAGCCCCTCTCCCCACGGGGGAGAGGTTGGGGTGGGGGAGCTTGTTCACACGCGAACATCGTCCCCGTGCGTCCCATGCCCACCGCAATCTCATCCGCAATCAAATGCACTTCATATTGAGAACACAGCTCACGCGCACGTTGCAAATAGATGGGGTGATACATCGCCATCCCTGCCGCGCCTTGCACCAGCGGCTCGACGATGAAGGCGGCGATGCTGTTGTGATGCGCTTGCAGATGCTTCTCCAGAGAGTCAGCGCAGCGCAGCGCGTAGTCCTCCGCACGCTCTCCAGAATCAGCATCGCGCCAATCAGGGCAAGGCACGGTCGCATTCTGTTTGATGAGTGAGCCGTAGGCATCACGGAACAGCGCCACATCCGTTACCGACAGCGCGCCCAAGGTTTCGCCGTGATAACTATTTTGCAGGCTGATGAATTCGCATTTTTGCAGCTTGCCCGTGTTACGCCAAAAGTGTGCGCTCATTTTTAAGGCAATCTCGGTGGCAGATGCGCCATCCGAACCGTAGAAGCAATGCCCCAATCCGGCAGGGGCAAGTTCGCGCAAGCGTTCGGAAAGCTGCACCACAGGCTCATGGGTAAAGCCCGCCAACATCACATGTTCCAGTTTGCCGAGTTGATCGGTGATGGCGGCGTTGATGCGCGGATTGCAATGTCCAAATAGATTCACCCACCACGAACTCACTGTATCCAGATAGCGTTTGCCGTCGAGGTCGTACAGCCACACCCCTTCGCCGCGCGCGATAGGCACGAGAGGCAGCGTCTCGTGGCGCTTCATTTGCGTGCAGGGATGCCAGACGGAGGAGCGGCTACGGGAGAGGAGGTCGTGATTCGTATTCATATGTGGAATCATAACGGAGTTTGTTTAAATGGGATAAGTTCAGATAACCCGCTGGTAGGTTGTCATATCGGAGAAAGCGGATATTCAGCACATTTAAGAATGTCTTCGTGATGCGGGCATAGGTAAGTAGATATGTCGCTAATACGAGCATTCTTTCCCGTTTGGCGCATGGCCGCTGGGCTTGACATACCCCCCCCCGTCGAATTTACACTCGCGCCCTTGTTAATTTAACAATCACCGGAGTTCTTATGAAAAAAGTTTATGGTGGACCCATCCGTCAAGACAGAAATCAGTCTAGTTTAAGCTGGTCTGTC
>JAVHRN010000050.1:0-55039 GCA_036171695.1 Gallionella sp.
ATAAATGTCCTTTAAAAACCACTCCGTTTATGATCTGAAGGCAATTAAACGTTTTTCAATTTATCGTACAGCGTCATATTTCCGGAAACGGCACGCATCGCATCCAACTTCGATACTTTTCCTTCTTTGACCAGTTCGACCAAGCTATCTACGATCGTTTTTGAAACGCCATCTTCTTTTCGATCAAGCGATGACTGAAGTTTTTCCGGATCACCGATTAGTTTTGAAAACTGTTGTTTGTGATTGGCCAGCAATTCTGTTGCCAACACGTAGCCTTTCTTGTCAGCACGCGGCAACAGAATTTGACTGATCACGCCTACCAGGCTGCTGGACAGTGACTGTAGTTTTGATTCGCGCTCATGAGAGGGGAAGAAGGCCAGCAATTTCTGTATGGCACCCACTGCGGAGCCAGCGTGTAGCGTACCAATTACAAGGTGACCGGATTCGCCGGCCAGTATGGCGGTCTCTGCAGTGTCCTTGTCGCGTATTTCTCCGATTACAATCACATCCGGTCTTTGACGCATAGCATCTCTCACACCATCAAAAAAACACCTAGTGTCCACACCGACTTCTCGTTGAGAAAAAATAGATTTTTTTCGCGTAAATATGTACTCAATAGGGTCTTCAATGGTGATGATATGCGCGTTTTTTGTTTCATTGATAGCGTCGACCATGGACGCCATGGTGGTGCTTTTTCCGCTACCTGTTGCCCCGGCAACCAGGATGATGCCGCGCGGCGCCTCAATCAACAGCCTGACAGCTGACGGCAGCCCGGTAGTATTAAGATTCGGTGGATTTATTGGAATGCGGCGGATGGACATCATGACCTTGTTACCACCGAAGGCGAGATAGGCATTTATCCGTAGGCGCCAGGCGGTCAGATCCAGCGGGCGATTGATTGCGCCTTTGAGGATGTTGTCTCTCCAGTCTGGATCGATCGCATCCATCAGTATCTCGATTTCTTCTATGTTCGGTGATTTAGTCCCGTCGATAGACTCCCATCCACCGGGCATTTTGAACATAATTGGCGAATCACATTCGATGAGCATATCGGTAAATGGCAAGTCAGAACTGGCAATATGGGCTAGCTCGTGAACGAAATTTCGGCTTTCTGTCATATTTTAAGGCTATGTCACAGTTAATTGTTGATGTTAAACGAGTATTTAAATTTATTGTTAATAATCAATGTGTTGATTATTTATATTGCCCATCAATGTCCAGTTTCTATATGGCTTGAGCAGCTACCACTATTTAACTGTGACATAGCCTATTTTAATTCCCCACGATGGTAATTGCGCCGACCGGAATAACTGCCGGCAATGGAATTCCCGTATCCGTCCCGGTGGCACTGACGAGATTTCCGCCGGCTGATTTTTTCCCAATCAAAAGCGACTTTCCGCCCTTTTGATACATGGTTGTCACCGCATCAATAGAAGCCGTGCCAGTTGAGTACACAAATAGCGTTCCGCCCTGGATGAGGTTAGTCCATCTGGCATCACGAATATAACCCGGGAGAAACGTCATGCTGCCATCCGCAATCGTGCCATTTGCAGCGGGATTAGCGTTGTAGTAAGTAATGACCGCTGCTCGATAAGCATAAAAATTGGTCGCAGCCACATCAGCTACAAGCGTCCTTATCTGCTGTTGTTGGGCAGGAACACCTGTAGCCAGGTTGATAGCCAACAACATGGCACCGACCAGCGCAACCCATAATCCAATCACGGTACAGCGACCTTCTTACCGACCATTAACAAACGGTTCAATTGCAACGTCACTTCAGATGACAATTGATCAAAACGACGTAGTCTGATGAGGTTTTTTGGCCCATGCGTTTCTTCTCCACGTAGCCATAGAAATTCGATTTTCGGCCTCTTCGGCTCACCTTCCAGGCGTTGATGCATCACGCCAAGCAATCCACCCGCCAACAGGCTAGCTGTATCTTCCGAATTACCGGCTACACCATTGGCCAGCGAGTACAAGCGTTCAACTGCCATGACCACAGAATCAGCATGCGTGGTGCAAACGACCAGCCGTCCATTGATTGAAGCGCGCAAGGCTTCGGCGGCAGTTTCAGCATCACGCACTTCGCCTACAAAAATGATCGATGGTGCCCATCTGGCGGCCTGTCTACATGCATCACCAAAGCCACCATGATTTACCCATGTTTGATAGCACACGCCTTCACCGTGCCGGCCTTCCATCGGCATTTCTGGTGGATCTTCAATCGTGACAGCGACGCCGCCAAACTTTGCCAGACGTGCTTTGATGATAGAAGATGCAGTGGTGGTTTTTCCTTGACCGAATGCACCGGAAATTACTAGCAATCCTGTCAGCCTGGGCTGCATCAATAGCGAGATGTACCCCGGGTGAATGCCCAATGAGGACAACTCAGGTATCTCACTTGGAAAACGTCTTAAAACATAAACATGTTCAGTTAAACTACGTAATGTTGACGCACGATACGCAACGTTATTGTGACGAATGGCAAATTCACTCTTTGCCGATTTTTCAGCAAATTCATTGCACATAACCCTCAATTCTGACAATTCTGCCTCACACTCAAGAGGCGCCGGAACCGGATCTAGTGTTCCAGGTACCCCGGCCAGCCAGGATGCACTCTGGCCGAGATAAATGTCAGAGAAAACGATATCTCGTAACATACCCATCACTATTAGTTGCCTACAAAAATCATTTTGTTGACAGCAACCACACTACACGCAGTGGCGGCTGCAGCTGGTGTTGTGGGTATTGGCAGATTTGTTACACCTGTAGCACCAACCCCCAGCGTTTTCCAGCCACTGGAATTTACTGCGAGGAAGGTACATACATCTGATGTAATATTGGTGAGATCGATTTCCAATTGTCCTGCAGTCGCAGCCAAAGCGGTTAACGTACCATTCAGCGCGGTGGTAATAATTGGAGGTGATGACGCATCAGCTGACATGGTTGTCGGAACACGATTCGTGCTTTTGAGGATCGCATTCAAGTTAGTGGCGGCTGCGCCATAGGTACCCTGCCCTGCGAACAAACCACCCAGTGCAGAGTGTACTGCCGCCAGGTCCCGCGTTATTGCCGTCGATTGTTGCGACGACTGTGCAGAGTTGTAGAGAGACAATGCACCGACCACGACGACCGCCATCACCGCCAGAGAGGCAATGACTTCCATCAAAGTCATACCCGCTTGGTTCTTCAAATTTTTGTAATTTTGCACTTTCATGTGAAACTCCTTAATTGTTATGAATCAATAAAAAACTACCGTAAACCACCTTGCATCAACGCAGACATCTGCAACTGCATGTTCATCATTCCGCCGACCATGAAGGCGATCACCAGCCCCACAATCAGCATACTGACGCCGAACACAATACCCATTCGCCCCTTGATTTGAGCCACAGACTCTTCAAGCCACTCGCGGCCCAAAATAGAGAGTGCGGCATCAAACCCAGACAGGGATGAGTAGACCCCCAGATCGTCGATGATTTCACGATCAGGAAATTCATATCCACTACGCGCCAGCGCCTCGCCAACGTTGAGTCCTGATCGAGTGCCGCGCAAACAAGCATCAATACGAGTGCGCAACCAGGGTGATGCAGTTGTGGAAAGTTGTTGTAAAGCGGTCTCTACTCGAAGTCCGGCCTCAACCAGCGCCGACAGGCCAATCAGCCATGTACTACCATGCATCACGCGATAGATGCCATAAGGCGCATAGCGGTCGAAACGAATGCGCATCGGTCCGTCCCATCTCGGTAACGACACAAAAAAAGCGATGACAATAAAGGCCATTACAATAGCGATCAGCCACAACCAGGATTGGGCAAACATACTGACCTCAACCATGGCGTGCGCCAACCCAGTCCATTTTTCTGGCGGTGCTATTTTCGAGAATGCGGGAATGATTTTGAATCCGAATAAATAAAGCACCCCGAATACCAACATTAGCAACACGAATGGATATGCCAAGCCATTAAAAACAGCACTATTGATTTGCGCACGTGCTTCCATGACACGAGCAGCGGAGATAAACGCTTTTTCCATCGTGCCGGATTGTTCACCTGCAGAAATTAGCATGCGCTCATCATCACCCGTCCAGCCTTCAAGCATGGTGGATAACCGTGCGCCGTTTTGAATACCACGTATCCACTCGTTAAAAGCGATGGCATGAGGATGCTTTTCTCCACCAGATGCGACTCGGCGTGCATACAGGGTTCCGAGTGCCTGAAGAATGGGTACCCCATTACTAATCAGTTTGGCTAGTTTTAGCCATAAACGACGACGCCCAGTCTTGTCTGACTTGAACATGAATTGCGCGAATTTCTGCTCGAATGATGAAATATTAACTGGCGTCATTGATACTCTCCTGAGGTTCAACCAGGTCACTTAGTGGCCCAATAACATCTTCTGCCTGGAACGGATCGACCAATCCCATGTTAATTTTTTCGATGGCGTGATCGAGCATTGAGATGCCCATTTGATCTTTCTTCCAGTATTCAATCGCGCCGACCCGGTCTTGTTTTTTGATGAAAGTCATAAGACGCTGATCGGTAACAACCACCTCAGCCACCACAGTTCGACCAATGATTCCAGAATTACGGCAACACTCACATCCATTGCCTTGAACAAATACTTTGTCGAGTCTCACCATGCTCATTATTCTGCGTAGATCATTTTCTTCATACCGATCCAAGACTTCAGTTAATGGCTTTTTACATTTGCACAACACCTTTAACAATCGTTGACAAACAAGACCCGTGATAATTGAAGGGTCTGAAATCAATTCAGGTGATACGCCAAGATCGATCAGACGATCAATTATCGAAAATGCACTATTAGCATGCACAGTGCTCCACACCTGGTGTCCTGTCATTGCGGCCTGTATCGACAATCTGGCCGATGGTGTATCGCGTATTTCACCAATCATGATGATGTCCGGATCGAGCCGCATGGATGCCTTGATGGCCTGTTGAAATGCGCGCGAACGCTCTTCTTCTGAATCAGCATTGGTAACCGGCGTCTGTACAGCGCCGTTAATGGGATACTCTGGCGGATCTTCCACTGTGATGACGTGTTTGCGTCCTTCGGTTTCTTTGATCGAGGATGTGAGAATCCTTTGTAACGTCGTTGACTTGCCGGACCCGGTTGGCCCACCAATAATATTCACGCCGGTTGGGCGTTTTTTCATGAACGTGATTGCGTCACACTGTGGCGTATTAAATCCTAGCGACTGTAGATCTATCTTGTCCGTCGCGTCGTTATAGAGCAACCGCATAACCATGATGTAGCCATCGACTTGCGGGCTCGTCGCGATACGGATGCCGTCCAGTTTCGACGGCAGCTTTGCCTGGTCGCCGATTCGTGCATCCTGCCGAGAAAGGGGTTCAAATGTACTGTCAGACACGTCCGCCATGGCCTGGTAAATGGTCGAGCAGAGCTGATCGCCATAGTCGTATGGATGCTCTTCGACAAACTCAAGATCATTGTGCACGCGGAAGAAAATGCGTGTTTTGTTGCGTTTACTGATCCGCACATGGATATCGGATGCGCGCAGATCAACGCCCTTATTGAACAGTTCTTTTGCTGCACGCTGCATATCCGATGCAGAACGGTCCTGATTACCTGATGCTTCACCTGCGTAAGCCCGCGTGATGACCGACATATCCACATGTAATTTTTCGCACGGCCTGCCCATCCTTTCCAGTCGCCCGATAAAGCCGCGCACATGAGGATTGAATGCATGTGATTTTGATATCAACAAGCGTCCATCATCCATATAGCAGAGAATTTCTCTCAGCTCATCTCCGATGGAAAACTCGCCGCCATGCGCCGTCAAAATATTGGCGTTGCCGACCTCAGAATTAGATTCGATTAAGTCCGCCATTTTCGAATCAGCGAGGTCCTGTCGATGGGAATCCAGAAGCAGGGATTCCACCTTGGGGTATTTGTAGAGTGGCCGGTGCTTCGGCACCGAAACCAAGCCGGACGATTTGTTTTCCGTGCGCCAAGGTAACCGAGTTAACATCAATTTTATTGATAGTCCATTCGCCAACTTTGTCTCCCCTGACAACCGTCTTTATTTCCCCGCTACCCGTAGCAAGAATGGCCAGCATTCGCCCATCTACACCTTCGATGGATCTAACCACGGGCAATTCTTTGGCTGCGGCATCTGTCTGCGATACGCCTGTTGACACGCCAAGCCGATCTATTTCCTGCTGTTTCCCTGCAATTTTTGCTTTTACGTCCATTTCCGCTAATTTCGCGGATAAAACAGCGACATTTTCATTGATGACCTTAATTTGCATGGCAACGGTTTCAGCAAAAACGCTGTTTGATATCGTTGCCATGATTGCGATCAATAACATCTTTTTACGGCTGAACATATTGCATTCCCTCCAAATTCCAAGTAACAATCCCACTGTTAAAAACAGCCCGAGCCTGTGTCAGACGAAAGCCATTGCCATCAAGCGCAGACAAGACCACGTCGGGCGGCAATGTGATGCCGTTCGCCGCCCACTTTAATTCGCGCCAGTCCTGCACTTGTGGCTTATTGGCGTTTTCTTGCCCAGGCATCACAACAGCCGTTGGTGGATTGGTTATCGTGACAGCAAAGCGGTACTCTTGAGCAGTGCCGTACATGGTCAGCACTCGTTCATTTTCTTTTGGGACAGGTTCATCGCGCCCATTCTGGAGAACAAGTGGAAGCGAGAGGAATGCGGTTTCTCCATCGCTGGCAAGGACGGCATTAGGCTCGACCTCCAAGAGGTGTTTAATCCAACCGTACTCCTGCCTCTTCCATTTCACAGTTAACGATCCGTTGGCACAAACCATATCCTGCAGCGTCCAGTTACCAGGCCACAGTGATTTAACATGATCAATGGCATTCATGCATGAGCTTAAATAATCTCTGGCGTTAGCCTGTGACTTCCAGGGATGTTCAACCGGTTTGATGGGTGATCCAGTTGGAACTGCCTGGGATGTTTGCAGCTCTGCAAGCCTGTTTTCCTCAACTAACTTTTTGGCTTGCCATGTTTTATAGCCATACATACCGCCTGCAACAATCGTCGCAACAACAATTACCGGCACAATAATCTTGCTTGGTTTCGAACGAAGTGAGGCCCATCGATCAACTGGTTGTAATGCCCACAGTTTTTCATAAACGTTTTTGCCAGATTTCTTTGAAAGAAAGTCCTCGAATGGACGTTCTTTTGCGTTTGATACCCCCCAATGTTCGGGCGCATAAATCAATGACCAGTTACCCAAGGACATATCATTGAGTAGCCTGGATCTGATTTCATCTTCGCCGCCGATCATGTCGCCGTCCGGCAAGATAACGCCTTCTCTTTGTGCAACATAAAGCCAGCGTCCGCCAGGAATTTCGGTCGCACAAAGGAAATCGCGAGCGTCAGATTCGACTTCCAGTGTTTTGGCGACAACAATAGCGGCAGATAAAAGACCTGGTTTTAGCCCGTCAGAAATAGCGCCATATCCAACCTGGGGCGCGGTGGTTGTACGGCGAACAGCGAGATCAAACTTTAACTCCGTCGCAAGGCGCCGTGTTTCCTTGTTCCAATCCGTTGACGTCCCGGATAACGGCTGCCAAAACAATCCTGAGACGAAGGTTTTTGATTTATCTAACTCGAATGTGCTGGACATTTCAGCCACCTAGTCCGCAATGAATAAACTCTGACCTCATTTCAGAGAACCTTTGCGGTAATGACAATTGAAATCAGTTGCTTGTCTATATTTTCATCCGCACCGCCACCCAACGCATAGTTGCTTGGCGAACCTACCCCGCTACGATTGGTTTTGCCATTGTCTTGTTGCAGCCCCGTCAGCAGCAAAGCATCGCCTGGCGTCAACGAAACGCTTTGCTGGAATGTACTGAGATCCACATTGGGGGTCTGGATGCTTGATCCGCCGCTACTGACACTGCCCATCCCGGTCAACGAACTACTGGTCAGATTCATCGACAACAGGATCTTACCGTTCACGATTCGCGGCAAAAACATGGCAGTAAAGCCGGTGGTAATTGTGCCCGGTGTCAAAGTTGGAGGTATGGGTGCCGCTCCTATGGTGGTCGATGCCCCCATAGTGGTTGATGCCAAATAACTGGTTTGATTTGCAACCTGAATCGGTGCAGGCTGACCGTTTAAAGTAACAACCGTTTGCTGCACCGTCTCAGTCACCTGACCTAGTGTAGATAGTGCCTGGAAAGCAAGTTGTGAACCACTAAGTGGGGTCGCCCTGCCGGTTGCAGTTGTCAAAACATTGACAGCCAAATTGAGCGGTGTAACGCCTGTTAAAACAGCAGGTGCTTGAGGCGCGGCAACCGTGATGCCATAATTTGCTGACAGATTTTTAAATACAACGCTCGGGTTCCAGTTGTAATTATCTTCGTTAGAAATTTTAACCCTGTAAACATGCACGGTAATCGCAACTTGCTGGCTCAAATTGTCGGACAGATTTTTAACCCATTCTTCCACATTTCGAACCTGCGTCGGCGTACCGGTTACAGTCAGACTTCCCAATGATGCGTTTGCAATAACCATGGCATTACCACCGACTGTTTTGGCGGTTTTTTCAAGCTCTCCCCACACATCCACCAGGTAATCACTGGTACTGGTAGCACCTCCAGAGGAAGTGCTTGAGCTTGCGCCCCCCCCGGCACCAGAACTCGTTGCAATTGAGCTATTGCCAGCAGATTTACGGGCAATCGCGGGGAGATAAAAAGTTTTAGTTTCTGCCCGATAAAAACTGATACGACCATCAGCAAATTTCCACCAGACACCCGCCTTGTTTGCAGCAATATCGAGCAAGCCAGAGAGGGGCCCCTCGTAGTTGATTGACAAAAATTGCGTACTGGATTGCATATTAGACGGCATGCCCATGCCTACGCCCACGCCCATTGAGGGTTGTGCGCCTGGCAATGATGGTAGTCCTGGCAATGATGGTATTGGTTGCATACCTTGACCGGCTATTTGACCATTGTTAGTTGCGGCCTGAACCTGTACTTCGGCTGTATCAACCATCAAGCCGGTGGATTGTGTAATCCACGCCGCCAAGTCTGCCAGTGCGACCTTTTGCGCGTTGTGATAAACCACCACTCGCGTTAGCATTGGCGATGGTGTGGGTACAACCTGTACCGATTGCCCCATCAACCATGCTGCAGATGTTGTAGTCACAACCGGCACAAATTGAGAGGCTTTCTCTTGTTCCGCCACAATGTTCTGTGTAGTTTTGTTTTTCAGTTCACTTGTCTGTTTTTGCACAGTGCCGCAACCGGATAGTGAACCGGTAAACAGCGTGGCAATTACGACAGAAGCAATGGCACGCATTTCAAATGTTGGTCGCATAAAATCCATCCTATTGTGCGGCTACGCCAGGGCCGGTGACGACCATGGTTTTATTGCCGTCGTAAAATTGCGCACGCACCAGCGCGCCGTTGGCTGCCAAAGTTTTGATGACCTCAGCCGCAGCGGAAGAAAAATCACCAGAAAACGAAGTTGATGCTGGAACCGCCCAGTCCTTTTGCATATTCCAGATCACTTTCCACCCGGCTTTTACACCCCACGCCTGTAATTCGTGTCCAACCGTTTGCCCGGCGTTCAATGTCCAGGGAGATTGCTCAGGCAGAGGTTTAACGATGACTTCCTTGCGTTCACCGACATAAAGAAGTTTTTTCTTCCAATCAACATCGATCGCCAGGTTCTGTTCATTAGCCAGAATATCCAGTACTTCAGTCCAACGGCGCCCTCCCTTCCAGCTCACGCCAACACCCGGTATCTTGGCAACAGCAACCCGCGCTGCCATATCATCTTTGATAAAAGCATGCCAACCGGATGGAACGATTTGTTTGAGCGCTTCAGAAAGTGTTAAATCCCGGCCAAAACCGGTAACCACCTGAATATCCTTGTCAGGCTCACCGATATAGGTAAGTGCCACGAGCTGCAGACTGCCCGTTGACGGAGCCTCCGAGGTGGTCGGCACTATTGGAGCAACCGGCTTTGCCGGTGCTTCCTCGACAACCTGAAATCCTGCCATCACGGTTGTCGGAATCAACAATGCGAGAAATACGAAAAGTTTCTTAACCATAAAAACGCCTTTCATTCTGTTTTCTTTCCACCACTAAAAATACCTGCCATTCCCCGGATCGCCAAACCTACACTCTTTTTCGGCTCAGACAAATTCGGCTCTTGAGTTTGAATTTTCACGTTACTTACGTTGTCTGAAGAAGCTAAAAGTTCTTTTTCTGTATTATTACTTTCATTTGATGATAATACAAGATTTATCGTGTTAGTTCCATCTAACTTAGATATAAATAGATGACCGATCAGCAACAGACGGCGAATATAATCATGATCAGCTCGTCCAAGTAGCTGCGAACGTGCATCGTAGTCTTTGAGCACGTTCGCTTCATCAAACTGATCGGGTCTCAAGCGAAATTGAATCTTGCGCCAATTTTGCTTGGGGCTTTTATCCGCCATCGTCGTTTACTCCCTGAACTGAATGAACTTCAACATGCCACGGGCATTGGCAAACTCAGGGTGTTCCGGCACCACGCAATGCGGGTAATACTCTCGCATCACGTCGGACATTAACGTAGCTCCACCACCGACCAACAACACGGCACTCATTTCCGCCGCATCACCAATTCGACGTTGTACTTCGCGCATGATTTGCGGACCGACCTCACGTACCGCAGATCGAATGATTTCAGTGATGTCGTGCTCTTTGCCACGGAAGCGAATCTTGCCGGTGCGAACAGCATTCTCGATAGTCACCAGGCGAATGCTGGAAACGCCAAATTCAGTGCGCAGATCCGCACCTATCCTGTCATAGACGTTGCTGATACCAATATTCCCTGTACCGGATACCGAGTGATCAACTTTATTCCCGCCCAATAGCACCACAGAGTCAGTAGTGCGTCCACCGATATCAACCACGGCGATCGGCGCACTGGGATCAAAGTCGCTCCGGTAATTGCCATTATCATCGGTTACATAATCGATGCAGGCCGCCAAACCTTGGGCAAAAACCATCTGGCTAACAATGATCGGCGCTGCCGCGCCATTCAGCGGTTTAACCTCGATGCCCAGGTTCTCGACCTTACGGTCAAGAATCTTCTGATTGACTGTATTGTCCTCATTGAAATAAATCTGAAATGGCAGCCCGGTACCCAAAACGATCCGTTTACCGGATAGCCCTGCGCGATGCAAAGCGTGATTCACCAACACCCGATTGATATCCGAAAGCGCGTAATCATCAAAACGGGTATCCTCACCATCAAGATCCTGGTCGACCGTAAATTGCCGTCCGTTGGTCTCATACCCTCCCAGTCCGGCATCGTCTTGACCTTGTCCCATGGTACTCAGCGTGAATCCGGTTCGCGCTACGCTCGCAAAAGCATCCCTGTAACCATTACTGGAGCTAAGCGTTTTGATCTGCCTAAAACCATCGTCTACCACCACAAAAACCACTTCATCATCTTTTTTCACGTCAGCTACCTTTCTATCAATAAAAATTCTTTTTCTGTGGTTTTTCCCACCACGCCACAGCGTGACGGACAGGTCCTGCCAGTTTGGATCTCATCAGTCGGAGTGCGACCACTAGAGAGAACCCGAAACGCTCCAGAGTGCCAAACACGATAAATGAAAAAACAGCGATCCCGAGCGTCCACCAGGCGATGTGCGCCAGAAAAAACAAAAATGGAACGCCCGCTTTTGCATCAAAGAAAAAAAAGCGTACCGTGCGGGCTGTGTCCCGCCATGTATTTCGTTTAGCCATCGAGTGCCGCCAGTCCTTTTTCTTTCAGTTGGTTAACCTTGGCCTCATCCGCCTCCTGAAAAGCACTAATCGCCTCCACTTGTTCGATGCCGATCTTGCCGTCCTGGAGCAATTCTTCGGCATGCCCCAGCATCGTCTGACCATACTCAGCCACCAGCTCGCCGGCACGCATGGGTAGCAGGCTGATGTTCTGCGTAGCCACACGCAACAATTCGCGGCGCATCCGATTGTCAAACACCAAGAACTCACGGACAGCAACCCGGCGACCGTCCAGGGACGGCACCAGCTGTTGCGAAACAATTACACGCACCGAATCGATGATCGAACCCATGATTGAATGCAACTCTTCAACAGGTAGTGCCTGGATCAGACGCAGAAACGTCGTGGCCACGTTGTTGCTATGAACAGTTGTATAGAGAGCATGTCCAGTTTGAGCCGCCAAAACAGCAGCTTTAATCGTTTCCGCATCACGACATTCACCGACGACGATCGCATCAGGATCACGGCGCAGCGCGTTGCGTATACCTTCAGCAAAACTCAATACATCATCGGGCACCGACGATTGCACGATGAGACAAGAAATGGTCTCAACCAGGTCGTAGACATATTCAATAGGAGATTCATAGGTAAGAATTCGTGCATCGGATTCTGCATCCTCGCCGATCTCTCGTATGATCGAAGCCAGAAAGGTACTTTTACCGGCCCCTGTCTCACCGGTTACAAGCACCAGTCCATCCTTGGGGAACATTCCCTCAAGAAGTTTTTTATGCAACTGCGAATGATCCAGCTTTGGCGGAACCCCAGCCAGCTCACGCATCACAATTTCAATACCGAAGTTTGCATTGATCAGAACTCCGGTTGCACACCAACGGAAACGCAAGCTGGTGTCGCGATCGACCTTGACCGAGTAAGCGTCATCAATCGGCTTTCCCTGGCGCAACTGCAGATCGGCATTTGCCCCCCCATACATATCGCAGGTGATGCCGACAACTTCGGTATGGTTAAGTTTGCGGCATGTCAGTCTCACGATTTTGCCGTGTACGCGGGCCGATATCGCGCGACCGGTATTGATGTAGACATCAGATGCACCGATTTTTTTTGCATGTATCAGCAGCCGGTCGAACTCGGTCTGTATAAAACGCACCGGTTCGCGTTCAAGAAGGAAGCCGTTAAGGCGATCAATGCAGGGCGTATTCATTCTGCTGGTGTCGCAAGCGGCTTCCAGATCGCCGGATTGATTTCGAGTTTCGGCTTAGCGGTAATCCGCAAAATCCGATCGTTCACACTCATTGCATTACCGTTACCCGTAACGCCCAAATTGGATTCAGCAACATAGGGCTTGTCAATCATTCCCCTGACCAACAAAGAGCGGTACAGAATCATGCCTTTGAAATCCCTTTCAAGCCTCCCCAGGGATTGTTCAAATATGGAGTCAGCCTGCCGTACACCGACATTCCATCCCTGTAGTACCAATTGCTGCCATACCTTCTTTTCGCTTTCGTTCTTCGGCAGAAGCAAGGACGACGGCAACTCAACTTTATAGTTAAAATTTTGAACCAAATATTCACGCCAGTTCGGCGGTGTTGTGACGAAGGTCGCTTGACGCTCAATGCGATAAATAGCATCGGCTACACGAATCGTGTCGTTATCAGACTGATTGAGGCTGTTTTTTGCTTCGGAAAGCACTGGTGGCAACACGCTCTTATCCAATAGTAGTAAATTGAAATTGAATACGTTATCCAGCAGCACCTGGTTATCATATAAAGTCTTGCTGACTTCATAAGAACGCCGTGCAAGCCCTCCTCGTACCCCATACCCAAGAGCAGCTTCTTTGATGCTTAACAAGCGTATATTCGGAATATCAACGGTAGTGCTGATTTCAGTCGCGGCACGATTGGCACCGGAAATCGCCGCATCAAAATTGGGTGGCGCAACAAAATCAAATGCCATGCGCATACCTCACTTCAACGATCTTTTGATTCGGATCGACAATAATGTCGGCACGACTGTCGGCTTGAATGCCGATGTTATTCAAATGATCAGATACGGTCGCTGGATCACGGCTTATTTGCACCAGGATAGGAATGATGGGCGGCTTGCCCATAAATTTGACATCGTAGCCAGAGAAACCAGCCAACTTGCTCACAGCCTGCTCAATAGTGCCAGACCATGGCATGGTGACCAGCATCTCCATACCAGGAATTTGTTTGTGTACCCTGGGCTCATTCGGCTTGAGTTTCATCTTCTCGTACTGTTCCGCCTCCGCAAGCTGGGTAAGTGACATCTGGATGGATGAGGCCGTCTTTTGCAACATCATCAAGGATTGATCTTTTTGCGATACCGGTTCGTCAACCTTCGGCGGGTTTGTGACGCAACCAGAAATGAAAGAAAGCAGGAGTGCTGTCGAAAACATCTTAATCTTCATAGCGATGGCCTATTAATCATTTAAGTGAGCATTTATAACACAACAATAGTTAAACGTGAATTTACCACAAAATAACCATACGTCAAAGGATATGTTGCCATTTTTGGAGATATTATTATCAAATAATAGTTATAGGCAAACACCCTTTTCCATTTATGACAACACCTTTCCATTTATGGAAAGGCTAAACAACACTCATCAACAACATCACGCCCAGCAAAACCTTATCCGGTATCGCATTTCCATTTATGGAGACAACTATCCACAAATGGAAACCGCAAATCACGAATTACATCCAGGGAGCCAGAAACTTCCTTTGCCGATGCCGAATTGGCTATTTCGTTTTCACCATTTCCATTTATGGATACGCCTGAAGATTGTTGCAAACTAAAAGACGATATGCTACGTTACTGGACGAGTTTGCGAAGTCCAGTAACGAGGGGAGCTAATAAGAAGTATGGAAACAAATAGACATCCGAAAACAGAAAAAAACTACGCCATCAAAGCAAAGAATCTCTGCTCCCAGGCTGCCCTTACTCATGGATACGAGTCACCCCACTCCGTCCCCCTCACCACCGTTGTCGAGTACGTGATAAGCCGAAAGCCGACCTATGCCCGTAATACCTGGAAGCAATACAAGAACGCACTACGTCACCATGCCGAGACAATGATCGAGATCCAGAACGAGAAAGTTGCCGCCGAAGAAGCCCGGGCCGCCATTCGTATGCTTGACCAGGAAACCTCTGAGGGATGCATGAAGGCAGGTACTCGGACATCCGCTCTCAAACAAAAGACTTTTAAGAAAGCGGATTTCGACAAAATGATCACGTATCTGCAATCACACGTCGGCAAACATCGCTACGCCCGTACTCTTACCCTATGGCTCAAGGCATCGCGTTTGACCGGGCTGCGCCCAAGCGAATGGGAACACGCCGATCTGACCAATATTTATTCGACACCGGCACTGGTAATTCGGAACGCAAAAGCGACTAATGGACGTGCAAATGGGGATGAGCGCACGTTGGTACTTGATCTGCTCACGAAAGACGAGCTGGAGGCAATTCAGGATATGGTCGAGATGGTGGAAGGCTTCTCGACCGAAATGCCATTCAGCCAACTTCAGGAGATATGCAGAACGTACATGAAGCGTGCCGCCAGGGATTGTTTCGGGAAGCGGCAGAAGTATCCAACCCTGTATTCAAATAGACATCAGTTTTCCGCCGACGCAAAATTTTCAGGCCTCTCAAAAGCGGAAGTGGCCGCACTGCTTGGCCAGGCCAGCGACGAGACCGCCGGCAACCATTACGCTCGTAAATCTTCCGGGGAATCCGCGATCAAAGTATCCCCCCTTCCTTCCGAGGTCAAAACAGTGCGTATCCGTTCACGTACATTCGTTCCACGGCATCAAAAAGGAAATGACAAAGGGGAATAGTCTTCCCAATGGTTTAGCATCAGAAATTTTCTTTACCGCAGCGGCTTATAAGTTATAGTGTAATTTCAGGCTGTTTTATACAAAACAGATGTCAAATAAGCGTAATTTTGTGCGCGGGAGATTTTTTATATGGCACCACACATAAATTCTGTTGGATATCGATGGCTGGCCGAAACCTTCGGCATCGAGCCCGTCCAGCCTTTCCGGATCGACAGCCAGATCGCGGGTACGCGATCCACCGAGCGCGTGGACGGCTACGTCCACGAATTTTATCCCGCCGGGCTTCGACCGGCGGACACGCTGCAGGGGCACATGACCTTCGCACTCAAGCGCGAAGGCGTCCATCTGGAATTTCTGGCCCGGCTGTTCGAAGTGGTGCCCATCGTCGAGATGGAACAATGGATCGCGTCTGAACCCAGCGGGCAGTATGCCCGCCGGGCAGGCTTTCTCTACGAATGGCTAACCGGCAACACATTATCTTTCCCCGGCGTCAACGTGGGCAATTACGTTGACGCCCTGGACGAGGATCTGTACCTCACGGCTACAGATCCGGAAAATAACACGCGCTGGCGCGTCCGGGATAACCTGCCCGGAACGCGAGAGTATTCCCCGATGGTGTTCCGGACGGACAAGGTTCGCCGTGCCGAACAATACAATGTGGCCGCGCAGCTGCGCGATCTGGAGGCCGAATACGGCGAAGATCTGCTCATGAGGAGTGCGGTCTGGCTGACCGTCAAGGAAAGCCAAGCGAGCTTCGCGATCGAGCACGAAGGAAAACAGGTTGACAGGATCAAGCGATTCGCGGCCGTCATGGAGCGACGTTGCGGGCAAAGCGAAAGCCCGCTTGATGAAGCCAGTATTTCAGAGCTTCAGCAGGAGATACTCGGCCCAGGACACCGGACAATAAGCCACTTCGGGCTTCGCAGATCACCGGTTTTTGTCAGCGAAAGCTCTCTTGCCGGACCCATGGTGCACTATATCGCCCCCCACTGGGATGATTCCCCGTCGATGCTGGCAGGCCTTCGCGCATTCACTGCGCGGACGGCCGGTAAATCTCCGCTTGCGCGAGCTGCAGCCATATCGTTCGGCTTCGTCTATATTCATCCGATGGCGGATGGCAATGGACGGATATCGCGCTTCCTGATCAACGACGTGCTGCGCCGGGATGGTGCCCTGCCCGCCCCTTTCATCCTGCCAGTGTCGGCCACGATCACCAGCTCGTCGGCGAACCGGCGCAGCTATGATCAGATACTGGAAATCTTTTCCAAACCGTTCATGCGGAAATACCAAAACCTATATACTTTTGGGCCAGAGCAAATAGCCGAAGACGGCATCCGCTACAACTTGATCTTCTCAGCGTATAACGATGCCTCAAAAGCCTGGCGCTATCCGGATCTGACAGAACACACCGAGTACATGGCTCATATTGTCGAACTGACTCTCGATCAGGAAATGCGCAAGGAAGCGCGCTACCTGCGCAGTGCGCGCGCAGCGCGTTCAGAAATAAAGGAAGTGGTCGAAGGCCCGGATTCCGATATCGACCGGATTATCCGATCCGTGCTCAACAATAACGGGCAGATATCAAACAAGCTCAAGAAGGATTTCCCCTTTCTTGCGGATGCCGGTATATCAATTGAGATCGTCAACATCGTTCAGACACAATTTCACGCCGATGTCACAGATGATTTAACGGATACCAATACCTTCCGCCCCTAACCAGATACGACCCCGGCTCCAAAGGACTTTTTATCTTTTCCGCAATTTGTTTCCATTTATGGAAATCAGGCAGCAATACCTTAAATATCCTATCCATTTATGGAAATCACTGCCCATAAATGGATAGACATATCTAATATCGGGTATTCATAATGCGCGGTTAATTTACAATTAACGTTATTACGTAACGCTTTATTTTCTGTATAATTAGCGTTACTCAATAACGAAACATTAAATCATGGCTCGCCCACAATCACCCATACTCTCAATAAATGACGATTCCAACTACTGGTATGTTATCCAGTGGATTAGTCGGCGATTCGATGAGGAAGCTCTTAACTTGTCTCGCTATGTATCTACTGAGCCTGTTGGGCGTGCCATTGATGCAAATCAACCAACTGAAGATACACATCAAAAAGTAACTGCCTCATGGCGAGAATTACAAAAACTCTGGACTACCGGATGGGAAGCTGACTATAACAATCGTCAATTACCCAACGCTGATGCGTATTTCAATGATCTTGTTGAACGCACCAATATTTGGATTGATGAACATTTCCCTGCGAATGATCTAGGACCTGGTCGTGAAAGGAAGCGCCTGCTCGCTGCCGTGCGGCAGCAGCGATTACGAGAAAAAAGATCAGGAAGTACGGCTCGATCAGCAATTCAAGTCTCAGTCGCAGGCGATCTATATAAACAACTCTATCGGCATTGGGATATACCCGAAACAAAAAGGCATGACATAGTTCGGGCAGCATTGGAAATCATCCTCGAATCACCTGATTTACTTATTAAGGCCAAACAAAAGGCTGGCGTTATTTTTTAATATGATCTAATATCATACCACCTCATACGATACAGCATTATTTGATATGAGTTAAAACCATATTATATGAAAGGAAGTGCTATGATATTATTAATTGGTTGCGAAAAAGGGGGGCCAGGGAAAACAACGATTGCAACCAATCTGGCCGCAATGAGGGCACGTGCAGGAAGGGATGTTTTACTGGTGGATACTGATATACAGGGTACTGCAAGCCTTTGGGCTCAAACTCGCGACGAGATGGGTATCTCCCCACGCGTCGCGACAGTACAAAAATTCGGCAAAAATTTATCGAACGAGCTGCGCGATCTGTCCAAACGATATCAGGATATTATTATCGATGCCGGAGGTCGCGATTCAGCCGAGTTGCGCGCTTCGCTTGTGTGCGCCGACATGGCCATAATTCCTGTTCAGGCCAGCCAATTCGACCTCTGGACACTCGATCGCATGGACGAAATGGTGAAGCTAGCCAGGTCTATCAATGAAAATCTGGATGCTCGAATTCTAATCTCACGAGCTGCGACCAATATTGCAATACCAGAGACTCAAAATGCCAAGGATCTTATAGGTGACTTCGATACATTTTCGTTACTCAAAACGATTATCCGGGAACGTATTGCCTTTCGGCGCGCCGGCGCAAAGGGCAAGTGTGTTACCGAAATGTATGAAGAGGATACGAATAAGTGCGCATTCGAGATAACCCAACTCTATAAGGAGATCTACCAATGAAAAAAGAAGAGCAATCAGGATTTAAACGCAGTCCAGCAAACAAAGCCCGTGCTGAAGAGGAATTTATCGCGGCGGCTGGCAAGCCAATATTGTTACCGTCAACAACTTTCCCATGGGATGATCTCGATAACGAAAAACGCCGCGAACTGTACAACCTCCGGCTAACTGAGGCTGAGAAAGCCAAGCTGGAATTTGTCGTGTCTAAAAGCACATGTAAATCCATGCAAGAATACTGCCTGGAGATACTGCTACCTGCCATCGAAGCTGATATTAAAAGACTTACAGAGTAAACAAAAATATCACATGGTATTCTCTCACATCATTTCATACCAAATCACATCATATCACATAGTATGATGTGATTTTAAAACGATCGCAAACACTCCCGCACCTTTCGCCGACTTAACCCTCACAGACAATAGGGCAGTCATAAGCTTCACCCCCCTTTCTTTAGCAGCACCCAGATAACCACGAGTAATCAGGGTGTCTACCTGCATTCATCGCTATTTTTCAATCTGTTTAGCCGAAACTATATTGATTTGAATTGCATAATAATAAGAATAAGAATAATAATATAATTCTTATTATGTTATTTAAACCACCTAAGGAGCATGTCATGAACCAATCTACTATCCCCGTCGATTTGCGTGAAAGGATTATTGAAGCCGCAACAGATCTATATGCCCAGGCTGGGCGCGAAAAGTTTCCAACTGTTGATGCAGTGCGCCGACTATCACGGGCCGATATGAATGCGGTTTCATTAGTTATGAAGGAATGGAGGCAAGCCCAGACCACCCAAGCCGCTCCAGTGGCTGTAGCGGTTCCAGAAGCTGTTCAGCAGGCTGGAAACGCAGTCTTAATCGTTATATGGCAACAAGCAACTGAACTTGCAAATCAATCACTACGCGCGGCCCAGGCAGGATGGGAATCTGAGCGGCAGGAACTGGATGACATGCGTTCAGAATTAGCAAACGGCTATGAAGCGCAAGCCGCCGAACTGGAGTCCATAAGAAAACAACTTACCGACAGCGAAATAAAGGCAGCCGATCAAGCAAAAGAGCTAGTCGCAGTAAGCCTACGCGAAGTCGAAGCCATTAACAGGGCCGAACGAGCAGAGGTGAGAATTGCAGAAATTGAACATCGCGCCACTGACTTGCGCGAAAATCTTGACCGAGCGCATGCAGAAGCCGAACGTCAACGTGTAGAGCTGGCAGAAGTACGAACGAAGGCTTCAGCTGAGATCGATGCTGCGCATGCCGAGGTGATACGCCACAAACAGGAAGCTGCCAACGAACGTGACCTGGTACTTGCCAATTTAGCGACTGTAAAAGCAAAAGCTGAGGTTGCCGAACAACGCAGCGCTGAGCGTATCATAAAGGCTGAGAGCGACTTGACAGCCGCACAGACAGCAGCTGCCGAGGCACGCGAAAGAGCAGCAGGTTTGGCTGGACAAATAGAGGCTATGCAGAATCAAGCCACCGAACTTATGCGCGCGCTTGCTACCCTGCATCACCCACAGGAAGAGGTAAGTCAGAAGCCAGCTGCCTAAAAACAAATAAGCCATTAAATCAACTCATATCACATCATGCTAGTTAGTATGATGTGATATGAGTTATATAAAATTTACTTGGTAAGGTCTGGATCAAGACAGCCCGGGTGAAGATCGTTTTAAATTGGTAACGATTTGTGCCAGGGAAGGTTGGTATTTGTGTGGCTAAGACACGAATTAGATGCAGCGAAATATTATGCTTGAGTTCTTATATCAAACACTGGTAATGCCATTTTTCTTTAGGTAGGATTTTAAGGATGCATCAAACGGTGACAAAATATTGTCTCCCACAAACTTGATGAATTCTGTGTGTACTACTTTCATTTTTAGTCCGGTACGGTTATAAAACGAAAGAATACCCGGGTTTTTGTCTTGCAGATATGCCACAAATGACTGGGTGAGTTGCTCTCGTTTATCGACAGCAAGATTTTCACAGTACTCATCCACCTGAGCAATGCGCTCGCTTCTGAATTTTTTGGTCAGCTTTTCTATTTCTGTATCCCGCTTCAAGTTAACTTCAATAACCTTTTTTTCTTCGTCTTTTTTACGATCGAGAGAGCTAACGACATTGGAATGTTCGTATTTAGGTATGGTGCGCAAAAAATAAATTGCGATCTTGCCAGCACCAATTTTTCCTGCCTGGTATCTCTCCTCAACATAGCGCATCACAGCAATAATTCTGTCTTCGGAGTGAGTGACCAACACTTCCTTGGCCTGCTTGTCGGTCAAACAAAACGTATCAAGTAGCTTGGCCAAGAGATCCGGATGAAAATTTTCTGATGGTTCTATCGAGAGAGAATCTTGTCTGTTGTTTTCAATAGTAAATTTAACAGCAACAACTTTGCGCTTCTCTCTTTTTAATTCGATATCCAGGTAAATATCGGAAACCGAATTGACTTCTTGCATTGATGGTTTGATGACTGAACGATTGAGTACTTTGAAATCATCGTAAGAGTTGTTATCACCTACTCCCATTAGGTCTCGAAAAACATCAAGCGGGAAAAATGGTGTTTGTAAAATCAAGCGGTACCGTAAACAGTTTTCATATAGTGCATAGGCATGTCCACCACAGAACCTTCTCATAACATTCAGTGGAATGGGAGCGTAAAATTCAGGATTGTGCAACTTTTGGCGCAAGTGTGCGCTGTAAGAGTAGTGGCATATTCCGCCTGAGAGTACCGCACTGGCCAACGCGGCACTCACGCCCCATTCTGGCTTGCCTTTTTCATCGAGAATATTCCAGGTTAGTTTTGTTGTAACCATGTCTTCGAGTGCTTGTTTGAGGTACGCAATATTTTTGCTGTCAAACCCTACCTCTTCAGACAAGTCCCTAACTTTTATTTCATGGAATTGGATATTAGGGTCAGAGAGATCTGCATACGCATTTGAAAGTAGCACGTTCCACAACTTGCGTTGCAGACAGGAAATATCGTTTTTGATATGAATCGCGGCAACAGCTTTTTTGACAAGGTCAGGAACAGATCTTGTTTTGTGACCAGTTGTTGTGGGTGACTTAGAAGCTGTTTGAAGCGATGTCATCGGTGCTCTCCCTAAAGTAATGACATAGTACAATAAAAGTTTATTTACAACAACAAACAGACAATAAAAAGTCTTTCAATTTTCAAACTCATATTGAGTTACTTAATGGTTTTTATTGTTTGTCTGTTTGTATTTATAACAAACAAACAACAACTGTTTAGGTGTTCATAACATATTGAACAATATGAAAAAAATCAGATAGAGGTGAACGTTTATGGGCAAAGGTGAAAGCTTATGGGGCGTAAAGTGCATATTTATGGGGGCAATTCAGTTTGAAAGGTGAGCATTTATGGGGGGTATTGGTGAACGTTTATGGGGAAGATAGGTGAACATTTATGGGGGGTAAAGTGAACGTTTATGGGGAGGAGATGGCTGACAAGCGTTAATTGCCTATGATTTAGGGAAAAAATCACCTTTAAGTCACTTTGTTATTATCTGTAATTGCTTAAAAGGCTAATGTTTATGTGGTTTGGATAACAGAAAAGGTGGTCAGACCGAATTAAAGGTGAACGTTTATGGGGTGGAACTAATTCAAAGGTGAACGTTTATGGGGTGATTGGATGTTTGTTACTTTCGTTTGCTTAAACATCGCTATAATGTTCAAATATGACCTGAGCAATAGGCTCTTATGTAAATTACAAACGAGAAAGGAAGGTGTCACCATGAATCAGATTTTGCCGGTCTTTGATGTACCAAAGTACAACCACACTACTATGGGTGGTGCTTTGGCAGTTGCTATGGCCGCAGCCCAACGTCCATTACTGGATCTGCGTGACCTGCCTAATCCTCCTTCAACGCTGATGCAGCATAAGCTGAATTGATTGTCTGAAATGTCTACACAAGG
This sequence comes from Gallionella sp., assembly GCA_036171695.1. Classification (GTDB taxonomy): domain Bacteria; phylum Pseudomonadota; class Gammaproteobacteria; order Burkholderiales; family Gallionellaceae; genus Gallionella. The sequence continues at coordinate 22,836 of JAVHRN010000050.1, forward strand.
TACTTATTCCGATCATCAGGTGTTTATGTATTGTGGCCATATTGTTGGTGATGATGCATCTAATCTTCAGTCAGGGTACGTTGTCGCTGACACGCCACAGTATGCAATTGAGAACATGTTGGGGTACGGGTTTTCCATTTCGGCAATAAGCTCGCTTGCCGAAATTAGGGAGACTATTGCAATTCTTGATTTGATCGCAGAACGAAATCCTGCAGTAGAACCGTTCGAATATCTGGATTTGCATCATGAGAAACCCGCAATCTATATGGATAACAATGTGTTCACCTATGTTGGTCGCTATCTGGATAGTGACAGTCCTTATTCGAAGGTTGGTTTTGTGATTGCACCCAGCGCCGATTTTGCAATCAAATATCTTTGCAATCATAAATTTAGCGTTCATTCCATTACCTCTCTGGAAGAACTGCGCACAGAGGATGCCCGTTTAAGGCTGATCGCGCTGGGTGAGCCAGATGTTGATGACTTTAATTTACTTAACTTTAAATTATTGTCATGAGTAATCATCTAATAGATTCTTGACACACAGCGTATTTTTAAGTATTGTCGCGCATTATCAACAAACAAAAGTTATTCAGAGATTATGGCCGAACGTGATAATGATTATGTCCTTCAGTTGGCAAAACTGACGTTCTACAAGCACTATTTCGGGAAACTGCTTATTGCTTTGATTATTGCTATCGTAGTGATTGGTATATTGGTTGCTGGATTTATTATTGTTAAAAGTCAAAAGGTTGAGCGTGAATATTTTGGCATTGATTCGCAATCCGGACGCTTGATACCCATTATTCCTCTCGGTGAACCTTTTTTGTCGCAAGGCGCTCTTCTTTCATGGTTTGTTGAATGTGCCAGCAGCACAAATACCTACGATTTTGTTAATTATCAAAAACAATTTCAGCAAAACGCATCATGCTTTACTGGTCGAGGATGGGAAGAATTTACTGCCGCCATATTGAAGGCGGGTACGCTTGATACGGTCAAGGCACAACGATTGGTTGCATCCGCCGTTGCTAATGGTGCGGCGGTAATTACCCGTGAGGGTATTCGAAATGGCGCTTATTCATGGGAAATTGAATTGCCATTGACGGTTACTTTTCAAGGTGGCCAAGCGGGTCGTTCATTGGTAACTCAAAAACTGCTTATTACTGCCGTTGTTTCACGCGTATCAACCAGTGAAAGTAAAAACGGTGTGGGTATTGATCATTACGTTGGGCAAGAAAGATGATGGATCTTATGAAAACAGGGCGTGAACGATGGGGTTTTTTAGTATTCACGGCTTTGTTGTTAACCATATCTTTGTCTGCGAAAGCACAGCAGTCCGCAAATGGTGTACCTCCAGCCGGACAGCAGATACCGAATCTACCGAAGTTACCTTCGATTAATCAGGAGGCATACAAAGCTGTCTCGGAGGAGACATCACCACTTACTCCAGATCAGATCCACACGTTGCGCAAAATGGTGGATGAGGCAGAGCGTGCAGCATCAGCCCCTCCAAGATTTGTACCTAAGCCGGTTTCTACATCAGTGACTGCGTTACTTACACCAGGTGCAACACCCCCGGTGATACGCCTATCGTCTAATTTTGTTACCTCACTTCTTTTTCTTGATCAAGCTGGTAATCCGCTAAACGTTATAGATGTTACATCCGGTGGTTCAGAGGCCTTCACTATAACGTGGTCACAATCTCCTAAATTCACCAATAAAATTGATATATCGCCAAAAAGCACTTATGCCAATGGCAATGTATCGGTGTTGCTTGAGGGGGTAAACAATACCCCTGTTTCACTAACCTTGGTGAGCGGACAACGTGAGGTCGACTACCGAGTTGATGTACGTGTTAAGGGGCGATTTATGAATGGTGGTACAGGAGTATCTGCTTCTCTTCCTGAAGGGACAAACCCTGTGATGCTAACGCTTCTTGATGGTGTAGCGCCGGATGGCGCTAAATCTTTGATTAGTTCAAATGGTGATGTGCAGGCATGGGATTACCGCAATCGTTTCTATGTTCGGACTGGACAGACACTCTTGTCTCCAGCCTACATTACCACCATGCGCAGCGCGGATGGTACAGCGGTTTATGAGATTCCACCCACATCCGCCCTGGTTATATTGATGGGCGGCGCTACAAACCAAGTAAATTTGAGTGGGTACTGACATGGTTGACGAAAAACAAAAATACAACAATATCAAAACCGCCATGGCTGATCCCAAGACACGGACGATTTATATCGTTGGGGTTTCATTGGTGATTGTAATTGCAGTGTTTGCGGTATTGTCGTTAAAAAAGTCAGTACCACGTGGAGAATTCCCTGCCGATGAAGTACCCACATTGCCCAAGGTTCAAACTAACGTATCGAACGGTGATAAAAAACAAGCGACACCTGTTTATGACAAGTTGATTAAAACTGAAAATCAACAAGAGGCTGAAAAAGCGAAAGCCGATGGAGCGAGTGCACTTCCAGTTATGCGTACACCTGTTGAACAGAAGCCAGCTGCTCAACCCCAGACGCCGGCGCCGGTGTCGGCTTATAACCCTCAGTCCCAAACTCAAGATAATGCTGTTCATGAAGAGGAGCAAAAGAGACAACAAGCGATCAAGGATCGCATGCAGTTAATGAGGAGCCAGGTGAATCTTTTGGTTGCGTCTTGGGCACCCAAGGGGCACGTAAATATGACAGTAGAAGCAAAGGAGAAAATTGATAGCCAAGGGGCGGCGACTACACCTGCATTGAAGGGCGCTGCCACTGCTGGAAGTGCAGTAGCGCGCAGCCCTTTAAAGAAGGCGGGAGACACTTGTTATGCAGAATTGGATACATTCGTAAATACAGACGAGCCATCGCCAGTTTTTGCGACGATCCAACAGTGCGGAGAGCTGGATCAATCGAAACTAATTGGTAAGGTCGAGATTCCACAGAATACGCAGTATGCGCAGAAGGCGGTACTGCGTTTCACGCAGATCAATGTACCAGGACAATCAAATAGTTTGACCGTTGACGTTGTTGCCATTGATGAAGTGACGCGCCGCACGGCACTTGCGACCGACGTTGATAATCATTATTTTCTGCGATACGGGGCTCTTTTTGGTTCCTCATTTTTATCAGGATATGCGGATGCATTGTTAAAGGGCGGGCAGAACCAGTCAATTGTAACAACCACGACGGGTGCCATTATCCAGAACACTGCCTACGACACACGGCAGATGGTGCAAGCCGGTCTCGGTAATATTGGTAAGCAAGTGGCTGCAAATATGGGTGGATTATTTAATCGCCCACCAACAATAACGATTGATGACAAGGCAAATCCAGGCAGTCATATTGGTATTGGTATTGTATTTATGAGCGATTTAACGTTGAAATAACGGGGTATTTACTATGAAAAATGTTCGCCAAATAAATCAGGATAACGTACTGGGCGTTGATGATGAGGATCTTTCGCCCAATGATTTCGGCCCTAGAAATGGTAGGGAAAAGACGGATACGGATGATACACAACAGGGCGTCACAAAGAAAAAATCGACTTTATTGCCAATGATTGGCGGTATTGTTCTCGCACTTGGTATCGTCGGTTACTTTGGCTGGAAGATTGCTTCACCTTACTTGAATCATGGCAACGCAAGTCGTGATGCATTTATGCCAATCGCCGCGCCTACAGCGCATGTTAATTCTTTTGATGCTAATGATCAAAACGGACCAGCTACACTGAGTTTGCCGCCAAACCAGATGCCGCAGAACGCTTCTTCTGGTGTTTCAATGGTGCAAACACCTTCGGCAGAAGGGCCGGCAAGTAACCTGTCAAAATCCTCTGATTCTATCGCTAGCATACCGGTCGTTCCGACCAATAAGTTGGCAATAGAAAAACCTGCTTTGCAAGCAGTGTCGAGTGCCGACGATATCGCTCAACTCAATAAACGTATTGATAGTCTTGGCGTAGCTTTGAACGCTCTTAAAGACGTGGTTGATAAATTGCAAGCAAAGCAGGCCGCTGTGCAGCCTGGGGTTGCCAGCATATCAAAGCAGGTGAAACCAGTTCATGCTGCCATTGTTGTACACAAGTCTATCCCGTTGACTAAAAAACATGTGCCGTTAGCAGTAGTCAAAGAATCGAAGGATGATTCAAAAAAGACTGACATGATTAAGTCAGAAAATCCATCTGCTGGCGGTATGCAATTACAGGCCGTTTTGCATGATCGAGCCTGGTTTAAAAGCGCGAATGGAGAAACGGTAACTGTCTCAGCTGGAGAGGAGTTAAAGGGCGTTGGCATCGTACAACAGATTGATGCCGATTCCGGACGAGTAATATTTACAAATGGTGCGGTTTACCGTTAAGCATCATGATTGACGCATCAACTATGCTTGGAAATGTCATGGGGTCCTTTCCGGGCATTATGATATTTTTGAATTTGCTTACCTCTATGTTGGGGATTGTTCTGACTGGGATGGCAATTTTCAAATTCATTGAGTTTGATAACGGACATGCAAGATTGATCACCCCTTTCATGTATCTCCTTGTTGGTGTTGCGCTGTTCAATCTTAGCTCCAGCGTAAATACATTCCTCGAAACTGTTTATGGATCATCTACGTCGGTTCAGACACTGCTCTCATATAGCGGTGGGGGTAAGTTGTCTGAACAGGCATCAAAAATGACGATGCTCTTGATTATGTGTATTCGGCTCATAGGCTATTTTTCATTCACTAAGGGATGGCTAATCTTCAAGAGGATAGGGGATGGAGCACAAGGTTCAGATGAGGCTTTTACAAAGGCTATCACGCATCTGTTTTTTGGTGTTGTGGCAATCAATATCGTAGAAACGGTGAACATCATTTCATCAACGGTTGGATTCGGAAACGTTTTAGTTTAATTCAGACAACTTTTAACTTAACCAAGAGGTAATCATCATGGAACTGCAAGAAAACTACAAAAAAACTACTCTCAAACGCTATAGCAAAGGTCTCGGTCTTCTGATGCTTGGCCTCTCGCAATTTGCAGTTGCTAAAAGCATCGGTGATGTGGCCACTAATGTTTCCGGGTCTTTTAATGCATTAGGTATGGCCGCGCAGGCCTTCTTTTCGCTATGTGGCATTGTCCTGATCGGGATGAGCGTATTTACCTTCATCAAGCATAATAAAACTGATGGACAAGGAGCAAAGCTTTCAACTGCGTTTATTTTCCTGGTGGGCGGCGGGGTATTGTTTTATATCGCGAGTCTGGTGGAAACAACGGGCGATACCGTGTGGGGTGCTGGACAGGGCAATAAAACGAAGATCAACATCACTCAATAAAGGGTGAATTAAGGATGATCTCTGGAATATCGCTCTCAGTTTGCCGAGATGTTCGGCGTATGCCACTTTTGGCGCATACATCACGCAAGGATGAGGCGTCAAAGCGGCTACGCGAGATGGTTATCGGCCAGGGCCGGTTCGGCAGACGCTGTTATTTCTGCGACTTTTCCTTCGGATCATCCGATCTTTTCGAGGTGCATAATCTTGATCACGATCATCAAAACGAAGATCCAGGGAATTTGGTGCCAGTTTGCGAACTTTGCCACGCACCATTCCACATTGACCTGGTGACGCGGAAGTGGCCAACTGATTCAGGGAAGATAATCTTCCTGCCTGAACTCGCACAGCCAGAATTGAACAATCTGCTGCAGGCTACTTTCTACGCGATGGCAGTCAACATTGTCGGCGAAGAAAACAAGAGCGATGAACAATTGATCGTACAACCTCATACGCTCTATCAGAAGCTGGCTGCACGCGCAGATCAAGTCGAGCAAAATGCACGGGGAGAGATTTTACGTGCGGGGCTATCCAAGCCGTTTGTATTAGGGCGTGTGCTTGCGGAAATAGATGATGAAACCTATACAAGGCGAGACACGCTTTTTGACGGGTTGCGTTTCCTTGCCCCGCAGACGCACTTTATGGAACAAGCGAAAAGCTGGAACGGTAATGATTGCGCATTTTCCAAGTTGGATTTAGCCGCTTGGCCGGGAATTGCTCGCTAATGGGTATCCGGCAATTTGGTTCTGTGCGTTTCGATTCAGACGACCCTAACTATGGTGGTTGGGCGTCGATTGCGGGTCGTGATGCCTTCCGAATATCCTCGGTTGGTAATCTCGATAACGACACGTTGTGGTGGACAAATCTCTCGTTTACGGCGATGCACGAAAGTAATCTTCACAAGACGAATTACATCAAGCGGACAACGTATCTGAATTCATGGTTACAGGGTGGAATGCATGACATCTGTCTCGGATGGGGTTTTTTGCGGCGCTCCCACACGGAAAAGGAAATCACCGAGAAGCTGTCGTCAATTTTTGACCGGGTGATGCGCTATGCGCAACGGCAATACGGTCTCGATTTTTCCAAATCGGTACCCATACACGACAACCTCGGCGACGAACTACGCTGCACGATGCTTCCGGATAAAGATCCTCATATCAGTAAAGAAGTGGATCAGGCATTAGGCGCTGCGCACCAGTATTACACCTATTGTGTGACGCCACGTCTACCGCATGAGGGGTATTCGTCCGTGTTGTTCTCGGTGCCGGCCGTGCAATATGCTAACGAGATGATTGGTTCAATCATTCCTTCTGATCAGGTCGAGTTTATTCACGCAGATCAATTGCCTCCGAAGGAGCAACGTATCGATTGGGTTATGGCTCAGCCACGACCCGTGCTTGCGCGGGTAACGGTGTCGAACGTAGATCCGGATTTTGCCAACATCATTGCGTTTGCGAACGGTGCTAAGTCAGGTAGCAACCGTGGATGGGTATCACAGCCTGAACTGTTGTTGTTATCGCAATATGCTTCTGTGGATATTGATTCGCTGTTTTTATTTGGTGAATATGACAGATTGCCGGAGTCATGCGAGCTTCCTTCATTTAGCTACATGCAGGCAATGACGCCAACAGCTGAGATTATTAGCTCAAACCATTGGATTGGACTTTCGCGAGAGAATCCGTTTCGCCTGGAGCCAGGAAAACAGCGTGCGATTTCACCACGTGCAGCGTGGATCACGGCGATTGATCGCTTCATGATGTTTACCTATGCACTGCAATTGCATCGCACCGGCATCACCGTTAAGCGCTACGGAGCCGGTAGTGTTCTGGTGATTGTGCCGGATGGTAATTATCGGGATGCTTACGAAATCGCGACCGGAATTGGCTTGATTGCACCGGCAACACTGGTGAACGACATACTGGTCCAGGAGGAGCTGCAGGGATATGGTAACTGAATCAGATTTGCTTCAGATCGAGGTCGCCTTACGCGATTCTCGGCATACCGATGTGATTATGGCGCTCGACCGTCTCGTGTTGTTGCCCCAGACTCGCGAGGAAGTGAAACACGCAAAGGCCGATTTAATGAGGGTAAAGGCATTTTTCGAAAACCATCTTCCAAAGCAATACTTGGACGCGGCAACGGCGGTTTTCAGAGAACATGCTCTTTTAATCATGTCGGATCAAAATATCGTGGAGAAATAAAGTATGGCATTCGCTGAAGAAATAATCGACTCGGTCGAGACCTTGCTGGCCTGGATTGGTACCGGCATCAAACAGTCGATCGCTGACTATTGCGACATTGAAACTGTTGATGATGAACAGACAATCGTATTTAAGGACGGTACGCTGGTAACAATTATTTCTCTTTTGGGTTCGTATCGAATGATCGGTGCGGATGAATTTCAGGAAACGGATGATAAGATCAGCAAGAGCCTGAAGTCCTATCTTTCCAATGGTGGGCATGCGGTGCATGTTTACTTCTCACGCGATCCAGATTCTGCCCAGCGAGATGTCAGTCACGCCCTGGCGCCCTCAATCGCAACCGCAAAGCGTCTGGGTATGGATTTGGATGATCTGTTTGACGACGATGTGAATCACCTGGCTCGACATTGCGCAACCGAGAAGGTTTTTGTGACACTGATCACTCGGCCTTCGGCAGTCACTAAGGCAGAGCAGAATTCCGACAATAAAGCGAAGAAGGAACTACTTGAAGCCAACGCTATGCCAATGCTTTCGGATGCGCCTAATTTTTTTGCGGCACTTGCCTCGTTGCGCACGCGCCATGCTTCATTCGTTTCGGCAATCATGGGGGACTTTCGTGATGCCAAGCTGAGGGCGACGATACTTGAGGTACACGATGCTATTTACGAACAGAGACTTTCCATCGACCCGGAATTCACTGACGAAGGATGGCGACCATGTTTGATGGGCGACAAAATACCCGTGCGAGATATTAAACGTAACAAGCGTGATATGTCAGGAGCGGTCTGGCCGAAAATTAAAAAGCAGATATTTCCTCGGGATGGCTATCCGATAGACCTCAAAACAGTTGAGATCGGTGATCGGATTTATGCGCCAATGTACATGTCTCTTGCACCATCCGAAATTCGCCCGTTCTCTATGCTGTTTAAACGGGTGTCTGAAAATAGAATGCCTTGGCGTATCACGTTCCTGATTGAATCCGATGGACTTGGTATGTTGTCCTTCAATAATTTTGTTGCGGCACTCTTCGGTTGGTCGAACTCAGATAACCGTTTGGTCAAGGATGCTATTACTGAAATCAAAGATCTGGTAAAACATCATGGAGAGCAGGATGTGAAGTTGCGTGTCGATTTTGCGACGTGGGCACCGAAAGGGGAATATAAAGTACTTGCGACACGATCATCACAGCTTGCACGGGCAGTACAAGGATGGGGTGGGGCGGATGTAAGGGAGGTATCCGGCGATGCTTCTCAAGGCTTTGTATCGAGCTGCCTGGCATTATCGTTAAAAAGTGTGGCGACAGCGTCGTGCGCTATCCTCAGTGATGTGACTCAGATGTTGCCGCTCTATCGGCCGGCATCTCCATGGCCTGATGGCGCGGTGCTTTTTCGTACTCCGGATGGCAAGCTGTTTCCGTATCAACCGAATTCACCAGAGCAGTCCAGTTGGATTAACCTGATCTACGCAGAGCCACGATCCGGCAAGTCAGTGGCGGGTAACCAAATCAATTTGGCGTTATGCTTATCTCCAGGTATTCCACGCTTACCGTTGATTGCGATCATTGATGTGGGTCGGTCAAGTTCTGGCTTGATATCCCTGCTTTATCATGCGTTGCCGGAACATCAGCGGCATCTTGTGGCCAGCATCCGGCTCCGTATGACCCCGGAGTTCGCAATCAATCCATTAGACACGCAACTGGGAAGCTACGAGCCGTTGCCACACGAAAAGGCATTTTTGGTGAACTTCATGTCACTGTTGGTAACCCCGATGGGTGAATCTGTACCTGCAGACGGCATGGTGCCTCTGGCACGCATGGCGATTGATGAGGCTTACAAGGAATATAGCGAACAACATAATCCGAAACGGTACGATCGTAACATCGACAATGAAGTTGACGAGGCGGTGGATCGCTACGGATTGCATATAGACGACAAAACCACATGGTGGGAAATCGTCGATATGCTCTTCAAGCAGGGGGCGATCCACGAGGCGACATTAGCGCAGCGCTATGCGGTACCACTGATCCCAGACATTGCATCTATCAGTCGCGCACCTCAATTTGTGGATATGTACGGGAGCAAGTCAACAAAGGACGGTGAACCGTTGTTGCAGGCCTTCTCGCGGATGCTATCCGAAGCCGTTCGCAGTTATCCGATACTGGCTTATCCGACTCGTTTTGACATCGGTGGTGTGCGAGTGATTTCCATCGATCTGGATGAAGTGGCTAAGCAGGGTAGTGCGGCGGCGGATCACCAGACCGCAGTGTGTTATATGCTGGCGCGCTATGTGACGGCAAAGAACTTTTATTTGCATGAAGATTACGTTCCATACTTCAGGCAAGAGTACCGGCCTTACCACGAGAAGCGAATTCAAGACATTCGGCAGGACAAGAAGCATATTCAGTACGATGAGTTTCATCGTACTAAGAAAGTGACGCCGGTGCGCGAGCAGGTGGTTGCTGATATGCGAGAAGGTGGGAAATGCGGTGTCATGATCTCCTTGATATCGCAGTCGGTGACGGATTTCGATGAAGTGATGTTGGAATTTGCTACCTGCAAGATCATTTTGAGTAAGGCTAACGAGAAGATTGCCAGTACTATGCGCGAGATCTTCGGGCTAACGGATACCGTGGAATACGCGATTAAAAACATGATCCGCCCCCCCGGTCCGAACGGCTCGACCTTTGTCGGTATGTTCGCCACTAAGAGTGGTGATGCTGTACACCTGCTCAATAATACAATTGGCGGGATCAAATTGTGGGCTTTTTCGACATCGAATGAGGATACCTACGTGCGCGATAATTTATATGCGAAGTTGGGGCCGAAAGAGGCGCGGAAATTTCTTTCCAAGCTTTACCCTGGCGGTTCCATCGCCATGGTACTGGAACAGCGGAAGAAGCGCATGGATGATAGTGGGCTAATCGGCGAGGGTGGCGATAACGGCGTTATCGATGAGTTTATTAAGGATTTACTCATTCAGCACGAAGAAATGCGCACAAGGACCCTGCAATGAGCTTCGCAAAGGCGTTTTTATGGGTGGCGGTAGCTGGATTTTGCGGGAGTGCTGCTGCACAAACTATTTTTAATATTCAGCCGCCCCAGCCGCAGACCACACAACAAAGCGGACAACAATCATCGTCTGTGCAAGTGGCAAGGCCTGCACCAGTTCCCCTGCCAGCCTCTCCTATGCCGATATATCCGGTAGGTACCAAGGCGACGGCGCAATTTGATCAGCTACCTAACGAGTCCATCGAAGCATACCAGATCAGAATGAATGCGTTATCGCAACGGGCATTTGCCGATATGGAGCGGGTATCCAGGGAGCATAAGGAAAGAATGAAGGCACTCACGCCAAAATGACATCGTTTCATATCATGTCATATCACATTGAGGATGCGCAGGGTGTGCAGCTATCCAGGAAGATTGAGGCCTTGTTCGATGCCCTGCTTATCCAACTTGATTCCATAGCGATGGGTCAGAACTTTGATGTCGAGATTCCACTGGAAGCCGGTACGGATTTTATGTATCTGGAAAGCACGCTGGACGTAGGCCAATGCCTCTGCTGGATTTATGGCATTAACCGAGGCCAGCCAGGCAAGGGCGCGTTTGGCGTTACCGGACTCAATGGCCAGTCCGAAGTGCTTGACCTCGTGGCAACGTGGACAAAGGGAGGTCAGGCGTTCGAGGATCTGGGTCTGACGGTGATCGTCATACCTCCATATTTCGTGCGCTTCAACAGGGTGTGTGTCGCCGGTGCCTCCGCATACTTCGCAAACATACCCGGCTTCCTGGAAGGTGGTGAGTTGCAGACGATTCCAGGTTCCAGGACTGACGTTGGAACGGACGTTGCTGTACCAACAGGTACCTGGCACCAGTTCGATAGAAAGTTTCATTGATGGCGACTCATAACAACAAGGGTTGGTTGTGTATTATTTGTTATTGAATTACTATTATTCCAAAATCATGAGTATTATAATACAATGAAAGTAAGTAACGTGAATTCAGAGCGTAATAATGAAGAGTTGGCCAGGCGGCTTGGTTTCCTGCGGCAAGCACGTCATGTGACATTACAGAGATTGGCCGATTCGAATGGAACCCAGCGCAGCAACCTCTCAGCGTTCGTGACATCCTGTGGCAAAACACGGAACATCGCTTACGAGAAGCTGGATAGAATTTTTTTCTCGCTGGGGTTGCTGCAGGATGGGACGCTGACACCAGGGCTGCACCGCTGGCAAGTCGATGCGAGCATGGTGTCGCAGATGTGCGAGATATTGATTACGAATGATTTTCAGTCGGCTTTGCTGATGAAGTTGAGTAGCGGGAGCGGCGTGTTCCTGGTGGTACAGGTGACGGGGAACATCCTGGTATTCGCTAACATTGAAAACAGTGCCTTGAATGAAGTCAATAAGGGATTGGAAATGATGTCGGATCGGGTACGTGGAGTAACGCTGGATCGTTCTGGTGATAGCTCAATTCAATCATTTTGGATGACAGAAGATGATGTTCGTGTAGAGAAACTTTTGTTGTCGCTTTTTCAGAGTTAATTAGGTGGCGGGAGTAGGGTATTTTGCTCTTGTCGATGTTGTATGTTGTATCAAATAGCGAAGGACGACTTTATGGTTGCCGCAAAACGATTAAAAGCTAACGAGCTGGTCATTATGCTCTCGGGATTGCTTCACTTTGATGTTACGTTGATGGCACGGGTAGCCAACGTGCCCAAGCGGAATTTGTTGTCTTGGCTATACGCCGGCAAAAAGGACAATTTACGATTGCAGTCTATCGTGTCTTTGCTGACACTGTTGGGACTCAAACTGGATGATGGTATTCGGCTTGATGACAAACGGGTGCACTTTTGGCAGATCAGTGATGGTTTGTTCTCGCGTGGGAAAAGCGCTTACGAAACGATCTCCAAGTTATCGAAGTTGATGCCCGGTTGCATGCTTACCCGAGTTTCGCCGGCGAAAAAGAGATTTTTCCCTTGGCCTGATTACTTTCTGATTTCTGGCGCTAACGTGCGAGTAGTGGTTGTCGTTAACAAGAGCATTTTAAAGACAGCGAAGATTAATCCTGAAGTGGTCAAGGGCGCGTGCTGGCGCGACGATAACGAAGATCACACGATTACGGCGAATGACAGGTTGTGGGCGAACATGGTTGAGAAGGATCTGACAACCTATGAGTTCGATCGGATATTCGGCCAGGTCGAGGAGACAGTGACATGGACAGACATTTCTCTGATTGCTCGCGAGTTTGGCATCATGCCACAACAGGTATCCGAGTGGATCATGGAGAGTTTTGGTGAATCCAGTAAGGATGTGGATGAAGATCACGGTATTGACATCGATGGTGGTGGTCGCTTGTTAGAACTGGTGCATCGCAAGGCGGCCTGATGAAGTTATTGGCTGTTCTTGTCGTGATCGTGATCGTAATTGTTGCGGTTCTGGCGTTGGCTTTCTTAAAGTCTGGCGGCAATTACAAATCGAAAGATCTGCTCACAGAAAATGAGAAAGAATTCTTTTTCCGGCTGAAGCGTGCGTTGTCCGGGTATGAGATATTTCCGCAGGTATCAATGGGAGCGATCCTTAATCCAAATGCAAGCCGGAACGATCGGCGGTATCACCAGATACGTGGAACGTTTTCACAAAAGATCGTGGATTTTCTTATCTGTGAAGGGAAAACGCTGAAAACAGTTGCCATAGTGGAGCTTGATGATCGCACGCACAGCGCAGAGCGTGATCAGAAACGCGATGCAATGCTTCAAAGCGCAGGTTATCACGTGATTCGTTGTGACTCGCGGAAGAAATCATCTGAAGAAGAAATCAGGGCGCGTATTGAGCTGTTGTCATTGGCCGTGAGTAAGAAATAGAATCGTAAAAATGTTACTTCCTGAAACCCGGTAAGCTTTTACTATCGTTTGTTTATAATTGATATGTTATAAGTTAATGATATTGCCATTTAAGAAATAGGCCGTTATACTGCCATCAGATACTCTAACGAAAGTTAAAGAGGGACCGATGGTAATCAAACGACTTTTCTCGCCTGGGGCGCAACCCCAAGCTACTCCGGTACCGGCAATTCAGCCGGTGCCTCCTCTCCGTGTTACGACTAATACGAATAAACGGAAATTGACTCGCGAGCAAGATGGTATTTGTGCGAGCAAAGCCGATGTGATTAAGGTATCGGCTTTTGCCGGCACGGGGAAGACCACAACTCTTTGTGCCTTCTCTGAGGTAAATCCTGACTCGCGCATTCTTTATGTTGCCTTCAACAAGGCAATTCAATTGGAAGCAACCAGTAAATTTCCACGTCATGTCACTGCTATGACAGCGCATTCGATCGCTTATCGCGCGTGCGGACGGGAGTACTCAAACAAACTGGCCGCTGACATACGACCGTTCCATATCACGAGTCATCTTGAACGTTCGCTGCGTGACATACCTAGCCCTGCTCATAACTTGTATGGCGCGCGGGTGATTGAGACTGTCAAGAATTATCTGGTGTCCGGTGATATGGAATTGGGTTCTTCACACGTTTCAATAGGTCAGTCGCCGGTCGAAATAAAGAACTTTGATCAGCGGACAATCCTGGCGGACGCGAAGCGTATTTGGGCTGAAATGCAAAATACAACCAGCGATATTCCGATGTTGCATGACGGTTACCTGAAACTCTTTCAGGTGAAAGGGCCGAACCTTCCTTACGACATCATTCTGTTCGACGAGGCACAAGATACGAATCCTGTCACCCAGGCAATCGTTGAGGCGCAATCAGCTCGCAAGGTATACGTGGGCGACCGGCACCAGGCGATTTATGGATTCCGTGGCGCGACTAACGCGATGGAGCAAATCAAATCCGACGAACATCACTATCTGACAGGTTCGTTCCGATTTGGACAGGCCGTGGCGGACGTGGCCAATTCGATTCTTCTGGTGAAGAACGAAGATGTACGGTTACAGGGCTATGGGCAGGGCAGCCGTATCCGGAATATTTCGACAGAAGAAGGGTATGCCTACATTACTCGCGGCAACAGCGCGATTTTCAACCGCGCGGTGCAATGCGTAACCAATGGAGAGCCTTTCTCGTTCGTTGGTGACATCAAAGGGTATCGCTTTGATCAGATTCTCGACGTGTTTAATCTGACGGTTAATAAACCAGTGAAGGATGCTTTTCTGCGTTCATTCTCCTGTGCCGAAGAGTTGGCTGTGTACGCTGATGCGGTGAACGATAGAGAGATTATTTCTCGCTGCAAGCTCGTTGAAAAGTATGGTCACAACCTCCCAAATTTGATTGAGCGGATTGAAAAAAGTGCGTTGCCGCCGATTGTCCCTGGTGACACGAATGCTATCTCGGGAGACGACAAACGAATCATCCTGACAACAGGTCATAAGGCCAAAGGGCTTGAATTCAATAACGTAAAACTTGCTGGCGATTTTATGCCTTTGATTGACGACGAAGGTAAGCTTTTTGATGTTGCTAAAGCGAGCCCTAGCGAGATTGAGGATGTGAATATCCAGTACGTTGCAGCAACGCGGGCGATGAAATCGCTACATCTGTGTGAATCTCTGGAACATTACCTGGAACATGTTAACGAGCATGTAGAGCGGGCGGCGCAATGCCCTTAAATTGAGTTTAATCGGTGGTGTATGTGAGTGTTTTTTTGTAACTTAAACTTGTGAAGGAGAAGAAAATGAGTTCGTTTTTGAAAAAGACACAGGCCGAAGCGGCCAAGAACAAGGAAGGTGGAGGCAAGAAACAGAACAACACCTTTGGCGTTGTGTTGTCAGTTCTGTCAGCTGTCGAAGTCGATGGCGCTCTCAAAATTACCGGAACGGTGCTCAACACCACCAAGTCTCTTGCGGAAAACGAAAAGGTAACGGTTGTTTTCCGTGGTGATAATGCTGGCAAGAGCATCACAAATTTTAAAAAGGGAGGCGGAAAGCTCAATGCGCTACCTGAAGCTTCTGCCGGTACGTTTCTGACCCTTGAGGCTTGTTATCTGACCGACGAAAAGGATGGCGATAATCGCATTATTAATTCTCGTTGGCTGAACACCTTAGCGTCTTCATCCAAAAATGACCAGACCAACCGTTCATTCATTGATAACGTGATGGCCACCGCACCACGTATCACATTTGCCAACGTTGATGTTAAGCCTGGCGAACCGACGCGTATCACCTTGCCAGTTAATTCAAAGACAGTTACCGGACGTGTTACATCCGATCACGGCACTTTTGATAAAGAATTCCCGCGTGATTGGGCGCTTACGAAGCTGAACGCTTTGTCGTCATCCGATAAGTGTCAGGTGCACATCGACATGATCGAGCCAGCCGAAACCCGCGAGATACTGGATCGCGCAGGTTTGGAAGCTACTCTGCGCGAGCAGCTCGTTCGCGGCACCAAAGCGCTGTCTATGCTGCGTGTGTCTGATGGCGAGGATGTCGTAACTCGTGCTGTATACGTGCCTTTCAAGAAGGAGGGCGAAGAGTATGTGCCCGATGTCGATAAAGCGATTGAAGATTTGTTCAAGAACAATATTTTCAAGGGTATTCCGAACGATGATCTGTTCGCTGGTTTAGCCAGTAACGGTGTCAAGATTGAAGCAATTCCTGGTTACCGTATGAACTATGCCGGCGATACAACGAAGGACGACAACTCGGCCTATAAATTGGTCGAGGACGTAAAGGCTAATCGTGTTCAGCGTTATGAGCTGATGTTCGGTACCGAAGGTAATCGTTTCGCGAAAGTCATCCTGCCGGGCATGGCGCGCAAGGAAAGTATCGATGGCTTCTCCCCGATCAACATTCTGAGCGACGAGGCCGGTACTTACCTGGCCGGCGAGTTCAGTACGTCGATCATCAATCGCGATGTGCAGCCTCAGTCTATTGCGGTGAACGAAGCTTCAGAGGCGGCTCCGGATTTCGCAGCTCTGGAGCATGAATTCGATGCCGCTATGGCAGCGACTGAGGAGCAAAGTGCTTCTGGCCCACGTCCATGATTTTAGTGGCGGTCCTTTTGTAGTGACCAAGCAGTAACTGAACAGCCGCTTCACGCGGCTGTTCGGCTATCAGACAGCAACTCATTCAGGTATGGAGATTCGAAACATGGAAGCGACAAAGAACGCGGGAGATAAATTGGTGAAATGGGTGCAATTGAATGCAGCCAGTGATCCGGATCTGCGCCTGGTGCGCGTAGCATTTCCCTCCGGTACAAAACGCCTGGTGTTGGTCGGTTCCAAAAAGTTGGATGACGAGCCAGAACGGTTACTTAAGCTGCAAGCGATCGGCTTCTACAAAAGTCGTTCAGGCTTTATGGTAAGAGACGATCTGGCTTTCAGTCTATCCCATATTCAGCGTGCTTTCCCCGGGGCCGTTCCTGCACAGATGGCAGTCAATGACGTGATCCGCATCATGCCAGCCCCTCACGACGAAGCTGTTATACCGGAGGCCCCGGACGAGGCTGTGGCAGCTAACAACGCAATCATGGCTGCTATTCCGTTGGGACTCAATCATCTTGGGCAAACGGTTTATTCTGGTGAAGATGGTCGCTTTATTGCGGATATTAAAAATCACATTATTCGGGAGGCGGACGTGCGTTCGTCGGCGACCTTCCTGTATGCACGATCACCCGATGACATGGCGCTTTGCGCCGAGGGATTCGTGCGCGAAATTGCTAACGGTAAGGTATGCCGATTCGATGATCTCAAGCGATTTGCCGGCATCGTCACGGAACATCCAGAAGCTGAAATTATTCATACGCCGCTTATGAGGCAGGTGCAAGAATCGGTGGAAGCGGCCCTTGTGCGTCATCTGCGCCGTAATAGCGGGGATCTTGGTCGGGCAGTCTATAACTTGGCTATCCGCATGGAGGAGGGGCAACCTCCGCTGAATGCACGCACTTCTGACTCGATGACGCTGCAACAGTTTTCGACGCCACTTTCAATTAGCGTGGTAGCACAACGGATTCTTGGGCGCACGATTGGAAAAAGCATACTTGAGCCTACGATCGGCAATGGTTCTTTGGTGAGCGCTCTCAATGACGCTAATGTGGTCGGCTTTGATCTGGATCGTGAGCGGATTGAAAACGTCGCGCGCGATAGGAAGGATGCGGTGCTGACCGAAGGCGATGCTACTCAGGTCGTGTTTCAGGAGAAGAACAACGGCGAGAAGTTTGACATGGTGATTTGCAATCCTCCATTTGGAGGGTTGAAGTTTAACAAAATGATCGAAGGCCTCAAAGTGACGCGCATCGATCATTTGATCCTGATGCGCTCGCTGCTGGCTCGCAAGGATGATGGTATGGCCGTCTACATCATCGGGGCAGATAGTTATCTTGACAGCAAGGCTGGGCAAATTGCTGGCGGCTCTCGTTATTTGTTCAACTGGCTGGAAGATCACTACCAGGTAGAAGCTGTCGAGGTAGATGGCGGGCTTTGGGCAAAGCAGGGGTCTTCTTATCCAATCCGGATCGTGGTGGTAGGTAAGAGCGGGGGGCAGAAAAACCAGATTCCGGACACAATCCCAATGATTCGCGACCATAACGAACTGTTCGAATGGTCAAATAAGATGGTATCCAAGTTTCATGCGCCAATAGTTCCACAACCAGCTCCTGCAGCAATACCCGCGCCGGTTGCCGCCGTGGCCGGCACTCCTGTGCAAGTACCAGTGATCGAGGAAGACATTAAAATCGGTTCTGAGGATGAAACCCCGGGCCGCCAAACCGTACCGACGCAGAATGCGTCCAATCTTGAAGAGAACTCCTATCAGTCTCCCTATGCGGCGCGCAGTCGTGTGGGTGAAGCGACGGCCATGATCCCGCGCAACATGGCGACCCCGACGCGCAACGCCCTGGGTGCAGTGAACGAGGAGCAAGGTGATGTTGATGATTTCGTGGCCAGCGAGCTGGGCTGGTCGGTTGATGAAATGGCGGGATACTTGGCGCCCGAACAGGTGGATGCGGTGGCACTGGCCATTCACTCTATCCAAAAAGGGCGTGGCTTCCTTGAGGCTGATCAGACAGGCCTCGGCAAAGGTCGCGTGATGGCCGCAATGGCGCGATATTCTGCACTCAACAGCACGCCAGTGATTTTTATTACTGAAACACCGACCCTGTTTACCGATCTATGGCGCGATATTCGGGATATCGGTTCAGAGGATCTGTTCACGCCGCTAATCGTCAATGATGGAGTGTCGATCTATGATCCGATCAGTGGCAATAAACTCGTTGGAGCGACTCCAAAGAGCGTTATGGATCAAGCCCTCAAAGCGGGGGTCTCGTTTGATCCGACTTACAACTTGATTCTTGGTACTTATTCGCAGTTCAATCGTTCGCCCGCCGTTTCGGCTAAAGCACGTTGGATCGCCGATTTTGCCAAGGGCAAAGCATTGTTGTTGGATGAGGCCCATAACGCCGCCGGCGATTCGAATACTGGTAAAAATATCGGCTTTGCAATCGATAACGCAAACCACGTGGTCTATTCGTCGGCGACGGCGATGAAGGCGGGCAAGAACGTGATGATCTATTCCGAATTATTCCCGGAAACGGTCGATATGGGATCTCTGCCCGAGACGCTGGCCACTGGCGGTGAAGTGTTGCAGGAGGTGCTTTCCGGGATGCTTGCGGAGGATGGCGTTTTTGTGCGGCGCGAACATGATCTGAGTAACCTGATTTTCCGTACTGTGACCGACACGGCGCGCCTGGAACGCAATCGTGAGTTGTCCGATAAGCTGGCGGTGATTCTGGAATACATGAATTACCTTGCCGGTGATATCAACGTGTTGGTGAATGAGCGTAACCGCGATATCAAAAAGATCCTTGAGAAGATCCCAGATGCTGAGCGGAAGGGTAATCGAATGGGCGCGGTTAGCATGAACTTCGGCTCGCGTCTGTTTGCGATCTATCGGCAATTCATGATGGCGATTAAAACGGATCTGGCAGCGGAACGGGCCATACAGGCGCTGGAAGAGGGTAAGAAGCCCGTCATCGTGCTCCAAAACACGATGGAATCCCTGTTGGGCGATGTGGTGATGCAGAACCGTCCGGATATCCTCAGTTCCGATGCGCTGGAGGATGATGCAGGAATTGTGGCCACTCTGAATGGCGAAACTGTTATCGATGGAAATCTGACTTTTCGGGATGTGTTGAATCGCATGCTTGAACGCCTGACTTACTATAACGAGACGAGTCGTTACGGCGATGTGACCAAGGTGCCTGTGTCGTCTGAGGGTGCCGCAGAGACAATGAAATTGGTGCAGGATCTGATCAATAAATTTCCTGATCTACCAGTATCCCCGTTAGACGATATCAAAAGACGCATTGCAGAGGCGGGTTTCGTATGTGACGAGTTGAGTGGGCGGAAGTTGGAGATCCGTCAGCGGGGAGAACACTTGGTGGCCTCCCCAATACAGGAACGCCCGAAGCCACAGATCGTGAAAGATTTTGTGACCGGCAAAACCGATGCATTGCTGCTGACCGGTGCCGGTAGTACCGGTATCAGTCTTCATGCCAGCGAGAAATTTCCTGATCAGCGTCAGCGGGTGATGATTGAATTGCAATCAGCGGACGACGTGAACCGCCGCGTTCAGTTCTTTGGCCGGGTGAACCGCAAAGGGCAAACTTCATCGCCTGAGATCGAAACGTTATCGAGCGGACTTATTGGCGAGGCCAGACCGATCGCCATGCAGAATGCGAAGCTGCGTAAGCTCTCGGCAAATACCACGGCTAATCAAGATAACGCCGCGCTTGATCGCACGGTGCCGGATTTCATCAACTCAATCGGCGACGAAGTGGCGTTCCGGTATCTGGAGGCGAACCCGGTGATTGCGCGACGGCTGGACATCGAATTGGATAAGGAAGTGGACAGCCTGCAGGAGTCCTACTTTATCAACAAACTCACCAGTCGCCTGGTGATGCTCAAGGTGGTCGAGCAGGAACAGATTTACGAAGCCATGACCAATGAGTACCTGAGAGTAATCAAGGAACTTGACGCCAAGGGAAACAACCCTCTTAAATCGCGAGAGCTGGATGTGAAGGCGCGCGAGATCAAGCGCGAAGTATTCGAGTCAGGCAATCCTCATTCGGATTCTGTTTTCAGCCAGCCGGTTTATGTGAAGACCATTGCGTATGAGGTGGCCATCAGCCCTATTCGCGCGGATGAGGTAAAGCGGCGCGTAGAAATCGGTATGAAATCTGTGCCCGGTTTTGAAATCAATCGGGAGAAGCGCGAGAACAATGACTTCTTTAAAGCGCTACGCGACTTTCTATCCGCTAATCGTGTCAAGTTTTTGGAGTCGGTGCGCGGCAAAGATTTTGAAACAGTTGATCAGGCACTGAGTGCCAAAAACACGAATGCGGTACAAAAGATGCAGCATCGCCTCGGTGTTCTGACCGACGTAATGGGGAGCTTGTACGTTGGATCTGTTGCCAAGTTCACCAATGATGACGGTGATGTGGATCATGGGATCGTGACACGCGTCACGGTACCGGACAATCCAAAGCACATTCATTTGCTGGGAGCTTACGAGCTGGCTTTTGCGATACCTGGCAAGCAGAACCTGGTGGAGCGCACGTTGTATTCTCTGCAGGATGACGGAGCCTTTCGCATCATGCCAAAGAGTGCCGGCACGGATCGAGACATCATGGACCGGTTCGATCGCGCAGAAGCGGGCACATTCAAAGTTGAGCGGCTGATTCTCGACGGCAATCTGTTTAAAGCTGCACAAATCGCCGCATCCAGCGGGATCGGTAGCAGCGTCATTTACACCGACGAGCAGAACAATCGCCATCGAGGCGTGCTGCTTTCCAGAGGGGTCGACATGGTGCACCTGAAGAGCATGGCGGTGCGTCTGGAGAGTCCTGCCATGTGTGTCAGCCTTTTGAAAGGGTTTCCTGATCTTGTATTGACCACGACAACTGGGAAGCATGACCGCGATAGCGATGCACTGATCATGCTCGATGGACAATCGGTGCGCTTTGAGGTGCCTGGGACGAAAACTTGGGGAGGGCGTTTCTTTGGCAATGAGGAGCTGACAAAAATTACTGGACAATTCTCTGGATCACGCGCTGTTATGGTAGCCAGTTTCCCGTTTAATGACCTCGAAAAAGTGGTATCTGAGCTTTACCGATCAGGGGTTTCTCTGTACGCACCATCAACCTATAGAGAAGCAATTAACGAGTTAAACGACAATGTATACACTAACAAAAGTTTTGATAAAAAAGGCGACGAGAGTAGAATAGGTCTGAAGGCATAACAGAGTAAAAAATCAAGAGAGAACTATGGAAAAACACTCGCAACCAAAGGCAACTACTTTTGACAATATCGTTATTGCAATTTTGCTTTTAGGATCGCTTGTTGCATTTCTTTTTGATAGTTTTTCTGGCTTAAAGTTGTAATTCAGGAGGTGGATTGATGAATGCTCTGGACAAATTCAAGAAAAAAGTGGGGCTCCCTGCCGCGTTTGGTGAGGAGCAACCTTATGTGCGTCTGGCTTATGTGGATGAAAGTCAGTCCACGGGTGCTGATGCAGATGTTGAGTTCGACAACGGTGACGACGGTGGTCACGTTACTGTGACAGTAACGGAGTGGTCAAAGGATGGAACGGAAACGGTGCGTAATCCAGAAATGAGACGCGTCAGATTCGATTTGGCAACAGGTGCTGTTATCGGTAGCAATGGCGATGACATCAATGAGGCGTTAAACGAGTTACTCATAGCTGTCGACGGAATGCGGGTGTTGGGCGATGGTGCATAGGCTCATGTGCAGGTTTAGTTGGTTTCTCCATTCTTTCGTGGTGGGTAATTGTAGTTGTCCTGGCAATATTGGCGTAGCGGTGCGATCCCGATTTTCAAGCCCTTCTGCTGACAGAACTCCTGAATATCTGTTAGGGCTAGTCGCTCATTTACCAAAATTGCAATGCCTGGTTTTAATTCATCAAGCATTTCACGCACACGTGCCGGAACACCGCCGTGCTTTTTCTTTGCGAACGCTTTGGCGTCGTTTATCAGTGCCTTGTTATTCTTTGGTTTTGATTCCATGTCAGCCTCTCTTGAGGGTGTGAATACCCCCAGATAGATTCAAAATAATTTGATTTGAATGCGGATTATAGCCTGATGTTGGTATCAGAGAAAAACGGACACAAGTGAGGGTGTTATGACTATGAAAGTTTATGTTGCCGAAAAGCCTAGTCTTGGGAAAGCAATCGCCGAACAGCTGATGAAAAAGTCACCTAAAGTCGATTCCGGGCGAGAGTTTGTCGCGGGCGCTGATTGGGCGGTGTGTTGGGCCGCAGGTCATATTTTCGAGCAGGAAGCCCCCGATTACTACATCGGGCGGAAGCATCCGGGAGCCAAGAAGAATGCCAAGGGAGGATTCTCGTGGACATTCGATCACCTGCCTTTGCTTCCCGATGGAAATGAGTGGGCAATACATCTCGTAGCCGATAAGTCCGGGTTGTTTAATACCATCAAGAAATTTGTTGGCAAAGCAACACTCGTGGTGAATGCCGGCGATCCAGATCGAGAAGGTCAGCTGTTGATTGATGAAATTCTGAATGAGCTCGGCAACAAGAAGCCGGTTTTACGAGTGCTAATTTCCGCATACGATGAATTGTCGGTTACGAATGGCATCAAGAACGAACGCGACAATATTGAGTTTCACGGGATGCGGGATGCTGCGCTTGCGCGCAGTCGCGCAGACTGGATTTGCGGTATGAATTTTAGTCGCGCGGCGACTCTGCAGGCCCAGGCGAACGGTTATCCAGGGACAATTTCCATTGGTCGTGTGCAGACGCCAATTTTGGGGTTGATCGTGCAGCGCCATTTGGAGATTGAAAACTTCAAACCGGTTGATTACTTCACGCTCACGGCAAATATGAAGGTTGCTAATGGCAAATTCATCGCGCGCTGGAAGCCGCACGATGGTCAGGCCGGGCTGGACGAGGAGGGGCGGTTGCTGGATCGGCGTGTTGCAGACCAGCTCAATACTCTGGTGAAAGATAAGTCCGGGAAGATCGTTGAATACAGCGACGAGGAAAAACAAGAAGGTCCTCCGCTACCGTTCTCGCTGGATAAACTACAGATCCTCGCCTCTCGAAAGTATGGCTACAAGTCCGACGATGTTCTCGCGGCCGCACAGTCTTTATATGAGAAACACAAGCTAACCAGTTATCCTCGTTCAGATTGTCAGTATCTACCAAACGCGCAGATAGACAATGCGCCGATGGTATTCGATGCTGTAAAAAGCAATTTGCAGTTCGAAGGTGCGATCCTTATCGATGTGACGCGTAAATCGCGGGCTTGGAATGACGATAAGGTCACGGCTCACCATGCCATTATTCCGACAACGCAAAAAGCAAATCTGTCGTCGTTGTCACAGGTTGAACGCGATCTGTACGATGAAATATGTCGGCGCTATCTTGCTCAGTTCATGCCGAATCGCCGTTTTCGGGCCGTGGCAGCCCTGGTTGATGTGTGTGGGCAGCGTTTCGTGGCTACCGGCACCACAACGATCTCTCCTGGTTGGAAGGCGCTCTATGGCGGCACACAGGAGGCTGAGGATGACGCCAAGAAGGGCGACGAAGGTACGATCCTTCCCTTGATGAAGCAGGGCGATCAAGCGGACTGCCTTGGGCTCGATATCGCTGCCAAAAAAACCACGCCTCCGAAGGCTTTCACAGATGCTTCCCTTCTGGAAGCGATGATCAACATTCACAAGTTCGTCACCGATGAGAAGGTTAAGAGCGTCTTTATGAAGATGCTGTCCGATAAGAAGGGAGGAGACGAAGAGGGTGGTTGTGGTCTTGGAACGCCCGCGACTCGTCATACCTTTGTACCAAAACTTATTGATATCGGTCTGGTGACGCGTGTTGAACCTGAAAAAGGAAAAACCGGTAAGGCGAAGGCAAAAGAATCTTTCCTGGTACCGACCGCAGCTGGTGTAGGTCTTATCCAGGCCTTGCCACCTGAATTGGGCAAGCCAGATATGACGGCGGTATGGGAAGCGTCTATGCGCGAGATCGAAAGCAACCGGGCAACGATTGATCGATTTCTGGGTATGCAGGGGGGGTGGATTACTAAGACGATTGAGAAGATCCGCGCAGTTCCTTTGACGTTGCCGGCCCCGCCTATTGCAAAGAAAAAAACATATTCAGGGGGAAATGCCGCGCCGCGCAAGCCGACCGAAGCCGCTGGAAAAGACTGTCCTAAATGTGGGGCACCCATGTTTAAGCGTGGTAGCGCAAAGGGAGATTTCTTCGGTTGCTCTAAATATCCGGATTGTAAGCATACCGAGAACATCAAATAGCCAGGAAAGGTGAATGGAATGTTTGACGCAACAAAAGCAGCGCAAATTCTGACTGAAGCGGCAGGAATATTGATCGCGCCAACCAGGTCGGCGTTGTTTTCATAACCGGATAGCACGATTATTAACAAGATAAAGGAGGATAAGAAATGATCTCAAATAAAACGCTGGTGCAGGGAATTGTTCGCTTTAGTTTAGGCTATGTCACAGTTAATTGTTGATGTTAAACGAGTATTTAAATTTATTGTTAATAATCAATGTGTTGATTATTTATATTGCCCATCAATGTCCAGTTTCTATATGGCTTGAGCAGCTACCACTATTTAACTGTGACATAGCCTTAGTTTATTTTGTTGTTTAATGTTTACAGGAGCAAGTGTGATGGCCAGTGTTAATCCAGAGAGCGTATTTTCTGACAAAAAAATTATTGCCTTATGTAATGCTGCGCAATCTGGCGATGTTAAGAAAACGCTCAAATTAATTAAGGAAGGTGTTAACGTCAACGCGGTTGCGGACAAAGAGGATGGCTCTGGGGTGACGCCTGCTGTATTTGCGGTGATGGCCGAAACGACTGACACATTAAAAGAATTAATCAGGGCCGGAGCGAATGTAAATATTCAGTATGAAGGGAAAACATCGCTGCTGTTTTTTGTGATGGACAAACCTGCCGCCTTTACGGAGGTGCTTCTGGCTGCTGGCGCGAACCCTAATACAGAAGTGCCAAATGGCACTATATTGGGTGAGGCTTTTGCCAATAAAAATATGGAGGCAGCAAAGTTGTTGCTGGCACATGGAGCTAAAGTCAATGTCAATCATGGCGGCAATTCTTTGTTGCTTGAAACGCTCTATATTGGGCTGCCTACGGCCACAAATTTACTGCTGCAACATGATAAACACCTGCCTTATCCAAATGAGTCAGCGGCATTTCTGCAAGAATTTTGTAGTGCTGGCGAGAATTATCTGTCACCCGATGAGCAAAACACAGAGTTTCATGCGGCTTATATTTCAGTATGGAAGCAATTGGAGTCTCGCGGAGTAAAGATGTCTTGCGCCAGGCCGTTTTAGCAATATCAAGATCAAGGTCAAAAACCTGAACGGAAAGGTGAATGATATGAACAACAAACTAGTCATTAGAGAACTGAGAGAAATTACTTCGGTGCCGAATGGTTTTGACGAAAAGATTCTGCTGCAGATTCAGGAGAACTTGGCAGTCGACGTGATGCATCTCCATAAGCAGGATTTCATTGACCTGATGAGTCGGCAGAATAAGGCCGGAACAAAGCCGGCGGTAGCGGAGCAGGAGCGCACGGAGTTCTTTACCAAGCTGTTACAGAACGAGTATCGCAATCGTGCTTACAACGGTAAAGGTTTTAGCCTGCCGTTCTATATTGAGGCCGCTGAAAATTTCTACAGAATGGAGATTGATCGTCATTTGCTGTCGGTGAAAAATTACATCACGCTGGCTAAGGTTGTATCTGAGGATCACCACATAAATAGCGCCTTGGAAGTGAGGCGTTCCGATGCCGGTGTCAATAACATGGCAAATTCTGTGGCTGATAGCCTCAACGCACTCAATGACTCATTGGATAAATTGGCGCGAGTGAAAAATCAGGCTGCGCAAGCGGTGACGAAAAAACTGCGTCAGGAGATTGCGACTTCCATTGGTGACTTGCATGGCGATCATTTCGCGCAGTCTTTGTTGGCGGAAGCGACTAATTTGGCGGCGGCGAAAAGCTATTTGTCAAAGCTGGAGAAGCAAGAAACCATGGGGTCTCAGCCCCGTATGGCTCATGCTTGACAATACGTAATAATAACGGATAATAACAAACATCAGCGCAAACACAGGAGAAAATCATGCAAGAGCTCGAAAATAGATTCTCATTTCCGCAGGCGATCATAGAGGATGCCGTTGCCATTCAGAATGGTAACTTTGTTGAGATAGACGATATGCTTTATGAGGCGAATAAACTTGGGCGCAAGATTATGCAGACCCAGCTCGTCAAAATCGGCGGCAAAGAGGTGTCAGTTGGTGCCACTGCAAATGAAATAGCGGCGCTTTACGAGCCGATTGTTGCCAGCGACAATCCAATTGATTTGGGTAGCCTCAAATCAATTACGGACAACAACAAGAACATCTTTCTGGCGCTGCACCAAGCCTTTGGCGGCTCTCCTGGCGGTTCATCCAGCAGCTACACGGCAATTGAAATGGTCGTTGCGATTCGCGCTGCTCTGGCTGAAAACCTGTCACTGTCCGATACAAAACACTTGGCCGCGATTACGGCAGATGCACGGGCTAACATCAAACGTGGAGGATGGATTGCTAGTCACCATGTTGAAGCGTTCGCGAAAGCACCCCTGGATTGGCGCTCATTGGGTTTGTAAAGAGAGCCCTATGACTAATTTAGTACATCCAAACCGAAAGATCGGGCGTCAAGAGATGCTTTCTCTTTTTGAGGAAATGGGAAAGGCATGTCTACAAGAAGGTGCATTCTACGAGATAGCGATCTACGGTGGCTCGGCACTTATGCTTTCTTTTGACTATAGGGAGACAACCTTCGATATCGATTTTGTGCCCGTGTCCGGTGCGAGCGACAGGATCGCCGATATCGCGAATCGCGCGGCGGCGTTACTCGGGTTGCCTCATAACCTGCTTCGGGACGATGTGTCTATTTTTGTATCGGACGCAGCGCGGTATGAGGTGTACGGTGAGTTCCCGAAGGGCGAAGGCAACCTTCGAATCTTTACGGCGACGCCAGAATACATCTTCTCGATGAAGTTGCTGGCTATGCGCAGAACCATAGAAACGCACGATATGCGTGATATATGGGAGCTCATTGACGCATGTAGTATTGGTGATATCGAAGCAGCGATCAGTCTACTTGAGAAGTTTTACCCAGACCGTTCGTTGCCTACTAGAAATCGACTGCTCCTCGAAGATGTTTTTGAGGCCAAACGGCAGAATAATCCGTATTCACCGTTGCTTGGATGGTAGCCATGCCAAATCTGACATTAGCAGTTACCGCGCAGCGCATCATTGATGGCACAAATCCGCAAATAGCGATCAAGGAGCACATCGATGAGTGGAACCGCTCATTCAATGCTCTCCTGTATGAATCAGAACCGCCTTTATCCGGCCAGTCATGGTTGGACGCATGGTTGGCCGGCGCAGCTGAGTACGAGGCTTTCATGGTCGATCAGACGTGCCCTCCTTGGGTAAACTCGTCCTGTAGGTTCCTGACTGAGCCGTTTTTTACCGGCGGCAGGAACAGCCGAATTATAGATATGACCGAAACGCCTTTTTCGTGGCGTCGTCGCCTGGTTTTTACGGGTAAAACATTTATTAAGCGGCCTTAATATTTAGTTATTTGGTGGCATAAAAGGCGAATCTGAATGAGGAAAGCGATAACGCCCGTGTATCAGCCAATTATAGATGCCAGGACAGGCATCGTCTTGCATTATGAAGCACTAGCGCGCACCAGGAACGGTGGAAGCGATCATGGAAAGCTGATTAATCTGGGTGAACAGGTCGGGTTTATCGATCTGGTCGATATCGCCATGCTGGAGCTTGTTGTCGACGCATTGCAGGGGAACCCTCACATCATAGTAGCTGTGAATGTGTCCGGGGTAACAATAGAGCGTTCATGCGGCAGGTGGTATTCGAGATTACTGAAACGAGAGAGATCAGTGATCAGAAAATGTTAACCCGCTTTCTTCAGTCCGTCCGACTTCTCGATGCACGTGTTGCTCTGGATGACTTCGGAACAGGTTTTTGTACGCTGGATTTAGTAAGACAAATTCAGCCTGAATTCGTCAAGTTGGATGGCGATGTTGTCAGATATTTTGATGATACTGGCGATGCCACTGTAATACGTGAGGTCGTAAACCTGGTGCATGGTTATGGGGGCGATATTATCGCCGAGCACATTGACAGTAAGCGGAAGGCGGACGTGATGCAAGACTTGGGAATCCGCTATCTTCAGGGTTTTTACGTGGGCGAATTTGTTAATAAATTGCCGAAATTTGGATATGTTTTACACCATCACAAGCAAATATTGGCTGCGGCAGGATAGTAATTTGAATGTATCGGGGGGATTTATTCAATTGGAGAGGATGTGATGACAACTGCATTAACGGATTTGCAACGACGGGTGGCTGAGGTCTACGAAAATGGAGAATATGGCCACATTCAATCAGTTGAGGAAGCAAAGGAGTGTGGCGATTCCTTGTTTGTATTTTTGGTACTCGAAGCGGGTGATGCGGGTGACTCTGAAGAATTTATTGGGATGGTTTCCAGAGTCGGTGAGCAGCTTTCGGATATGAAGGATGCCATGGGTTTAAAGGTGGCGGCATCGATTTAGTAAGGTAGCAGTAATAGGCTATTTGGTGGACGGAAGAGGGTAAGTTAGTTCTCGCAGAAGGGTATGTTTGGCGCACTGATTTAGGATGATTTGGCTTTTGTGATGTTGTTGTGTGTTGTACGGAAAAACGAGCTTCCCTTTCTGGGTGCCAGAAACCTTATACGGTGGCAGAACTGCATTATTTGGTGGTCAGAATTGAAGTATTTGGCTTCAAGATTCTCAGGATTATCTGGTGCCCCAACCTTTTCTGGTGCGCATCAACGGGTTTTGAGTTGGCGAAAGCCGACGGTGGGCACGTTAAAGCAAAATACGATGACCAATTTTAATTTGGGTGTGTGTTGATGATGGTGTTGGGTAAACCCGGATGGGCCTTATCCGATGCCCCATAAATATACACCTTTCGATGGAGAGCGTAATGAACATAAAAATGCTTCGTATGGATGCAGACAAACCGAAGAATGATCTCGTTGAGCGATTGGAAGATTTGGCAATCGCTGCAGAGAACAAACCAGTAAAGCGCATGGCGATTTTCATCGCGAGATCGTCGCTGAACTCAAGCGTCTTCAAAAGATTGAATCTGCTGCCAGCAAGGTACTGTTCGAAGTCGGGAAGGTGGATGGGATGACGGCAGGCTTGCTGTCTTATGTGGGTGTAGAACAGCCATCGGAAGACTGGCTCAAGGCCTTTTCGGGACAGCGGGAAAAGATGTGGAAGACAACGGAAGGCCTGCGCGCTGCGCTGGGTGGCCAGGTACTTCTGGGAGCGCAAGATCCGAACCTTGATGCCGGACCTCAGAAAATTGTTGTCGTGATCGAGGGCGGTGTGGTGCGGAATGTGCTGGCGGCAGAAGGTGGATTTTCTGTGGCCGTGATTGATTATGATAAGAACGCGGATCTGGATGACCTGATCGTGATCCCCCAGGGCGACGGCAAAAATGCCTATGCGCTCGCGGCAATTCATGAGCCAGAGGTTACGAATCATGAGCGACTGGACGAGCTTTATTCAGCCGTCGTAAAGGCAGATCCAGCATCTTTTGCCTTGTTGTTGACACCACTAGATGACGATGATTTTGTTCGTCCACGGCCGTAACCGGGAATGGACGCTGAAACGATGATTCCGCTCGGCCACAAGACGCTAAAGCTTTGCGACCTGTTTCCTGATCGTTCGGCTGCATTTTCCCCGAATTTGTATCAGTGGATGAAGCAACGAGCTCATTTTTATATGGATGGTGGCGTGGCTCAAGGTGTGTATCGGGTTAAGCCTGGTACGTCTACTGCGGACGCCTTTGGTGCCGGCACACTGATGATTGGTTATCCGAACAACGGATATGCCGGCGATACTGATTTTTCCGGGGTTCGTTTGATGGATGTGCTGTGCAATGGCAGGAAGGCGCTCTGTTGGTGTTACGCGAATATGGCTCCTGATCTGGAGGTCGTGGGCGGCTTCTGGGATCGCTACCTGCAGGTCGGGCGCTGCGCTATCGATCCAGAGCACCAGGAGCATTTCACTGGTGCTGACCGGTTTGGTATGGATGGCGATATCCGGAAGTGTCTCTGGTGTGGGCACCAACAGCGTCAGAGGCGTTCCGAGAGGGTCGTCTATGACGAAATTTGGTATCCAGTTGAATCTGGGCTGCAGACGGATACATTCTCGATGCCGGATTCTCAATTTGAACGGAAGGAAATTTGATGGAAAACGAATTGAAGCAAATGGCACTACGCGCTGCGCTTGCAGGAATTTTGTCCGATGTGCCGAGCGATTTGGAGGGTGATTCCGAATTTATGCAATGGTATGAGGATACGACTGGCGAGGTTGATAGACCAGAAGATATGACTGTTTGGGAGCCGTTTGAGAATGAAAGCGACTACAAGTTGCGTGAGCATATTGCATCTGATGTAGACAATATGACCTGGAATTTCAAACAAGCTCTTTACCTGATGGCTGATCCCGTTCACGAACTGGGTATGGCGATCGAAAACGGAGATCCACAGGAGATTGCAAACAAGTGGCTGGCTATAAAGCCATCGGTTGAAGAGGTGATTGATCAGCATCAGGAAGCAGTTGTCGAAGAGTACGAATACAGCGCGCCACGTCCATAAAAAAGCGAAGGATCGAAACGAAAATGAAAACTACTCAAGATTCAATTCAGAATGCAGCAAGGCGTCTCGTTACCATGCCTCCTCGCGTCGGGATGTCATGTCTGTTAGCGATAGAGATGTTAAAGGCTGGCGGCAAAATTGCCGTTCTCGAAGTGGGGCAAAGTTCGAAAGTGATGATTAAGGAAGAGGGGCAGTCTCGCCGTTTGATGCGAGCCGGTCGCAAGGTGAATGGCAACTCAGCGCAGCCTAAACAAGCACACTGGCACCGTTTTACTAAAGGTCGGTTTGTATGAAGTACACATTGTCATTGGCGGTATTGCTTGTATTGCTTGGTTGTTCGCGTGAACAAGTGGCTTCAGCAAGCAGCGCTGCGGCAAAATCCTACAATGAAAGTTATCGCGATAATGTCATTAAGAGCTGGCAAGCGAGAGTTTCGAATGCCCCGGCATGCGCTGAGTTTAAAAACAGATTCAAAGCGTCTGGCGAACGTTACGACAATGCTGTAAATGGTTTATTTATGCAAGACATGTTCAAAATATGGGACGCGACGAAGGCTGCTGGTTGTAACGCCCCGGTTTGATGGAAACCCTTCTGAAAATAGCTGTGCTGGGATGTGTCGTTGCAGCTGCTCTGGCGGGCTATGCACATGGCGGATTGCCCGGGGCGTTCTGGGCTGCCGAAGGGTGGATTCAGAACGCCGTAATCGACGTCATTGCTGCGGGAAAGACAATCTTTTTTGCGATTAAAGGCGTCTTGTAACGGTAAAGCAGCAAGCAAACGTGTGGGTATTTTGTTGTTAAATTCTAAGGGGAAATATATGGCAATAACAAGAGGTAAGGTGATGGCCTATGACCAGGCTACTGGCAAAGGGATTATTGGGGCGGAGAGTGAGCGGTATGAGTTTAATCTTCAAAGCTATGTCACCGTTAATTGTTGAACTCCACCCATACCCAGTGCTGCAAACAA
>JAVHRN010000051.1:0-13803 GCA_036171695.1 Gallionella sp.
TCAAGTCCACGCCATACACATTGCGGTCGGCAATGTACATGCGGGTCTTTTGCAGTTCGGTGGTGTATTGCTCGTGCGGGATGCGGCGCTTGAGTTCGGCTTGCTTGCGCTCCAGATACGCTTCGGAAAGCTGGTTGACGGCTTCGTTCAAAAACGCGGCGCTGCCCATGGCGGGCTCGACCACGATGAGCGTCAGAATGTCGTCGGCGGTTTTATCTTTCAACAATTCCTTGAGCGCATATTTCACCAAACAACGGGTGAGCACTTGGGGGGTGTAGTAACTAGCGCTTTTTTGCCGGTCACGTCCGGCCAGGCGGTAAATGAAGGTGTCACGCGGATAGACGCGGAGCTTCTTGTGTCCTTGCTCATCAATGTCATGTACCCGTTCACTGGGTTTATATTGGTCAATTCGACTAGCGGGGACGAACCAGGCGCTGTCCATCATGTCGGTGGTACCACCTCCGCTCTGCTGTTCGCTATCCTCGTCATCGTCATCGTCCTCTTCACTGGCAACTTTTGCGGCCTTTTTTGGTTCAGGCTGAACTTCATACAGATCATCCTGTGCAAAGAATCCGCGATAAGACAACAACGCTTCATAAACCGCACCAAGCTGGTTGATCGACAGCAACTGGTAGCTGACCCGCCCCTTGTGCTTTCCGGAAGACAATGACATCAGACGGATGACCTGTTGCCAGACATGATTGGGGAAGCGAACCTGATTGAGCAGCGGCGTCGCCTCAGGATCAAACAATTTGCTGTCGAGCGGTGCCAGCGCAAAGGCCTCCTTCACACTGCCGGCCAGCACACTCTGTTGCATCGCGGCACCACAGCCCTGCCCGATCAGCGAAAACAGATGGCGCAAGGAGGCATCGAAATACATGCCGTCGCGCGCAGTGGTTGTGAGCTGAGTCATTTCAAGATCGCGCAGGCTTTCAAGGCTGTAGCCTTTGGCGTAAATATCGCTTTTCTGAATCGGCACATAACCCAACTCGGGCCTGGCTTCAATGTAAAACATGAACAGCAGGCGGTACACCAGACGCAGGCATTCCAGACTCAAGTCGCCCGCATCGACGGCATCTTTGCCGGTATAAAAACCTTGCTTGTTCGCCTGTGCTTTTTGCCGTAGTTGTATCACAGCTTCGTTGCCCAGCAGCTCGATGGCTGAACGCAGCGCATATTTCAAATCTTCACTGACACCGAAGGCGTGCTTATGGGCGTTTTCATCGAGACCTTCGAGCAGGCTTGCACCTTGCTCGGGTGCCAGACTGTCGTGATGCAACAAGGCCGCTGCGGCTTGCAGGGTATAGGTTTCCTTGCGGTCGAGAATTTCTGTCCAGTCAAAACGCAGCAGGCGATTGTTCGGCCACTTATAACGGTCGAGCAGCAGCCAGTCCTTGTAACCAGCCAGGATGATGTAGCGAGGCGGATGATCAGTGCCGAACAGGGCTTCGGAGAGAATTTCCAGCCAGGAAAGATTTTTCAGCGCGTTGGGAATTTCCTGTCCGCCATAATGAGCCGCAATCAGTTTGTGATCGAGCGGGTCCTCTTCTTCGTGACCGGGCTGATAGGCCGGCACGATCAGTAATTGAGGTGATTGATGCGCATCGCCGAAGGCCGCCCAGACCGGTACGGGCATACCGCCTTGCAAGCTAATTTGCTGAGGTTGCAGCTGGTAGCCCAACGCTTCAAACAAAGGGGTATGCAGCAGCAGATGATTTTGCAGGCGCTCGGCATCGTCGCGCAGACGGCCAAGACTGGCCAGATTTGCAAACCACTTGCCGCCCAGGCCAGCGAGGCGTTTATAAGGTGCGCGTGCCTGGCTGCGTATTTCTTCTGTGGTGGCAGCCTCTTCAGCGGCTTGCCATTTCTCTATCAGGGTACGAATATCACCTTTAAACACCTCGGCCAGATAATGGTGGCCGTAGAATTCGTTTTCATTGGCGATACCGGCAAAGCTTTGTACGGTCTGGGCAATGGACATAGTGTGGTCTCTTGGGTTTAGCGCACGGCAGCAGCCAGCACCTGAATGAAGGGCTGTGGCTCGGTGGTCATGGTGTCTTGCACCCACTGACGGTATTCGTCAAACACCTTGTGGATATGCTGTGTGCGCTGCTCTCGGCGTGTCTTCTTGAACTGTTCGGCCTGCTGATTAGCTTCCAGGCGCAACTCAAGCTGCTCGAACTGCCTGCCTTGCAAGCGTTCCAGATCAGCCAGTGTTCCGGCAAGTCGCTGCGTCATGTCGGCTGCAAACGTTTTCTGCAAAGCAACCATGTGCCGCTGCATGGCAGCAACAGCTTCAGTCAGATTGGCTTGCAAGCTGACAGTCGCGATACCCTGATTACGGTTAGCCAGCGAATTGGCGCGGAGCTTGGTGCGACTAACAAAGTCAGGGAATGCCTGTAAAGTCCAAACCCCGCCGACATTCACCGCCACCTGCCATTCAACCAGCAATGGTTGCCCTTTACGGTTCGGTATCTGCCCCATCAGCATAAATGCTTGCTCACCTTCAGCCAACTGCGGACATTGAATCACCGGCGCACGATGCCTGCCAAAAGCGGTCAGCACGCGATCTGACAACCAGTCCATGATGGGATGCTGTGGCCAAAGATAATGCAGCAATGGCCAACTTTCATCTTCTGCTTTAGCCTGGCGCGCCTGTTCAATGGCTTCGGCGATACGGTTTTTATGCGCACACAAGGCATACTGGTGATTGTCGTCGCGCACTTCCAATGGCAGGGTGACTTTTAATCTCGCCTGCAAATCACGCGGCGCGGTCAGGTTGATGGTCTGACTGGCGTCATCGTGACTGAATTGGGCAATGGGCGTGGGCTGGGAGAGCTGTTGCAAGGCAGTTTTGGCAAAGGCGTAATCGCCGGTCAGTCCGGCATTGCCAAACAGGGTAAGTCCTGCGCTTATGAAATCGGTGCTGGGTTTGGGTGCTGTTGCATCGCCCTCTAGTTCAGCCTGTGCAAACAGCTTGAGCAGCCAATCGCCATCTTCATCACCCGCTGCACTTGTAGTCTTTTCAGATGAGGCTTGAGCAGCGTCAATAGCGGCTTCAAATAGCTGAGGACTGGTGCCGGCGGCCATGATATCGGCCACCTTGGCGGCTTCCTTCTCAGGGTCAAATACATGTAGAAAGGATGCCGGATCACCCAGATTCTTGTTGGCCTGTTCATCCTTGGTTTGCAGGATTTCCAGAATGCGCATGTCACCCTTGATGCGTTCGACCGTTGTCTCGGTGTACAGATAGACGATGCGTGGCTGATGGTTCTGACCATAGCGATCCACCCGGCCATTGCGCTGCTGAAAAACCATCAGCGACCAGGGCAAATCAAAGTGAACCAACCGGTGACAGAAGTAATGAAGGTTCAAACCCTCGGAAGCCACATCGGAGCAGAGCAAGACCCGCATCGGATCGTCCTTGCGACCAAAGCGATCAACCATATCCTGCTGTTCTGTGTCGGTCATGTCGCCGTACAGGATTTCGAAATGAGCAGGTTTCAGGCCAACTGCTTTGGGCAGATTTTCTTGCAGCCAGCGCAGAGTTTCGATGCGTTCAGAGAAAATGACAATTCGGTCTGACGGATCGTTTGAGTGCCAGTTGAACTGCGGACTTTTCAAATGCTGAGCCAGACGCTGAAATTTACTGAAGCTGCTGGCGTCAATCTCGCGCAGGGCAGCCGAAAAATCCTGAAGGGCTGCCACTTCAGCCTGCTCGTCGGCACTGATATTGACCTTTCCATGCAACATGGCGATGCGACGCTCAGTGGAATCCAGCGCTGCAAATGGGCTGGAGAACATGCCTTTCTGCATCCCCACTCTTTGCAACTCCTGCTGCTTACCCGCACGATGTTCGCCTTTCTGGGTAAACGGAATGGCTAACAGGGCACGATAGGCTGCTTCTTCCTGCGGGCTGGCGGTTTGCTTGAGCTGCTCGGTGATACGCTCCTGAAAGTCGGCGCTCACCTGATCGCGTATGTCCTTCTTGAAACGACGCACGACCAGCCCCTTATCGCGAAAATCCTGCGGCGTGTAATCGTCCGGATCGCTGATGGCGGTCGGATCGAGCAGGCTCATGAGAGAAGCAAAGCTGCGTGCAGATCCGTCGTGCGGAGTGGCGGAGAGCAACATCATGGTATCGGAGCGCCCTGCCAGCATGCGTGCCAGTCGCGCACGACGCGACATGCCGTCTTCATTGCCCCGCGCCGCCACGTTGTGACACTCATCGATGATGATGATGTCCCACCAGGCATTCTCCAGATAATTCCGGTACTCAAGATTGTTCTTGAGCGTGTCGATCGAGATGATGGTGCGGTCGTAGAAGTTGAACGGGTTGTGATTGCCGGGAATATTGTTGCGCACCCGTTGCAGCCCCACAGAATCAAGCCGCACCAAGGGGATTGAGAAACGGCTCCAGAATTCCTTCTGAAACTGGGTCAACATGCTTTTCAGCGTAATGACCAGGATGCGCTGCCCGCGCCCGCGCTGGATCAGTTCAGTCGTCAGAATACCGGCTTCAAGCGTTTTACCCAGCCCCACGGCATCGGCAATCAGGATGCGCTGACGCGGTTGCTTGAGCGCCTGCAAGGCAGGGTCGAGCTGGTAAGGCACCAGGTTCATTACCGCCCGATGGCCTAAATGAATCTGATCATCGTTGGGAGTGCTGCGCCGCAACTGAGCTTCGAGGTATAAGAACGTGCTGTTGAAGTGCGAGCTTGTATCCGCGACCAGTATAGTTTTGGCCGGATCGAGAACAAGAATTTCATCCTCAAGCACAGTGAGGAACTGCGCCGCACGGCCTCGCACCAGGTCGGATACGCCGTCACAACTCAGCAGGTACCCGCCATCGCTGGAAGGATCGACACGCCGCACCAGCCATTCTTCATCGCGAATGACAACTCGTGCACCGGGTGCATATGGAAGCATGTATTTCCTTGTCTTATCGTGAGTGAAGTCGAACAGTCGAACTGTGTCAAAATCTTACGGCCATCCATTTTGCCATAAGAATATAATCTGGGCCGTTGAATCCAAGCTCGCGTGTATCCATAGCCAAGTATGGGAGCATAATATGACAATGTAGCTGTTCTGATCTATTCACCCTCTCTGATACTACGAACATGCTAAAACGAATATCAACAATTCAAAATATCGGGCGGTTCAAATCGTGTTCAGCGGGAGCTGCACAATTTGAAAAAATTACGTTGATATTCGGTCAAAACACATATGGCAAATCAACATTAGCTGATTTGTTGTCGAGCCTCGAAACTGGAATTGTGGATGCCCTTACAACACAAAGAACTTTTCCAGATGATATCCTACATGCTATTTATCACCGTGAAGAGCAGGTTATTGAGTTACACGGCAGGCGAGCTAATTGGGTATGCGATTACCCGTACATTAGTATCGCGAGAAAACACGCTAGAATAATTATAGAGGGGCGATGATCGTTCAATCAATACTGACCAAATCGTCAGGCAAGCCTGATGACTTCGAAGCGTGGCTCGGTGATCGACACAAGTGGCTGCAAACAGCAGCTCATAGACTTATTGAGAGCAAAGCACCTCCTACGGAAGCAGAGCTTGCCGAACTAAGCAAGCTCTGTTTGAGTGAGGCCAGCGGCACGGGAACGCACGCTTTCGCAGCCGTTGTGCCTGGCTCGATGGTTCAAGCTGCGATGCGGCCCGTGCTTCACATTAAAGGCTTGAGCGAAATTCGCGGCGTAAACAAGATCAAGGATCGAGCCTCGCTTAGCTTCGGGATGAGCAACCTCACCGTTGTATATGGCGCGAATGGCTCAGGCAAAACAGGATTTTCTCGCGTTCTGAAGCAAGCCTGTGGCAGTCGAGCGAGGGAGGACATTCATCCCAACGTGTTCGACAAGGCAAACCCTGCTTGCGAAGCCAGAATCTCGGTAGAGGTCGACAACACCGCGTCTGACTTGAACTGGACGCTGAAAGGCGGTCCGCTACTGCCGCTGCGTAACGTGCATGTGTTCGATTCCAAGACTGCCTCAAACTACGTTTTTTCCCAAAATGAGGCGCGATATGAACCGAGCCGAATGCGTTTCGTCTCTGCTCTTATCAGAACGTGCGACAAGGTAGCGCAACAACTGTCTGCCCAGAAAATGGCACTCATCAAGAAATTGCCCATTTTCCCCATCGTCTTTGCGCAAACGCTCAGTGCGAAATGGCTGCAATCGTTGCGCCCCACTACGAGCCAAGTTGACATCGACAAGGCCTGCGAATACTCCAAGGCGCATGATGAAGAGCGGATCGCAGAGGAAGGGGCACTAGCTCAGAAAGACATCACCGGAAGGCTGGAAGCTATCAGTCGGGAGCAGGTAGCCTTCGCACACATCCGCACGACGTTGAGCGCGTTACAAGATGGGCTTTCTGATGAAAAACTGAGCACGTTGCTCTCCGCTCGCGGTGACGCTGTAGCCAAGCGCAATGCAGCAAGCGAAGCTGCGGAGAAGGTCTTTGCGACTGCGCCGCTTGAAGGTGTCGGTCAGGAAACCTGGATGGCGCTCTGGGAGCAAACCAAAAAGTTCTCTCAAGCACATGCCTATCCCGGTCACGCATTTCCTAACGTCGATGTAGACGCTCGTTGTGTTCTTTGTCAACAGACACTTGATGACGATGGAAAAGCTCGTCTGGGCCACTTTGAAGCGTTTGTGCTCGGTGGACTGGAGGAGGCGGCTAAAGCAGCGGAGAAGCTGTACGGCGAACTGATCAAAAAGTTGCCCACGCTTCCGCAGGCGAAGGATTGGTCACTGCAGGCAGGTTTGCTGAAACTTGAGGAAGTCGATGCCGCGACACTGTTTTCCATTCTTGGTGCACGGAGTGCAGCAGCGTTGACCACAACCAAACTGGAAGAAATTCCAGCTATTGACTGGGGCGTCATCGAGAGTGCCTATCTAAAAGTGTCCGACGCACAGGCCGCTGAAGTCAAAGCTCTCAAGGAATTGCAGGAAGACGGCAAGCGCAAGCAACTGGAGACAAGAGTGATAGAGCTCCTTGCCATTCAATGGCTCAGTCAGAATAAAGCGTCCATTGTTGATGAGGTTGAACGCTTGAAGAAATTAGGCCAGCTCGACAAGGCGATCGCGCTGACCAATACGAGCGCACTCACCAGAAAACACACTGACCTAGCCAAGGATGATCTGCATAAGGGATATCAGGATCGCTTCAGTGCTGAGTTGATCTGCCTGGGCGGAAAGAAGCTGCCGGTTAAGCCTGAGAGCAAGCAGGCAGGTAAAGGAAAGATAACCTTCGGCCTGACACTGCAAGGCGTGGAACACTCGCTCGCCGCAGAACACGTACTCAGTGAAGGCGAAACACGAATCGTCGCACTGGCCGCCTTCCTTGCAGATATTTCGGGCTTGGAACACCGGTCACCCTTTATCTTCGACGACCCCATTTCCTCGTTGGACCAAGATTTCGAAGAGAAGGTCGTAAAGAGGCTCATAGAGCTTTCAAAAACGCGGCAGGTGATTGTGTTCACCCATCGTTTGTCTCTCTTGGCACTGATAGAAAGCGAAGTCAAGAAACTGAAAGATGAAGCGGAGTTGGCGAAGACACCGACAGTGGTAGAACTCCACATCCAGTCTGTCTGCAGCTTTGGGAAAAGCGCAGGCGTTACGCAGGACATCAACATCCGGGACCTGAAGCCCAAGTCCGCCATGAATCGAATGCAAAAGGAGCAGGTGCCTCAACTACGAAAATTGCATGATGCTGGCGATGTGGCTGGCTATGACGAACGCGCAAATGGTCTGTGCAGCGACCTACGAATTCTTGTCGAGCGCTGTGTAGAAAGCGTTCTTCTGAATGACGTGTTGATACGTTTTCGGCGTGCGGTACAAACCCAAGGGAAAATCGGCGCCTTAGCGAAGATAACCGTTAATGATTGCGCGCTGATTGACGACTTGATGACCCGGTATTCGGTTTTTGAGCATTCGCAATCGGATGAGTTACCCGCAGCCCGCCCTGACATGGATGAGATAGAAGCCGATGTTGCCAAACTGGCGGCATGGATCGATGATTTCACGAAGCGTGCAGTAGCTTAAAATAGATCAATGCCGGACAGACACCAAGTGTAGTTCGGCGAGGGGACTACCAATATTGGTGTGGATGTCAGGAGAAAATAAAACAACCGCTTCGGGATAGCGCCAATTCATGAAATCTTTTTGGCAGCGTAATTTCAAATCGCATGAAGGTAAATAGCAAAAGTGGATGTGTCGATATGACATTTTGTATCTGATTTAAGTTTAAGATATTACAGTTGATACTTCCAATTAACCAAAAATTTATACACTTTAGCTTTTGATAGATTTGCGATTGGAGTCTGTAGCGGGTTTGGTTTCGTAACGGGGGAAATTCCTTGGAATACATTATATGGGTAGAAATCGATTCTTACGCTTTTTGCACACATCGGACTGGCATTTGGGCCAGACTCTGCATAGTTTCGAGCGAACCTACGAACATCAGTGCTTCCTTGACTGGCTAATCGACACCATTACCACTGAACAAGCAGATGCTTTGCTAATTTCCGGCGACATATTCGACAACGCAAATCCATCCGCTGCATCGCAAAAACAACTCTACCGTTTTTTGCGACAAGCCAAAGTACGCGCACCGCACCTCAATATCATCATCATTGCAGGTAACCATGACTCGCCTGGCAGACTGGAAGCACCGGGACCGCTGCTGGAAGAATTCGACACCACGGTGGTAGGGCATATTCGGCGCACAACCGATGGCGATATTGATCTCAACCAACTGGTGGTGCCTTTGCACAATCGTGACGGAGCCATCGCGGCCTGGTGCCTGGCAGTCCCCTTCCTGCGCCCTGGTGACGTGCCACGCGTTGAAACGGAGGGCGATGCTTATATGGAAGGTATTGCCCTGCTTTATCGCCAGACACTCGAATTGGCTTTGACACGTCGCCAACCTGGGCAAGCCATCCTGGCACTCGGGCACTGCCACATGGTGGGGGGCGAAGTATCAGCAGAATCCGAACGTCGCATCGTGATTGGCGGTGCTGAAGCTCTCTCTGCCGCCATCTTCGACCCCGTCATCGCCTATGCCGCACTGGGTCATTTGCATCTGGCCCAGCGCGTAGGGAAGCAGGATCATCTGCGTTATTGCGGCAGCCCACTTCCCTTGTCATTTGCAGAAATTGACTATAATCATCAGATTTTGCGCGTTGATCTGGACGGCGAATCAGTGCAGTCTATCACCGCAATCCCAGTGCCTCGCGCCGTTGAATTGCTGCGGATACCCAGGCAACCGGCGCCGGTGGAAGACGTGCTGACCGCCCTGGCGGCACTCGAACTGCCTGCGCAATCCGACATGCTCGCCCTTCCCTATCTGGAGGTACGTGTGCGACTGGATACGCCCGAGCCTGGTCTACGTGCCCGCGTTGAAGCCGCACTTGAGAACAAACCCGTTCGCCTTGCCAAGATTGAAACCAGCGTCACACACAATACATCTGAGGTGGTTACGCCAATGTCACTCGATGATCTGACACGTTTGCAGCCCGAGGATGTATTCCAACGACTTTACCAAAGCAAATTCGGCAATGAAGCCCCTCCTGATCAACTCGCCGCTTTCGCCGAATTATTGCTCGAACCGTCCGAAAGTGTTTCTTAATGAAAATCCTTGCGATACGCGGCAAAAACCTGGCCTCGCTGGCAGGTGAGTTCGAAATTCCTTTTCAGCAAGAACCGCTCGCATCCGCTGGATTGTTTGCGATCAGCGGCCCCACGGGTGCAGGTAAAAGCACTCTGCTTGATGCACTGTGCCTCGCCTTGTATGACGATACACCACGCCTGCTAAAGGCAGGTAGCACCGGCACTAAACTGCCGGACGTGGCTGGCGAAACCGTCACGCCGCACGATACTCGCACCTTGCTGCGGCGCGGTGCGGCTGATGGTTATGCCGAAGTGGACTTTGTCGGCAATGATGGGGGTATGTACCGTGCCCGCTGGAGTGTGCGGCGTTCCAGAGCCAAGATTCATGGCAAACTTCAAGCCATAGACATGACATTCAAGAGCCTGCCTGATTTGCAGCCTATCGGCGGGATCAACAAGGGGGAAGTTAAAGCGGAGATTACGCAACGCATCGGGCTAAGTTTTGAACAATTTACCCGTTCGGTTTTGCTGGCGCAAAACGAATTTTCTGCGTTTCTCAAAGCAGAAGACAATGAGCGGGGCGAACTACTCGAAACAATGACCGGCATAGTGATATACACCGCCATTTCCAGGCGCGCTTTTGAACGAGAAAAGGTCGAAAAAGCTGCATTGGCACGGCTAAATGATCGTCTTGCCGACCAGAAACCGTTAAGCCATAAAGCGCGTGTGCAACTCGACCAAAACAGCAGGCAGGCCAATGAGGCACTCGCAACACTGGAGCTGCGCAAGAAGAATCTCGATGAGCATCTACGCTGGCATGATGTCTTGGACAAGATTCAGAACAGCGAACAACTTGCACGCGAGGAATGGAGCCAATTACTTGCCGCGCAAAATACTGCGTCCCCACGCAGGCTAGAGTTTGCCCGTATCGAATCGGTGCAAGCGGCCCGTCCTTTGCTGGGTGATTGTGAGCGCATCAAGGCGGATATAGCCCATAGCCAGCTTGCCATCAACAGCAGCGAGGTTGAACTCGGACAGGCAACGCTGGCACTACAAGCTGCTAATGAAACATTTGAGATAGCACGTCAGTCCTTGTACAACGCGGAGCAACAACAAATCACCGCAGCACCTGCTCTCGATCAAGCAAAAGCGCTCGACACCCAGCTTGAAGCACTCACGCCACACCACCGCCAAGCAAGTCAGATGCAAGAAGATGCACATGCCGCTGAAATCCAAGCTTATCAGTCGCTTCAGGACAATGACCAACAACGCACCCTCGCACAGGAAGTGCAAAAAGGGACGGACGCTTGGTTGGCGCAACACACCCGCCTCACAACCCTGGCTGACAGTTGGCCACGCTGGGATACTTTGTTCAGCCAAGCCACGCAGCTAGCCCAAGATCAAGCACTTCTCAACGAGGAGTTAGCGACTGCGCAACAGAATGAAGCGCGTCTGAATAATGCCGAGGTTGCGGCCAACGCCAAACTTGGTGAGGCGGTGCAAGTCATGAGCTTGGCGGAAACAAAACGCACCGCATTACAGGAAATACTTGAGGGGTTCGACGTTCCCACGAGGCTTGAGCGCAAGCAATCCGCTGAGTTTAGACGCGATTTACTCATCTCTGCTGAACAACAGTGGCGCGATCTGGCGGGCAACCTATCCACGCAACTGCAACTAAGTGACGAAACAGGACAACTGCAAGATACCATCAGGCGGGCTGAATCTGCGCTGAGTCAGTTAAAGGAAGAAATCCCAAGCGCGCACACCGCACTTACTCAGGCCGAGCGTTCGCTCAAAACCGCTGAGGCGGCATGCGCCAAGACAGTCGAAACATTGCGCGATGCACTCGAAGAGAATGAAGCGTGCCCGGTGTGCGGCGCTTTGGAACATCCGTACCGCAGCGAAAATCCACAGCTACACGCCATACTGGACAGCCTGCAAGCCGAAGTGACTCGCTGCCGTAATCAAGTGCAGCAACTACTACAACAGCAAGCCACACACAACACACTGACCGCCAGCAGTGTAAGCCAATTAGATGCCGTCACTCAGCAATTACTCAAGCTGGCAGAGACCATTCAAACCGGTAAATCGGCATGGGAATCTCACGCCCTCACCAGCGAACTTGCCAACATTGAAACCAACGAGAGGACACGCTGGTTTACTGACCAACAGCAGACCTTGCGAGTGCAATTACAAGTCATCAGCGATGAAGAGAAATCCGAACGCGATGCCGCATTAGCCAGAGACAAAGCTCAAACTGAATGCGATAGAGCGACCAAACAACACACGGACTGCAAAGATGCTGCAATAGCCTCGCAAGCATTGCGGGTTAAAGCCCATTCCGACTGTGTTGCCAGTGCAGATAAACATGTCGGTGTGGCGCGTCGACTGGATAACGCACTCGCCGAACTTGATATCGCTTTCGATAATCAGGACTGGATGGAAGCATGGCACAAAG
The DNA here is from genome assembly GCA_036171695.1 of Gallionella sp. Lineage (GTDB taxonomy): Bacteria > Pseudomonadota > Gammaproteobacteria > Burkholderiales > Gallionellaceae > Gallionella. The sequence goes on from JAVHRN010000051.1 coordinate 12,093, forward strand.
CACCAGCAACTTTTCATGCAAAACTCAAAACAAACATCGGGCAATGGCAAACACATTGCAAAACGCGTGACGAATGCCTAATTCAACTCGGCAAGCTGGATGTCGCCCACGCGGCACTGCTGGACGCGCTTGGCAAGGCCAGCGCAGAAGCCAGTCGCACCACAGCAGCGTTTGCAACCAGCACCGCAAACATCGAAAAAATTCAATCCGTTCGCGGTGAACTGTTTGGCGGGAAAGAAACCAGCCAGATTCAGAGCGAACTCATCAACGCGATTACCTCCGCAAAAAGCAAGCTCGCCGCGCAGGTTGAATTGACACAGCAATGCACCAATGCGCAAACCCGCCATCAAGAAGCGCGTGATCAGGCGAGCAAGCGCCTTACAGAGCAAATGCAAGACGCTGAAACCGCTACGGCAACACTGGCAATTTGGATCAACCAATTTAACTACAGCAACCCTGCCACGCCCATCGATACCGAACAACTGCGTACACTTCTCGCACACACGGCTGAATGGATCAGCGACGAACGCAAGCAACTGCAATCCATCGAGTCAGCACTCCAGAAGGCCGCAACCGTACTACAAGAGCGTCAGCAGCAACGGGAAATACACGAACAAAATCGACCAACAGCAGATAGCGCGGAGGTCGTAAAAGCGGCTTTAACCCTGCTCGAAGATGAACGGCAAACAGCCCAAGCGCGAGCCACCGCCCTACAACTCGACATTGCCCAAGACCAGACGCGCCTAGAACAATCGGCATCAATGCTGACGGAGATCGAAAAGCAAGAAGCCACCCACCGTCTATGGGCGCAACTCAGCGAATTGATAGGCTCGGCCGACGGCAAGAAATTTCGCAATTATGCTCAACAATTCACACTCGACGTGCTTTTAGGCTATGCCAACCAACACCTGACAGAGCTATCTCGCCGCTACCGTTTGGAGCGCATAAAAGACACGCTGGCACTGATGGTGGTTGATCAAGACATGGGCGACGAATTGCGCTCTGTACACTCGCTCTCCGGTGGCGAATCTTTTCTGGTCTCGCTGGCGCTTGCATTGGGACTAGCATCACTGTCGTCGAACCGAGTTCGCGTTGAATCGCTGTTCATTGACGAAGGTTTTGGCAGCCTGGATCCAGAAACCCTGTCTGTCGCGATGGACGCGCTGGATGGCTTGCAAGCTATGGGTCGAAAAGTTGGCGTCATCTCGCATGTTCAGGAAATGACGGAACGAATCGCGACCAGGATTCTGGTGCAACGGATGACGGGTGGAAAGAGCCATGTGGTGATTGCTTAATCAGGTTTGATATTTGACGGGCAACCTGCAAAATGTAGTGCAACATTGAAGGCAGCTGTGAACGGAGGCCAGAATAATGCTCAAATGGCAACGGCCAATAATCAGTTTGTTACATCATCCTCTATACCTATGAACGCAATCCTGGGGATGAAGATGGGCGATCAACGTAAAGTGAATTCGCCGAGACGTATCGGTGCGGTGAACCCTTGCACAACGCTTGAAGCGCTACGATTTTTCTGGGTTACCTCGCATTTTGTCGAACAAGAGCATTTCGTCTACGACGGCAAAGGCTTCAAGCCCAAGCTGCTTGTTCGTGTCCATTTGCGTCTCCTGTCTGGCGAAGCCTAAGAACACCGCAAGACAACACCCCACTTCAAGCTTTGCCTCATCACTGGCGGAACCAAAAGTTTCTACCA
>JAVHRN010000052.1:0-2799 GCA_036171695.1 Gallionella sp.
GAATTAAGCTACGCTAAAGAACGAGCCTGCGTTGCACTTCAGAGTTGAATCCGCCCAACTAAACAAAGACGTTGAAAAAGGCAATGCCAAACTCGAATTCGACAGTAACAAACGCGCCTATATCACCGATAAGCAAGGCAATACATGGACAAAAGACCTTTATTCAAAAACGACCGAAACGGCCAGCGTGAATTCAACCGAGTACTCGTCGCAGCCGAGCAACAAGGTGCAAAAACTATCTTTCTAGGCGATGAGAAGCAGCACCAAGCCGTTGATGCTGGCAAAGCCTTTGAAGTAGCCCAAAAAAGTATGACTATGAGCGAATTGGGGCGAGGTTCTATTCGCCGCCAGACTACCTACAATGCCCAGAAATCGGTCGAGCAGATTCTGGACGGCAAGTATTCCGAAGCCGTGAAAGGCTTGGAAACTAAGCAGGTCAGCACCAATCAAGATAGTGTTCGTGAAAAATACAACGCCATCGAAAAGCCAACGAGCAAAGAAACCAAAGAGATGCGAGAAGAGATGAAAGAAGCCAGCAAGGCCGACAACAAGCTCGTTATAAAGGACTTGGCAAAGGACTACGCCAACCTTTCACCGCAACAACGCGACAAAACCTTAGTCATTACATCGACGAATGCCGACCGTGCAGCAATCAATCGCGAAGTTCGCGACAACCTCAAGGCAAGCGGGCAGTTGGGCGACGGTAAACAAGTTGAAATTATGTCTAAATCTGGTTTAACAAAAGAGGAAATGACCAAAGCGATCAACTTTGAGAAGGGGCAAAAAGTCGAATTCACTAAAGACGCGCGCAGCCAAGGATTCGAAAAGGGAATGCAAGGAACAGTGACGGGGACGGACAGCAAAACCAACACCGTGACTGTCAAAATGGACGATGGCCGTAAACTATCTTTCAACCCTGAAAAACTGGAAGGCAAAGAGCTTTATAAAGCCAGCGAATCGAAGGAATTCAGTAAGGGCGACAAGATCGCGTTCACCAAAAATGACAAGGATTTGAATGTCAAAAACGGGCAAACTGGCACGATTGAAAAGATGGAAGGCAGCAAGATGTCTGTAAAGATGGAAAACGGTGAAAAGCGTCAATTCGACACCAAGGACTTCAAGCACATTGATCATGCCTACGCCATGACTTCCCACAAAAGCCAAGGACAGACCTTTGACAAAGTAATGGTGCATCACAACACCAATGCTGGGCACGGAGACCGCGAAACTTATGTGAACGTCACCCGCGCCAGGGAAGATGTGAAGTATTACACGCAAGACCGCGAAAAAGCCGCCAAGCAGGCTGGCGAAAAGCTGGATAAAGAAAGCGCAACTGGCACGGGCAGCAGCAAATCCAGTTCAAGTTCTGAAAAATCCAGCTCCAGCTCTAGCGCAAAATCCGAAACCAAGACCAAGGAAAGTAGTAGTGCTAAGGCGATGGAGCGGGACGGCGGAAGGTAACGTATGACAAAAAAAGCCAGCCCTCAACGGCTGGTTTTTTTAATTTCAATTACACAATTCAATTTCAATTACACAATTGAATTACACAATTGAAATTGAAATTGCAAACAGACCGAACACCCCTCACACCATCTAAAACCCATCAACCCTTATACCTATAAGGTTCTTGCCAAAATAATACCCATGTAATAAATATGGGTAAATTTCAATTACACAATTGAATTACACAATTCAATTACACAATTGAAATTGAAAACGTCGTGTGCCACCACGTTCAAAAATCAAACCGTCATGTTCAAAAAGCCAACATCACGGCAAATCAAAACCCAACGTCAAACCCAACGTCAAAACCTTGAAAGGCACGGTGCTGAAGCCGTCTGCGTTTCCCTCCTTTTTTTACCGTTAATTCACTTTCCGCCGTTTTTGTTCATTTCTCAAAATTCGTCTTTTTAATCAAGTTTCGTTCAAAGCCGAGGCTGTGCAGTAGCGCAGGCCGCACCACCTTTTCTCTTTCCAACTTGCTTAAAAATCCTATGAATTTTGATACATCGCTGCGCGCAACGGCTCCAAAAAATATGAATTAACTAACCAAAAAGGAAGAATCATGGAAAACGCAAACAACATCACCGCTAACAACCAAGTCAACACCGCAACTCACCAAAAAATATGTAGTGAAACCTTTTTTGCAAGGCCTTACGGCCAAAACGCCCAAGGCTTTTACTTCGGGGATGCAGAAGAATTCAAAGACAGATCCGAAGCTTTACGCGATGCGCACGGCAACAAAGTTGAAGAATTTGAATTGCAATATATCGACGGGAACGACGGCGGGCTGTTTGAGGCTTGTTGCATCGGTCAGGCTAATCTAAGCGTGTGGTTCGACACGATTGCTTACCTGGAAGAGTACGAAAAAGCGGCGTTGTTTTTTGTGGTGGCAGAACAAGGGTACAGGCTGGCGGATGCGCTGGACAAATACGACGATGTTTCATTGACCCAATGCAGGCTAACCGAAGCAGCCGCAGAGCTATTTGATGAGATTTACTTACCAGAAGTCCCCGAATCAATTCGCAGTTATATCGACTATGCAGCCTTTGCCAACGACTGCCAGCAAGGCGGTGATATGTCTGAATTTGAGTTTGCGGGTAAGACTTGGACTTGCACCAATGCAAACAGTATATAAAGCTATCACAAAGGGCTTTGCAGCCCTTTGTTTAATGGGGCTTGCATGGTGCGTTACAACACCATGCGAACCTAGCAAAATGGGAAATACGACGATAAACATTCGGGGGCAAGGTTCGTTTGTGAACGCGACCACTATTACCTTAGTATGATAATAGTGTT
>JAVHRN010000053.1:0-2659 GCA_036171695.1 Gallionella sp.
AAGCAGGCGTACAAACAAGGGTAGAATGACTCAATTCATGGACCGCTGAGTGCCAAAAACAGTCCGTCAAGGTTGTGAATTCGCATCAAGAAAGCAGTCATTCGTGACGTGTCCCAATGTGTTATTGCCTGCAATTTATGTAGATCAATTCAATCTGTGCTGTTGGTTCAAGTATCTCTTCCATACACCCGTACGACATACCGTGATGATCTAACTTTTGTAACATCCTCCAGCACATCCATTTCGTCGTCTGACGGATTCAAAAATCATCTTCACCACAAGCTGAAACATTGCTCCGGTATCACTCCTGTTGAATATTGGCGACAAAATTCAGAATGCATCCATCGACGCACTGGGCGTCGCAACACAAGGAGAACAAAATGAGCAAGCAAGCAAACGCGGCAGTTGCCACCAAGACTACCTATGAGGGTACAGTTATTACTCGCGCCATGGGTCGTGCTGGTCACAACCCGCACCTCAAAGGCCACATCCATGAAATTCTGACCAAGGACGCGCGAAACTTGAAGAACGTTTTCAATGGACAGCATACCGAATTGACAAAGAGCACAACTGCAAATGTTGTTGACCTCGTCACTACCAAGGGCAGCAAGGTGGTCGAGCGTTTGCAACTCAAGGATGCCGTTTCACCGAGTTCGATCAATAAGCTTGTGCGTCAGGTATCCGACGGTAAGTATAGAACGACTCAACTTGTCGGAACCGATGAAACAACCAAGCTTGCGAATGCTGCTTTCGAAAAAGCCGGCCTTTCCAAACGAATGATCAGTTCTGGCACATCATCAAACACGACGACGAATCTTGCTCAGCGCGCTGGTGCCACCGGCTCTGGTTCGCTCGGCAGCGCTATCGGTCAGGCTGCAAAATCTGGAGGTGCCGTGGGTGCTGCGGTAGGTGTTGGCATTGAGGCAGTCAGTGGCATTGCTGATTTAATAAACGGCAAGCGTGATGTTAGCGATGTTGCCGGTTCAGTTGCAAAGGCCGGAGCCAAGGGTTATGCCACAGGTGCAGCGGCAGGCGCTGCGGCAACTGCTGGCGGAGCTGCTGCGGCAAGTGGACTAGCTGCGATTGGTGCTGGCGCAACACTCACCGCTGTCTCCACAGTGGCAGCGCCGTTGGTCGCCGCCGTCGCAATCGGATACGTTGTGTCTGAGGTATTCGACTGGTTTTTCGACTAATCAGCCCCTGTGCGATGTTCAGCTCTCCGGTATCTATCCTGTTGAGCATCGATAACAAAGCTCAGAATGTATCCATCGACGCACTGGGCGTCGCAACACAAGGAGAACGAAATGAACAACGAATTTCATAAATGTCCCGTCTGCGGTGAAACCATTTTGTCAGTGGAGAAAATATGTAGGCATTGTGGGGCGGTTATTGATGGTGCAGGCCAGCCTGATGGAGTGGCAGAGAAAATGCACGAACTTGTCCTATATACAGGCGACAAGCGCGCTTTTCAGAAAGCAATGGACTTTTCCAGGGCTTGGTGCTCAAATCATCAGGTTCTGGTAGGTGTTGGCGAGATGGCGCTTGGTGCTGCTCTGATCACCTGGGGTTTGCATGCAGGACACATTCAGTTGGGTGCTGACGTAGTTGCTTCGACGTTTTCTCATGGCGAATTGTTCGGCGGAGCGATGGGTGCGGGAATTGGTGCTATTGCTGGAAGCCTGATTGGCGCGATTGGGATTGTTCCTTTCGGAGGAATTGCGATACCAGCATTAGCAATGGTTGCTGGAGGTGCAGCCATTTTTGGTGCGTTTGGATATACGGCAGGTGACATCGCCGCTAAGTTTTCAGCTCACATCGGTGGATTTGGTGATTTGCTATTAGGGGCGTCTGCATTATATGTGGGCCTTGCCTTGTTGTTGGATGGTGCCAAACGTATTGCGAAAGATGCAACTGTTCGAAAGTTGGTTTCGATGCTTAAGGATGGTGTAATTTATCTTGCCAAGAAAACAGCAGAGGGGACAGCCGACACTTGGAAGGGGGTGCAGGGGCAGTTGAAACAACTTGGTTTTAGCGGCACCCTTACAGGTGTGGCAGGTGTTGGTGCGGGAATGGCAGTCGGCAGCGGAATTGCCACCAGCTCGGTGACGGTGTTTGGTTCACATGGCCTTGGTGCGTTAGCTCTTTCAGCCGGATTGATTTCTGCGCCTGTTTTACCTGTGATTATTGGTGGTGCGCTAGCCGGCATGGCATCTCTGGCGATTTTTAAATGGCTAAAGTAGGCTACTGTACGATGTTCAACTCTGCGGTATATAACAGTTGAACATCAATTTACATCACGAAATAATTTTTGTGCTTGTTGTTTGAATCTGGCTGGCTAAATTGTCTCTCGACAAGTCAGAATCAAATATTTTCCGAATCTTAGAACACTCAAATGAGGGTATAAAAATGGACGCAGCTAAACAAGTGGAATTAGAGGCTATCTTGGAATCCGCATTTAATCACGCTGACAACATAGGTGTTTCATCGCCTATCATTTCGTCTCGGCTGGGAGACATAATAAAATTTTTACATAGTGATTTTTCGCCACATGACTACGGGTATGAAAAGCTTCTTCCTTTGTTAGAGGCTATGCCTAATGTTATTGAGTTAGAGAGAGATGAAACCTTCGCCGTCCCAAGGTACTTCGTAAGTTACAAAA
>JAVHRN010000054.1:0-2657 GCA_036171695.1 Gallionella sp.
GCGATGACATTGCCAAGGTAGAGGCCGATACGTCATGCCATATCGTCACCAGCTTCTTTGATGAATCTCGCTATGGCGATGACGATTTCTCACCTTGCTGGGAATGGATGGAAGAGCATCCAGGCGGTCTGTACGAAATGGTCTTCGTGCTGAGTGACAGCGGTTTTGGCATTGTCGTACTGGTTCCAAATCAAGCCGGTGTAGATACCGATCTGCTGCGCATGTGTGCTGAATATGCCGAGCACACGCTGGAAGCTCTCCCGCTGAATATTGTTAGTCTTAGTGCGGGAGATTCATCATGGAAATAAATTTGATGGCAACAACCCGTCCCGCAATCTCTCCTGCTCGACAATATTTCGGCAAGCTGTACGAACGCAACGGTGAATTCGAGTACACCCACCTCATGCTATTTCAGGCTGATGATGACCCTATGGCAGCGCTCAATTGCATCGCCAAGTCATTCTATTCGGACGAGCCTGATGAGCAAGATGGTGGGTATTACTTCTTCTGTGGTGGCAATTATATTTCCGCCGAGTCTGTCACGGAGATCACCGAGGAAGAGTTTGCTGTTCTGGCGAAATACTTGAACTGATCCAGATTCAAATCGTTTATCAATTACCCATGCCGAACCGGTGCTCCCGGATTCGGTATTTTCATTTGGAGAAAAAATATGAGCAACACAACTGAAGAAAATACAACGATCACCCGTCAACGCTTGGAGGGCGATCAGCGTGTGAACTTTCCAGCACAACTGTTTGGCGCAAACTTTCCTATGCGTCTTGAACCCTTGGTCTTCGCGATGGCTGAAGAAATGGGCCATGAATATCGAGGCGGCCTGTGGCAATTTTACCAGCTGTCCAACGGTGGATTTTACATGGCACCTGATTTTGATGCCCCATTCACAGTGTCGTGCGAGAACGGCTTCAATGGTTCCATGACTGCTGATGCGCTGGGTATCACGGCCTGTTTGTATGCTTACAGCAATCTGTCGTTCAGCGGTCCGAGCGAATTTGCCGAAGCGTGTTCGGAGCAATATCACCTGTTGCGTGAATTCATGTATGGACATCCAGAAGTCGGCAGCATTCTGTCGGCCATTGACTGATGCGGGAGAACAACATGAATCCTGGATCACGTGTGCTGGTGTCCTATTCGACTCTGACTGATACCGAACTGCTGGAAAAATTGATCGGCACACGCCAGACGCAACGATTTTATCGGGGTTCGCTGGGCACAGTATTTGTCTCTGAGAATTGTCATGAACAATTGCCAGAGCGTTGCTTAGTGGCCCGTGAACTGGTGAAGCGTTGGCTGGATGAGGAGCTGAAACGCGACTGTGTATTGAATGCGCCCGGTGCTGTGCGAGATTGCCTGCGTATTCACTTTGCAGGTCGTCAGCACGAATCATTTGTTGCCATGTTACTCGATGCACAACACCGCCTGATCGCCACTCATGAATTATTCCGAGGGACGCTGACGCAAACCTCGGTGTATCCGCGTGAGGTGGTCAAGGCTGCGCTCAGGGAAAACGCCGCTGCCGTCATCTTCAGTCACAACCATCCCAGTGGAATTGCTGAACCCAGTCAAGCTGATCAACACCTGACCACGGCGCTTAAAAGTGCTTTGGCCCTTGTTGACGTGAAGGTACTGGATCACTTCATTGTGGCCGGTGCCGATGTCATCAGCTTTGCAGAACGTGGACTGCTTTAAGTAACGCATCCAGCTTTCCAGATCTTCGCAGTCCACCAGCATTTTATGTGCGTTCCGAGCCTTATCGCGATCCGATAGGGCTCGCTTTATTTACATTCTTGAAAGGAGCAACCATGTCCGACGATATTCAAACTTCACCACTCATCGTACTTGACCCCGATGCGTGCAAATTCCCACCCGGTCAGATCGTATCAACCAGAGGTGCGCTTGCAGCGATGCAGGAATACCAAGTCTTGCCCGCCAGCCTGCTACGTCGGCATTTATCAGGGGATTGGGGCTCAGTCCCTGTCGAAGATGCCCAGTTTAACGAGATGGCGCTGCAATCCGGTGGGCGTTTGTTGTCCAGCTTCGCTATTGGGGAAGGCGTTTTTATCTGGGTCATAACCGAGTCCGACCGTTCCTCCACGACCCTACTCAAGCCCGAGGAGTATTGAACCCATGAACGACAAGGTATGCAGTCAACTTTCTCCCGAAGCGCTGGCGCAATGGGCAATGACACTTGATGAGTCGGCGCGTGAGTTCTATGAGGAACGTGCTGGAATTTTGCAGTTCGATGCGAAATTATCACGGCTAGAGGCCGAACGTCAGGCGTATCAAATGACGTTGAAGTGGCTGGTTGAGCGTGATTCGTCACCAAACTCATCATCAGGAGAAAATCATCATGCAAATACTCGCTGATCCGAAAATCGGCATAGGGGTGAGGTGGTTGGAAATCCAGTTATTGATGGAGGTGCGCTGGAGGCAAAATGTGCTGAACAAAACGGATGGGGATGTCATTTCTAACTTTGTCGTGGTGGAACCGGGCGATTCGGTTGCTACGATAGAAAAGGGAATTTGTGACTGCATTCGCAATATTCCAGGCATGAGCGAGCTGCACGTGGATGAAAGTTTCTCACCTTCATTCAATTGGATCGTGTCGCACGTTTCCTGCTATGAAGTAGCGTTTATTC
>JAVHRN010000055.1:0-51849 GCA_036171695.1 Gallionella sp.
TGTTCGCACCGAATATGAGCGTCGGCGTGAATCTGGTTTTCAAACTTTTGGAAACAGCCTCGCGTGTATTGAGTCACGGTTACGACATCGAGATCATCGAAGCCCATCACCGCCATAAAGTCGATGCCCCTTCCGGCACCGCGCTGGGCTTGGGCGAAGTGGTGGCGCGCACCTTAGGGCGTGATTTGGAAAAATGCGCCGTGTATGGCCGCGAAGGTGTGACGGGTGAGCGCGATCCATCCACCATAGGTTTTGCCACCGTGCGCGGCGGCGACATCGTCGGCGACCACACCGTGCTGTACGCAGGCATCGGCGAGCGTATCGAGATCACCCACAAAGCCAGCAGCCGCGCCACCTTCGCGCTAGGTGCATTGCGCGCCGCACGCTTTTTGAAAGCCAATCCAGCGGGGATGTACGACATGCAGGATGTGCTGGATTTGAAGGCGTAGAACGTTTCGTCCACACAGCCAGAACGATTACGCCAGCAAGCAAGGGACGCAGGCTGATAGGGTTAAAAAATTAGAGTGAGTAAGTATTCGGGCGTTAAATTTTTTGCACGAGTCGTGCATTAGATAATTTTTTAATTAAAAATACTGAATTTTCGTTGACAGAAAAGCCTTAATAAGTATAATGCGCGCTCGTTTCAGCGGGTCGGTAGCTCAGTCGGTAGAGCAGCGGACTTTTAATCCGTTGGTCGCGAGTTCGAATCTCGCCCGACCCACCAGTTTTTGTTGTAAAAGTTTCAAATGCCGCCTTAGCTCAGTTGGTAGAGCAACCGCCTTGTAAGCGGTAGGTCGTCAGTTCGAATCCGACAGGCGGCACCAATTTCAACCCACGCATCCAAAAGATGCGTGGGTTTTTTGTGGTCTGCGTTAAGCTAACAGGCTTGCGGCGTGAGCCGTGTTTTATTGGGGCATCCGTCATGTGGGATAGTTTTTTGCATCTGTTGCGCGCGCAATTTGATAACCAGTTATTCGTCGGCGGCTTCGCGCTGGGCATTATTGGTTTGGCTGCGGCTTGGCTGCGCAAAGTGCCAGGGATGGTGTGGTCGTATTTCAATCGCGTGATTATCGTCACCGCCGTCATTGACAGCCGCAATGATTTGTTTGGCGCGCTGATTACTTGGATTAACGATTTGCCATTTGGTCGCGGCAGCCGTTTCTTTACCGTTATTCAAGAGAACGCTAATCCCGATGATGAGTCCAGTGCCAATGGCTTGCCGCGCCTGTTGTATAGCCCCGCGCCGGGCTTTCATGTGTTCTGGTTTCAGGGGCACGTGATGTGGATACACCGTGATGTGAGTATGAATTTGCAAGTGGTTGATACCTTGCGCATCCATGTTTTATTTGGTTCGCGCAAATTTTTGGAAGGTCTGCTGGAAGATGTACTCAAGCGCACTTACGCGCGTCTGGCTGATCACACTTTGATGTTTAGCGTGGATAGTTGGGCGGAAAATTGGCGTAAATCGGACGCACGTCCGCGCCGCGCGATTAACTCGGTGGTGCTCGATGGCGACATTCGTCAACGCTTACTTGACGATGCGCAGTCGTTTTTCGTTAAGCGTAGTTGGTACGCATCTATGGGCATTCCTTGGCGCAGAGGCTATTTGTTATATGGTCCGCCGGGCACGGGCAAGACCAGCGTGGCGTTCGCGCTGGCGGGCGAATTACATTTGAATTTGTGTTGGCTGTCGCTGACCAATCCAAAATTAAACGACCAAACTATTTCCTTGTTGCTGCAAAAAACACCCGCGCGTTCTTTGATTTTGATTGAAGACGTGGATGCATTTTTTGCTGCGCGGCAAAAGCAGGACGAGCGCATTGCGGTGAGTTTTAGCGGCTTGTTGAACGCCTTGGACGGCGTGGCTGCGCAAGAAGGCCGCATTATTTTTCTCACCACCAATCATCGCGAATTACTCGATGCCGCGCTGATACGTCCGGGGCGTATCGACGTGGAATTCAAATTAGATTTGGCCTCGCACGCGCAAATTCTCAGTATGTTTACGCGCTTTTATCCTGAGTATCACACGCAGCTCCCGCCCCTCGTGGCGAGCTTGCCAGAACGCAAATTAAGCCCTGCACAAATTCAGCAAGCCTTGCTCGCGTACCCCAATATGAACGATGCTATCGCGGCATTGCGCGCCTTACCGTAACCTTACGCAGGCAAAAATTTAATTTAAGGAGCCAGCATGACTTACGCCAAGAAATTCACCCCACCATCCGCTGCCACGCTCACGCCATTTTGGCGACGGATGCCTAAGTTTTTTGTCTATCCCTTACAGTTGAGCTCGATGCTGCGCATTGTGGGTTATGCCTTGATGACGGGCTTGTCGATGTTATTGCCGCCCCCGTTTGGCGGCGTGTTGTATTTGATTATGTGGATTATGTTTTTGAAGTATGCCTTTGTGGTGATGGAACGCACCGCCAATGGTCAGCTCGATGAGCCTGATGATTTGAATGGACAACAACATGGTGATGCGGCTCAAGTGATGCGTCAGTTTGGTTTGTTCTTTATGTTCGGTTTTGGCGTGGTGGGAGCGAGCTTAGTGCTGGGGCGTTCGGCTGGATATGTTATCGGCGCGCTGCTGATGAGCGTGGTGATGCCAGCGGGCATTATGATTATCGCGGTGAGCAAGAGTTTGCCGCAGGCACTTAATCCATTTCAGATTTTGTTTTACATGGGCACGATACGGTCGCCGTATTTTGCTTTGTGTTTTTTAATTTTTAGTTTGACCAGCAGCGGCGAGTGGCTGCAAGAATTTTTCTATGAGCATTTAGACTCTTGGTTAGTGCTGCCGTTATTAGGTTTTATCGAATTCTATTTCACCCTCATCATTTATCACATGATGGGTTATGCGGTGTATCAGTACCACGAAAAATTAGGCTTGGATGCGGATGTGAGCTTTGCCGATGCCGAAGCCAAACAATCGCCAGGAAAAGGAATAGATCCGATACACGCCAAGCTGGCCGAGCTGTTGGCGGCGGGACACGATGAGGCTGCGATAGATTTGCTGCGTGAAGAATTGCATACGCGCTGGGAAAGTAACGAGTTGCATGAGCGTTACCAAAAGCTGTTAGTGGCATCAGCTAAGTCTGTTCCTGCCATGCACCACGCGCGTGAATTTATCAATAAATTATGCAATGAAAAACGCCTGTTTCAGGCCTTGGATTTATGTGAGTACTGGCTTAAAACCGATCCTAATTTCCATCTGCAAGATTCGTTTCATGTGCATCTATTAGCCACCGCTGCGCGCATGGGCGGGCGCGCTAAGTTAGCTTTAGATTTAATGCGTGGCTTCGATAAACGCTATTTGCAACACGAGCATATTCCCTTGATTTATTTTTTGGCGGCGCAAATTTTGAGTGAAAATTTTCAACGCCACAGCGAGGCCAGTGCGATTTTGTACACCTTGCAAACCAAGTTCCCCGCTCATCCTTTAGCCACCGAAGCGCGCCAATACTTAACCGTGTTGGAAAAAATGGCGGCGTTGGGTTAAGTCTGGCGAGTGTAACGCGGCAGGGCTTAGTTTTTAGTGATGCCTACACGCAGCATGTCTTGCGCGCTAGCCGCCTGACTGCTGGATGGGAAGGTGTTGATGAGCTGAGTCAACACACTTTGAAATTGTTCGATGCGTTGCGCGCGAAAATGCGCCCGTGCCAAGGCCAATAACACAGCGGGAATTTGCGCATGTTGCGGGGCGTTGCGTTGCAATAACGCGGCTAATTTTTCGGCATCCTCAAACTGTCCACCGTCGGCAAAACGCTGCGCTAATTGCGCCAATAAATCGTGGCCTAATTTAGGCGCGGGTTTGGCGGCAGCTAGATATTCGTGAAAAATTTGATGGGTTTGTTGCAAGCTCTGCTCATCGCGCGCGGGTAAGGCCAGCATGCGTAAGGCTGCGGCGTGATAGTCCGCGCTGCCACTGTCGTGCTTGGCGGTGCGATAACACAAACGGATTAAATCAAGGTTGTTCGGATGCTTGACTAGCAAGGCTTTGAACACTTGATGCGCCTTGTTAAATTCCATCGCGGTTAAGTAGTTCATGCCCGTTTGATAGTCGTCAATTTGCTGATTTTCGCGCACCATTTCTTGTTCATGCGCATGGATGTCAGCGTGGCGCAGCTTGCGATACAACACACCGAACAGCGCGCCGCAGAGTAAACCACCGAAGTGCGCCATATACGCTACGTTGGAGCTGTGGTTGTTAAAAAATTGATACAACTCATTGCCCAGCCAGAGCGGTAATAAAGCAATGGCTGGAGCTTTGATGTAATCAAAATAAAATCCTAGCGAATAAAAAAAGTCGATTTTCTGCCAGCCAAAAATCACCGTGTACAAGCCCATGACACCCGCGATTGCGCCTGATGCGCCGAGCAAACTGCCCGCCCCCGATACAGCACTAAACATCGCGATTGCCGCGTATGCTGAGACTAAATAAGCCAGCAAAAAAAGCCATTTGCCGATGATGGATTCAACTAAGAATCCGACTAAAAACAGCACCACCATATTGCCTAGCAAGTGGTCAAAGCCGCCGTGCATAAAGGCTGAGGTGAGCGCGGTGAGCGCGTTGGGTTCGGCAACGCGATAGACATATCGCTCGGTAAAACTCGCCATCGCTTGATAATGTGCGCGCTGCGTTTGCCAAGCGGGAAACTCCGCCGCCTGTGCGCGAATAATTTCACCTTGGCGCAGCGCGTGCATAAACGCTTCATCATGTTCCATGATGGCCAAGGCGAGGGGGTCTTGCTCGGTCAATAACGCTTGAAACGGCTGTGCCTCTGCATCATCTTGTTGCGCCAGATATTGGGCATAGCGCGGTAATTCCCAGCCCGCTAAGTTGCTACTGAAATAATACTGGGTCGCTTGTTGTTCGCTACGTTGGTCGTCGCCTTGCAAAAAAAAGAACACGCAGCAGTTGATGAAAATTAACAGCAGCGTAACGATAGGCGGACGTTGCCAATTGACGCGATTACCAACGGGAATAATAAACATGGCGAGCCGATTCGATTATTGTTTGGGCGGCGTGGAGAACAGCGGATTTTTCATTACTAAGTTCATGCGTTCGCCAAACTCTTGAGCAAAATTACGCATCGCTTTGGCCGCGTCTTTTTCGCCTGTGGCGCGTTCTAGAGTGTCAGCCATCGACAATAAATTTTGGTGAAAAAATTGCTTCATTTCATCGACCATCATTTCGCGCGTCCATAAATCAATCCGCAAAGTATTTTTAGCCTCAGCATCCCAAACCGACAACATGATGGCTTTGCTGCTGCTGTCCACCCCGTTATCGGACGCGCTCCAGTCGATTTTTTGTGGCATGTTTTTGTCGTCTAGCGTGACGGTAAATTTGATTTCAGAGGTTTTCATCCGCGTTCCTTGAGTGGTTCGATAAGTAATAAAAAAACATCCTCGTCACAGGGCGAGGATGAATGTAGCTTTAAGCGACTAAATGGTATCATGCGCGCCTTTTTTGGCGGCTAATAAATCGCCAATTCGTATCGTTTTAATTTGGAAATATCCCCCATGAAAAGCAGTGAAATTCGCCAAACATTCCTCGATTTTTTCGCGTCCAAAGGGCACACCATCGTAGCTAGCAGCTCACTCGTTCCTCACGAAGATCCCACGCTGTTATTTACCAACGCGGGCATGAACCAGTTCAAAGATGTGTTCCTCGGTTTTGACAAACGTCCTTACACACGCGCCACTTCTTCGCAAAAATGCGTGCGCGCGGGTGGTAAACATAACGACTTGGAAAATGTCGGCTACACCGCGCGCCACCACACTTTTTTCGAGATGCTGGGTAATTTTAGTTTCGGTGATTATTTCAAACGCGACGCGATTAACTACGCGTGGGAATTGCTGACTAAGATTTATAAATTGCCAGTGGATAAACTCTACGTCACGGTGTACGCCGAAGACGACGAGGCGTATGACATCTGGACAAAAGAGATGGGGCTGACTGCGGATCGCGTGATTCGCATCGGCGACAACAAAGGTGCGCGCTACGCTTCCGACAACTTCTGGATGATGGGCGACACCGGTCCTTGTGGTCCTTGCACCGAAATTTTTTACGATCACGGCGCACATATCCCTGGCGGCTTGCCCGGCACGCCAGAAGAAGACGGCGACCGCTACATCGAAATTTGGAACAACGTGTTCATGCAATACAACCGCGACGAAGCGGGCGTGATGCATCCGCTCCCCAAGCCGTCTGTTGATACTGGCATGGGCTTGGAACGTATCTCTGCGGTGTTGCAACACGTCCACGCCAATTACGAAATTGATTTATTCCAAGCACTCATCAAAGCCGCCGCGCGGGAAACGCAATGTGCTGATTTGGATTCCCCTTCGCTCAAGGTGCTGGCCGACCATATCCGCGCCTGTTCCTTCCTCATCGCGGATGGCGTGATTCCAGGCAACGAAGGTCGCGGCTACGTGCTGCGTCGCATCATCCGTCGCGCCATTCGCCACGGTTACAAACTGGGCGCACGCGGCGCGTTCTTCTACAAACTCGTGCCTGACTTGGTCGAGCAGATGGGCGCGGCTTACCCTGATTTAGCCGCCGCACAAAATCGCGTGATGGACGTATTGAAGCAAGAAGAAGAACGTTTCTTCGCCACCATTGAAAATGGCATGGCGATTTTGGAAACCGAGTTGCTGGAAATGAACAAAGCGGGAAGGACGGTTTTTAATGGCGAGACAGCCTTCAAACTGCACGACACCTATGGCTTCCCACTCGATCTAACACAAGATGTTTGCCGTGAGTTGGAGGTTAGTGTGGATACGGTGGGTTTCGATGCGGCGATGGCAAACCAAAAGCAGATGGCGCGTTCGGCGGGTAAGTTCAAGATGGCGGCAAATCTTGAGTATGCAGGTGCGGCGACCACTTTCCACGGTTACGACACACTGGAACACAAAGGCAGCATCCTAGCTTTGTACAAAGACGGCACAGCGGTGAATACGCTGCATGAGGGTGACTTGGGGGTGGTGGTGCTGGATGACACGCCGTTCTACGCCGAGTCAGGCGGACAGGTGGGTGACAGCGGTGAGCTGCGCAGCGTGCAAGCTATTTTTGCCGTGGAAGACACGCAAAAAATCCAAGCGACGGTATTCGGCCATCACGGCGTGGTGAAGACGGGCACGCTGACGCTGGGCGATAGTGTGAATGCTCGGGTAAATGTGCCAGCGCGCTTGGCGACCGAACGCAATCACTCTGTGACTCACTTAATGCATAAAGCTTTGCGTGAGGTGTTAGGCGAGCATGTGCAGCAAAAAGGTTCGCAAGTTGACCCCGATAAAACCCGTTTCGATTTCGTGCATAACGCGCCGATTGCTGATGCTGATATTGCGCAAGTGGAAGCTATCGTGAACGCGGAAATTTTAGCGAACGCGGCAACTGATGCCAGCGTGATGAGTATTGAAGACGCGCAAAAAACGGGCGCGATGATGTTGTTCGGTGAAAAGTATGGCGACGAAGTGCGCGTGCTTTCTATCGGCAGCTCGAAAGAATTATGTGGTGGTACGCACGTTAAGCGCACGGGCGATATTGGCTTGTTCAAAATCGTTACTGAGGCGGGGGTGGCAGCGGGGGTGCGCCGTATTGAAGCGGTAACAGGCGAGGGCGCGCTGGCTTTGATTAACGCACAACAAAGCCAGTTGCAAAGCATCGCAGCGGCGGTGAAAGCGCAGCCGCAAAACGTCGCGACACGCGTGTTGCAAGTGTTGGACAGCGTCAAAGTTTTGGAAAAAGAATTAGCGGGATTGAAATCTAAACTCGCCGCATCGCAAGGCAATGATTTGCTCAAACAAGCGGTGGATATTCACGGCGTGAAAGTGCTGGCAGCGCAGCTGGATGGCGCGGATGCGCTGGCGTTGCGCGAGACACTTAACAACATGAAAGACAAGCTGCCCAATTCAGCGATTGTGTTGGCCTCGGTGGCCGATGGCAAAGTCAGTTTGGTCGCGGGAGTGAGCGCGAGCTTGATTGCGAAAATCAAAGCTGGTGAGTTGGTAAATATGGTTGCGCAACAAGTCGGCGGCAAGGGCGGCGGTAAACCTGATATGGCGATGGCGGGCGGCACACAACCAGAAAATTTAGCTCACGCCTTGGTCAGCGTGGCCGCTTGGGTGGCAGAAAAAGCCTAAAGCGTCTTGCTTAATGGCAGGGCGATTGGTATGTTTAGCGTAAGGCGCGCGGGAAGTGAATGACGCGCTACGTTTGGGGGAGGGTGGGTTTTAGCACGACTTAGTTTTTAGGAGCATCGTCGTGAGTCATACACATCACACCATTTTGTTAGTAGAAAATACGATTGCAGATGCGGATTTGGCGCGTGCGGCTGCTGCACAGTGCGTGCCAGAATTTAATTTGCAAGTGTTTGCCGATGCGTATGCCGCTTTGGATTATTTGGCGCACGCCAGTGTTGCGGCGTGGCCTTTTATTATTCTTATCAACCTTAATTTACCTAAGCTCGATGGCTTAGCGGCATTGCGTACCTTACGCATCAATCCTGCGACTCACGATATTCCTTTGCTGGTTTACTCGCGTCTGTTTAATCAAGCCGAAGTGTTATTGAGCTATTGTGCGGGTGCGAATTCTTTCGTGCCTAAACCACAAGATGAAGTTCAGTATCTAAGCTTGTTTTCTGATCAGCTAGCCTATTGGCTGAGCACTCGGCATTGGCAATCGAATCAGCAGGAGAGCCTCCATGACTAAATCGCTTTCTATCGTATTTGTGGGGATGTCTGCCGAACCTACCGCGCAGCTCAGCGCGGTGTTGCGTGCAGGTGGTTTTGCGGTGACGCTGTTGCAAGTAGCCGATGCGCCTCAGTTGGCTAAGGTGGCATTGTCTGGCGTTAACGTGCTGTTAGTTGACTCCTTGCGTATTCATCCGCATATCGTCGAGCAAATTCAAACCTTATTAAGTGCGCAGTCTTTGGATATTCCTGTGTTGGTGTATTCGAGTATCGGCGACGAAGCGGCGATTGTCGCGGCGATGAAAGCGGGTGCCAAAGATTTTATTTCCAGCAAAAACCCACAACGGGTGTTGTCCTCGGTGCAACGCGAATTAGCGTGTGTCGAGAAGCGTGCCCAGATGCGCAGTCAAACACGCCTCGATAACTTGTTGCAAGAGATTGAAGGCTGGATGTTACAAGGACAAGACTTAGTGCCCTTGACGCAAAAAATTTGCGAGGCGATTGCCGCAACATTTGCGGTGCGAGTTGCTTGGATAGGTGGCAAACAGGCGGATGGTTCAGTCAGTGTCGTCTCCGCTTCTGAGCATCCAGAGTTGCTGCGTCAACTTGAAGTGCGCTGGGATGATAGTCCGCGTGGAAAAGGTACGGTGGGTCAGGCAATACGCACGCAACTTCCTGTGAGATTGACCGTCGATGCTGAGGTCATTAGCCCTTGGCGTGCTATAGCCGATCAGTATGGCGTGCAAAGTGTGTTGGCACTGCCGATGTTAGTTCGTGCTGAAATTATTGGCGTGTTGGTGCTTTATTCCTTGCAGCGTGATGGCTTCGATGATGCCTGCGTGCAACGCTATGCGCATTTTGCGAATCGCCTTGCAGTGATTTTGTTGATGGCGCAAGAGCAAGAACAATTACGTTTGTTAAGTGCGGCGATGAGTCGCGCCACACAGGCAATTTTTATTACCAAAGTGGATGGTACGATTATCTGGTTTAACCAAGCATTGTGTGTTTTAAGCGGCTATAGCGAAGCGGAAATTAGTAATAGCACACCGCACCTATTTAGCTCAGGTGACTATGATAAAAATTTTTGGCAAAGCATGTGGCAGGAGATTTTGCAAGGCAAGCCTTGGTCGGGCGAGGTGTTAAATCGGCGGCGCGATGGCGTGGCGTATCACGTTTTGCAAAGTATTACGCCAATGCAAAATGCACAAGGCGAGGTGCAGAATTTTTTATGTGTGCAACAAGATGTTTCCGCACAAAAAGAGCTCGAACGCAAAGTTGAATATCTCGCCTATCACGATGTTCTGACGGGGTTGCCTAATCGCGCTTTATTCAATGATCGGATGCGCCAAACGGTTAGCCAAGCTAAACGCGATAAAGCCAGTTTTGCGCTGTGTTTTGTTGATTTGGATGGCTTCAAAGTGATTAACGATACGCACGGACATGCAGCGGGTGACCAACTCCTTAAACAGGTGGCAAGTCGATTACGCGTTTGTGTGCGTGAAGTCGATACGGTGGGGCGTTTAGGCGGAGACGAGTTTGTGATTTTGCTGCGCGATGCCAATGCAGAAAATGCGCTGGCGCAAATTGCGCAAAAAATTATTGAGCAACTGGCGCGCCCATTTGACTTGACCATAGGCCAAGTGAATATCAGTGCCAGTATTGGTTTAAGTCGTTATCCTGCTGATGCGAGTTCGGCGGACAAGCTGATGCACTGCGCGGATGAGGCGATGTATCGGGCTAAGCACAGTGGCAAAAATCGCTATGTGTTTTATTGTCGCGATGCCTTGAGCGACGAAGTGCTGGATTGGCAGATCTAAGTTCTATTTACTAGGTTTTAACCAACAAGACTTGCGGCAAATTAGCCCACACCAAATCGGGGGTAAGTTGCATCATGCAGTTGAAGTGTCCAAGCGGGCAGACACGTTTGAAGCATGGACTGCACGCGATGTCGATTTTAATGACGCGTGCGTGCTTTGATAACGGCGGCGTAAATTGCGGACTACTAGAACCGAACAAAGCCAATAGCGGCTTGTCTTGTGCCGCAGCCAAGTGCATTAAGCCTGAATCATTACTCACCACGACGGCGGCACTCGCAATGATTGCCAGCGCGTCCGATAAATCGGTCTTGCCGCATAAATTTACACAGACTGTACCGCTCAACTGCTGAATTTGTTGCGCCACTGCGTAGTCTTTTCCAGAACCAATTAACCACACCGCATAACCTGCTGCGACGAAGCGCGTTGCCAGCTCTGCGTAATACGCTTCAGGCCAACGTTTGGCAGGACCGTATTCTGCGCCTGGGCAAAATACCGCGATTTTTTTGCTTAAATCCAAACTTAATTTTTGCAAACTGCTGTTGCGTTGCGCCGTGCTGACAACTAATTTTGGATGTGCTAAAGGTTGCGGAATCGCTGCATTTTTGTCTTCCGCAAGTGCAGCAAAGCGTTCCACCATTAACGGTAATACTTTTTTATCCAGCTTGCGTGCATCGTTCAACAGCCCATAACGCGTCTCGCCGATAAAGCCTGTGCGTAGCGGAATGCGCGCAAAAAAGGGAATGAGTGCGGACTTCAACGAGTTGGGTAACACAATCACTTGGTCGTAGTGCGCGGCGCGTAATTGTTTGCCTAATTGATAGCGTAATTTAAGCTGTAATGCGCCGTGTCCAAAAGGATTATTGATAACCTGATGTACTTCAGGCATGGCGTGTAACAGCCCCGCACACCAAGGTGGCGACAATACGTCAATTTGGCAGTTGGCATGGCGTTGTTGCAAGCGCATCAACATCGGCTGCATCAACATCGCATCGCCCACCCAGCTAGGTGCAACAATTAAAATTTTCATAAGGAGAGTCTCTAGAAATCTCGTTGCAATAAGTTGTTGCTCACAAAAATTATTCCTTACCAAGATTTACTATCCGCAGCTAAAGCTCCTAAGGACGAGCGTTATGTCGTAATTTTTGGTTCGCCCCTAGTATTGCTTAGATGTTGCAATTTATAGGGCAGCGCGCGTGAGCTAGCTAAATAAAAAATCTCAACATCGCTGTTGAGATTTTTAGTTTTTAGTGATGCCCCTTGGGGAGTTCGCCGGTGAATTTATACAGCGTGCCGCAATACGGGCAGCGTGCTTCGCCGCCGTGTGCCAGCGGAATGCCGACCTTGGGGTGCGTATTCCACACACTCATCGCAGGCGTGGGACACGATAAGGGTAAGTCGTGCGCGGTTACTTCGATGTAACGCGCAGTAATTGCAGTTTCACTCATTACAACTCCTAAAAATTAAAGGAGGTCTTCTGAACATCAAAGACCTAAACGTAATCAACCCAATCTTGATGTAGTGGATGGTTGCCCGCCACGCAATCAAAAAAGGCGGCTTGCAATTTGGTCGTAATCGGACCGCGTGAACCGATGCCGATGGTGCGTCGATCAAGTTCACGTATCGGAGTAACTTCTGCCGCTGTACCAGTAAAAAAGGCTTCATCTGCGCAATAAATTTCGTCACGCGTGATGCGTTTTTCGATTACTTCCAAGCCCATTTCTTTGGCCAAAATGATAATCGAATCGCGCGTGATGCCTTCTAAACACGAGGTTAAATCAGGCGTGTAGAGTTTGCCGTGTTTGACGATAAAAATGTTTTCTCCCGCACCTTCGGCGACGAAACCCTCTACATCCAACAGCAACGCTTCATCGTAGCCATCATTAGATACTTCTTGATGCGCCAAGATGGAGTTGCTGTAAGTTGTGACTGATTTGGCGCGACACATATTCACGTTGACGTGGTGGCGGGTAAAACTTGAAGTCTTAATGCGGATGCCTTTTTGCATGCCTTCTTCACCTAAGTACGCGCCCCACGGCCAAGCAGCAACCGCGACATGCGTGGACAAACCTTTGGCAGCGATGCCCATGCCTTCAGAGCCATAAAAACAAATTGGACGGATGTAGCACGATTCAAGTTTGTTGGCGCGCACCACTTCGCGATGCGCTTCCATCATGGTTTCTTTATCGTAAGGCATGTTCATTTGAAAAATATGCGCCGAGTTAAACAAGCGGTTGGTATGTTCTTTCAGGCGAAAAATTGCTGTGCCTTTAGCTGCTTTATAAGCGCGCACGCCCTCAAAAACGCCCATGCCGTAGTGCAATGTGTGCGTTAAAACGTGGGTAGTGGCATTGCGCCAAGGTACCAGTTTCCCATCGTGCCAAATAAAGCCATCGCGGTCAGACATAGACATGAAGTGCATCCTTTTGTAAAAAATTAGAGGGAGGTAAAACCAAAAGCGTGATTTTAGCCGTTTCCATGCAGTTAATGAAGCATTACTCGAACTAACTAGATATTTAGAGGTATTTGTGGCGAATTTTTTTTCGGTATGATGTCGCTAATCGCGCTGATTTTTGTGATGAATCAATAATTAGAATTACATAACATACTATGAAAATACTGCCTTCGATTACCAAAGAAATGATAGATACGCCCGAAGAAAAGCTGCGTAAAAGCCTGTTGATTTTTGCTTGTGCTTTTATGAATTTAGCCGTGGTGTTGTGGTTGGCAATTTACTGGCTGATGGGACTGAATTTTTCGTCTAACGTGACACTGATTTATCAGCTTATCTCGGTGGGCTCTTTAGTTTTTTATCTAAAAACTAAAAAATTCGAGACGTTTCGTTTTATTCAACTCAGCTTGTTTTTGTTCGCGCCATTCATCATGCAATGGAGTATTGGTAGTTCGGTAACCTCTAGCGGCGTGATGCTGTGGGCATTGCTCGCACCGATAGGCGCGCTGGTGGTATCAAATTGGCGCGAGTCTGTGCCATGGTTTTTTGCCTATACCGTAATGACGATTATTTCAGGCGTGTTCGATTATTTTTTGGGCGAAGCGATTCCCAAAGAGATGTCGATGAAGGTGATTGGGGTGTTTTTTGCACTGAATTTTTTAGCCATGTCGTCAATTATTTATTTCTTGGTGCGCCACTTTGTGGTGGAAATGGAAAAGATAAAAAGCCAGCTTGATGCACAACATCAACTCTTAGAAGAAGAGCAGCAAAAATCTGAGCGTGTGTTGCTGAATGTGTTGCCTAGCAATATCGCGCAACGCTTAAAAAATGACCAAGGCTTGATTGCCGATGGCTATGCCGATGTGACGGTTATGTTTGTTGACTTGGTCAACTTTACGCAACTCACCGAAACCTTATCGCCGAATCAAATGGTCACGTTGTTAAATGAAATTTTTTCAGGTTTTGATCAGCTCAGTGAAAAATATCATGTTGAAAAAATCAAGACCATGGGCGATGCCTACATGGTGGTAGGCGGCTTTGCTGGCGACACAACGCGTTATACCTCCGACATCGCTGACATGGCTTTTGAGATGCGTGAGTTCGTTGAAAAGAATCCTGCTTTCGCTAAATATCATTTGAGCGTGCATACCGGTATCGCAACGGGTCCTGTGGTGGCGGGCGTGATTGGTACGAAACGCTTTATTTATGATTTATGGGGTGACACGGTGAACATCGCTAGTCGTTTAACCGACGAAGCGACTTTTGGCGTGATACAGGTGGACAAAGTGACTTACAACCGTTTGCGTGATGACTTCGCTTTTGAGCCTCGCGCTACGGTCAATGTCAAAGGTAAAGGCGAAATGGCAATGTACCGTTTGACTTCACGTTTGGACGGGCGTAATCCCGTGACGCGTTCGGGTTCTAATCCTGTTTTTGTGAACCCCGCTGTCGCGTTATAAACATTATTTTAGTGTATTAAATAAATAGCCCCATAGCATCAGCGTGGGGCTTTTTTCTGCGCTGTTGGGTACGATTCGGCACGGCGATAAACCATTCAGTCGCATCGCATGTTGGGTGCGGCGCAGCTTGCGATATTGCGCGCTGACTTGGCTGGCTAATTCGCTAGGAATTAAAGCCAATTCACCGGCTAATTTGAGTAACGCTAAGTTGCCAATGTTGGCAGTGAGTTGGGGATAGCGGTGCGCGTGCGCCAGCACTAAGAATTGCACCATAAACTCAATATCGACCATGCCGCCCGCGTCGTGTTTGATGTCAAATAAATCGCTGCTATTGGGATGCCCATCGTGCATTTTTTGCCGCATCGCGACAATCTCCTCGCGTAACTTTGCTTCCTCTCGCGGCGCTTGTAGCAGGGTGTGGCGCAAGGTTTCAAAAGCTTCGCCCACCGCGCGATCGCCTGCGCAAAATCTTGCGCGAGTTAACGCTTGATGTTCCCAAACCCATGCGTCATTGGTTTGATAAGCGGCAAATGCGCC
This sequence comes from Gallionella sp., assembly GCA_036171695.1. Classification (GTDB taxonomy): domain Bacteria; phylum Pseudomonadota; class Gammaproteobacteria; order Burkholderiales; family Gallionellaceae; genus Gallionella. The sequence continues at coordinate 14,955 of JAVHRN010000055.1, forward strand.
CAGGCTTGACACCAGCAAACCGCTGGCACCATTGGGGCGTAAGCGTAAATCAGTTTCGTATAAACGCCCCGCTGGTGTGTAACTGCTCAACACGGTGTTGATGCGTTGCGCCAAGCGCGCGTAGTTTTCTTGCGCATCCGCATGGGCATCGTCATAAATAAAAATCAAATCCAAATCGGATTCATAGCCCAGCTCTTTGCCGCCTAATTTGCCGTAAGCAATGATGGCAAAGTGCGGTGTGTCGCAATGTTTTTTGCGCGCGTGTTGCCAGCACACATTGAGTACATGACGCAGCATTAAATCCGCCAACGCGCTCAAGTGATCGCTCAAGATTTCGAGTGGCAATAAACCTTGTAAATCCATCGCCAATAGATGAAAAATTTGCTCTTGTTGGGCATGCCGAAGCGCGTCCATTTGTCGCTCTAAATCGTCGCCGCAATCGTGTAATTGTGCTGCGATATGCGCATCAATTGCCCCCCAATCGGGTGCTTGATATAGCTCACGCGCCGCTAATAACTCATCAAATAAAGCGGGATGCGAGGCGAGATACTCGGCCGCCCAACTACTGGCCGACACGAGCTGGCTTAAGCGCGCCAAAGCGTGTGGATATTCGGCTAAAAAGGCAAGATATGAGGCGCGCCGTGCGATGCTGTCGATAAGGTTTTGTAAGCGTTGCAACGTCACGTCAGGATTGCTGTGTTGCGCGCAAGCCTGCATAAATTGTGGCATCAGGTGCGCCATGCGCGCGCGGCTGGTTTCGGGTAGTTGCTGGTAGCGATTGCTGTCGCGAAATTGCAATAAATGCTGTGCGGCGGCAGCCCCATCGGCATACCCTAAACTTTGTAAATGTTGTATGAGCGTTGTTGCATCAACATTGTCGTCCCATAAAAAATCGCTGGGCGAAGCTGACTCATTACTAAAAATCGCGGAAAATTGCGCACTGACGAGAGTGCGATGTACGTCGAGTTGTTGCAACAGCGCGGCGTAATCGGCGTAGCCCATGCCGCTAGCGAGTCGTGCACGATCGTCTTCATGGTCTGGAATATCTTGGGTTTGCTGGTCATCTAAGTATTGCAAACGATGTTCTAAGTTACGCAAAAAAATATAGGCAGTGGTTAAATCGTGCAGCGTGGCGGTGGTTAATTCACCGTCTTGAGCGAGTTGTTGCAATACGCTCAAAGTCGGACGAATGCGTAATTTGGCCGCGCGTCCGCCGCGTATCAATTGAAAAACTTGTGCGGTAAATTCAATTTCGCGGATGCCGCCAGGGCCTAATTTGATGTTGTTTTGGCGGTCGCGGCGCGCCACTTCTTGGCGAATTTGCGCGTGTAATTTGCGCATCGAATCAATTGCGCCAAAGTCGAGATATTTGCGGAATACAAACGGTTGTGCCAACTGCATCAATTCTGCTGTGCTGGCGTGTTGTTCGGGGGAAATAACGCGCGCCTTTATCCACGCGTAACGCTCCCACTCGCGGCCTTGGCTGATCAGATATTCTTCCAGTGCGGCAAAGCTCATTACCAGCGGACCGCTGTCGCCGTAAGGACGTAAGCGCATATCGACGCGAAATACATAACCGTCGGCAGTGGGCTCGTGTATCAGGTTGATTAAACGTCGCCCCAAGCGCGTAAAAAACTCGTGATTGCTGAGGCTGCGAATCTCGGTTTGGCCAGCCATTGCTTGTGTTTCGCCATCCTCCGCATAAACAAAAATCAGGTCGATGTCGGAAGAGACATTGAGTTCGCCGCCGCCTAATTTGCCCATGCCGATGACTAACATTTGTTGCGGTGCACCAGAGCTTGCGCCTATGGGTTGCCCAAATTGTTGTTGCAGTTCAGTCATCAGACAATCTTGCGCTAGACGTACGCAAATTTCGGCGAGCGCGGTCATGCAGTTCATCACTTCGTGCAAATCCGCCAAGCCATTTAAGTCGCGCAAAATTAGCTTTACCATGACCTGTTTGCGCACATAACGCACCGCTTTGGAAAGCTGCATTTCGTCTTGTAAATTTAAGCCTGATTGCGCGAGCAAAAGATGAATCTCTTCGGCATGACAAGGTGTGAGGTAATTTTTTTCTAGCCAATGCAGTAAATTATTGTCGGCTTGCAAAATACGTTGCGCATAACGACTGCATTGCAGGGTTTTGTTAAAAAAATACTCAAAATTGTGTGGATTCTCGGTGTGCATCGGCGGGCTTCCTTTAGAATGTGCGACTCTTTAGATTATAGATTTTCTGTTTGCGCGCCGTGCTGTTATGTTGAATTCTCTTCCTGTCCGTATTCTGTGGCACAGCTTTAATTGGCTCACCCGCATCGCCATTGTTGTGGCGGGGGGAGCGTTGTTATTGCTGGCAGCAAGTATTTTGCTCTTGCGCTATTGGCTGCTGCCTAACATCGAGCAATACCACACAAACATTACCGCGCAAGTCGCACAAATCTTGGCGCGCCCGGTCACCATTGAGAAAATTTCAGCGGATTGGCAAGGGCTGCGTCCCCGCCTGCATCTGCTTAAATTCACGGTGTTAGATACTCAGCAGCAACCTGCATTGGTACTGCCTAAAGTGGCCGTGAGTGTGTCTTGGCTGTCTTTGTTGACCGCTGAATTACGTTTGGCAAGTTTGGAAATTGAACAGCCAGAATTGCTGATACGTCGAGATGTTCACGGGCAGATGTATGTGGGCGGCTTAGCTTTAGATAGTCATGCGAGTCGTGATAGCTCGGCGGGTGATTGGTTGTTGCATCAGTCGCGTTTAGTGGCGCGTGATGCGCTTATCGTGTGGCTGGATGAACAACGCGGCGCGCCGCCCTTGGTAATGCAGCATGTCAATTTTCGGATGGAAAGTTTCTTTAACCACCATCGTTTTGCGCTAAACGGCAGTGTGCCTAGCGAGCTGGCAAGTCCGCTGGATATTCGAGGTGATTTGCATGGCGTAAGTTTTGCCGATTTAACGACTTGGCGCGGCCAGCTGTTTAGTCAGTTGCAATATGCCGATTTGACCGCTTGGCGTGCTTGGTTAGATTTGCCGCCAGAGCTCAGTAGCGGGCATGGTGCTCTGCGCGCTTGGCTAGATGTAGCGGCTGGCAAGTTGGCGAAGCTGCAAGTCGATTTGGCGGTGCGTGATGTGGCGACGCAATTAGCTGCCGATGTGCCAGAGATGAGTTTGCGCAGTTTGAATGGACGAGTTATTTGGCAGCAAATTGAGCATGGTTTTGAGCTCAATACGCAAGGGCTTAATTTGCGCATGGCGAATGGACTGGTCGTCCCGAACACCGATTTATATTTGCGTATTGCCAATCAAAATCAGGCACAGCTCGCTTCTGGTGAGCTGCGCGCTAATTTACTGCAACTGGAAACACTTGGTAACTTGGCTAACTTTGTGCCGATTCCTAAAACCTTGCGCACTCAGCTGGATGCTTATGCCCCGCGCGGCAAGGTAGCGAATTTACAGTTGCAATGGCAGAGCAGTGCTGACACGCCGCCGACCTTTCAGGTGCATGCGCAGTTACACAATATGGCCTTGCAACAAGTCGGAAAAATTCCAGGCTTTAGCGGCTTAAGTGGTGAAATATCGGGCGACCAAAATAGTGGCAGCGTGCAAATTGATGCCGAGCAAATACGTGTTGATGCACCTGGTTTTATGCGCGAAGCCGTCGCCTTTGATTATCTGCAAGGGAAGGCTAGTTGGGCGCATCAAGACGGCGAGCTGGAAGTTAAGTTTAGCGAGGTACGCGCCAGCAATGCCGATTTGGATGGGCGTAGTTTTGGCTCGTATCGCACGCTTAAAAACACGCCTGGCGAATTGGATTTAACCGTGCAATTGCAACGCGCCAATGTCGCGCAGGCAGCTCATTACATCCCGCTGATTGCACTGAATCGAGCTAGCAATGACTGGCTGCATCAGGCGTTGCAAGCTGGCACGAGTGATGATGTGCAACTGCGTATTTTGGGTAATTTACGCGACTTCCCATTTGTCGATGCTAACTTGGGAAAATTTGACGTGAGTGCCTCAATCCAAAATGGCGCGCTGCGTTTTGCCCCTGATTGGCCGCTCGTGGAAAACATTCAAGGTCGCTTGCATTTGCACGACAAAGTGCTGGAAGTTACCGCCGACAGTGCGCGCAGTGTCGGCGTGGCGGTGAATAAAGTTGCGGTAAAAATCCCTGACTTTACCCAGTCCAAATTAGCCTTGGAAGTGGCTTTACAAGCTGCCGCACCCACGCAAAAATTTTTAGCGTATGCGGCGCAAAGTCCAGTGCACGATTTTGCGCATGGCTTTACTGATGACATCCGTGCGCAGGGTGATAGTCGCTTAAATTTACAACTGCGTTTGCCGTCGCTAGGCGAAAAATTAGCGCAGGTAACAGGCAGTTATTTCATCAACAATAATCAAGTCGATTTAGGTGGTGCGATTCCGCTGCTGCGGCACGCCACAGGCGAGTTAAAGTTCAGCGAACATGGTTTTAACACTGAGCAAATGCGCGCCGAAATTTTAGGCGGATCGGCGAACCTTGAGGTGCATAGCACCGCACAAGGCACGGTACAGGGTAAGTTCAATGGCACGGTCGAGATAGCGGGGCTGCGCGCCAACTATGCGCAGCCTGCGCTGCAATTTTTACAAGGACGTGCGGCGTGGGATGCGCAACTGAGTACCGATAGCGACGGCGTGCAGGTAACCATCCAATCGCCGTTGCAAGGATTGTCATCTAGCCTGCCTGTGCCGCTGGCTAAAACAGCCGATAGTAGCTTGCCTTTAGCGGTGCAAATCCACGCCACAGCAAGTCAAAAAATTAAAGGGCAACGCATACCCGCGCAGCAAAACATTAGCGCGTCACTAGGTAGTTTGTTTAGCGCGCGCGTGCGCTTGATCAAGCAAGATGAGCACACTATCGTGCAGCGCGCGGCGGTGAATTTTGCCAATCGTGCGGCTTGGCCAGATGCCGATGGGTTATGGTTGTTGGGCGATATTCCGGAACTTTCAGTACAAGGTTGGGACGGTTTGTTGGGTGCGTCTAGCACTGCTGAAAATTCGCTTAGCGTGGTTTTTGCGGGAGCCGATGTGCAGGTCGGCAAGCTCACGGGCTATGGCTACAGCGTGCAAGATTTACACGTCAAAGCGCAGCCGCGCGGCGCGGATATTGCGGCGCAATTAGTCAGCCGTGTGATGACGGGCGAAGTGATTTGGCAGGCTAAAAATGCCGATAATTCGGCTAAGTTGCGCGCGCATTTGCAAACGCTGCACTGGCAAGAGCGCGAGCAACTTACCGTGCCTGTTGCGTCCAATGCCGTTGCTGCCAGCAGCACAGTTGCCACGCCGATAGATCCTAGTCAATTACCTGCCTTAGACGTGACCATAGATGACTTAAAATTTTCAGGAAAGAATTTAGGGCAGCTAGAAATTATCGGCCATCCAGAGGGGGTGAACTGGCGATTGCGTCGTTTGTTGTTGAGCAATCCAGATGGCAATTTGAGTGGCGAAGGGGTGTGGTCAGGCGGCGAGTTACCCGCCACCAAGATCAAGCTGCAATTGACTTTGGCGGATACGGGGAAAATTTTGGAACGTTCAGGTTTTCCTGGCACGCTCAAAGAAGGCAGTGGCAAATTAACCGCCAATTTAGCTTGGGTAGGTGCGCCGCAAGCGTTTAATTTGGCGAGCTTACAAGGCGCGTTGCGCTTGGATACGGGCAAAGGACAGTTTCTTAAAGCCGATTACAAAGTGGCTAAGCTGCTCAGTGTGTTAAGTTTGCAAGCCTTGCCCAAGCATCTCGGTTTGGATTTTAGCGATGTGTTTAGCGAGGGCTTTCAGTTCGATAAAATTAACGGTGATGCCAGCATAGATAAGGGCAATTTGACCACCAATAATTTTTTGATTGATGGCGCGGCAGCAAAAGTTTTGATGCGTGGCGCGGTCGATTTGAATCAGGAAACGCAAAATTTACGCGTGGAAATTTTACCCAGTGTGGGTAGTGGCGCATCTATTTTGACTGCGTTTGCCGCAGGGCCAGTGGTGGGCGTGTCGGCATTTGTGATTGATAAATTATTAGGTAATGTGCTCGATAAGCTGGTGTCGTTTGAATACAATATGACAGGCAGTTGGGCGAACCCTAGCTTTGTTAAAGTGGGCGAAAAAGTCGTGCCTATATTGCCTAGTCCCGCTGCCTCCGCCGTTCCCGCCGTTGCACACCCTTAATTTTTGAATAAGAAAGTGAATGATGTCGAATCTTAATAACACCCAACAACGTATTGCTGCGCAAGTCAACGCTTACAAAGTAGCGGCGATTCAAATGGCTTCAGGACCCAATGTGGCAGGTAATTTAGGCGAGGCGGGGCGATTGATTGCGCAGGCCGTTGCCAAGGGCGCACGCTTAGTGGTGTTGCCTGAATTTTTTGCCATCATGGGCATGAACGATTTAGATAAGCTCAAAGTACAAGAGTCATTAGGCACGGGCGTGATACAAAAATTTTTGAGCGACACCGCCCGTCAACACAAAATTTGGTTGGTCGGCGGCTCGATTCCGCTGAGCGCGAGTACGCCCGATAAGGTGCTGAATAGTTGTTTGGTGTATGACGAATACGGCGAACGCGTAGCGCGCTATGACAAAATTCATTTGTTTAATTTAGAGCTGGGTAATGAAAATTATCACGAAGCCAAAACTATCGAAGCGGGCAATCAAGTGGTGGTAGTCGATAGTCCGTTTGGGCGGATTGGCTTGGCGATTTGCTACGACTTGCGTTTCCCTGAGCTGTTTCGCGCGATGAAAAATCTGGACATTATTGTTTTGCCTGCTGCGTTTACCGAAACCACTGGCAAGATGCACTGGGAAGTGTTGGTGCGCGCGCGTGCGGTAGAAAATCTCGCCTATGTGATCGCCGCCGCGCAGGGCGGTTATCACGTCAACGGTCGCGAAACACATGGCAATAGCATGGTGGTTGACCCGTGGGGGCGCGTATTGGATCGCTTGCCGCGCGGCTCAGGCGTGGTGGTTGCGGAAATCAATCCTGCGTATCAAGCCAGTTTGCGCGCGTCGTTGCCCGCACTCAGCCATCGCACCCTACATAACTGCTAAGAGAATCCTTTGACTACTTCCACTTTGTTTTCTACCGCTACGCAAACCTTGCTCACGCCTTACGCTTTAGATGCGGCTCGCATCGAACAGGTCTTTGGCAAGATGATGGCGCATCGTCTCGACTATGCAGATTTGTATTTTCAATATAGTCGTGCAGAAAGTTGGTCGCTAGAAGAAGGTAAGGTGAAATCAGGTAGTTTTAGCATCGACCAAGGCGTAGGCGTGCGTGCGGTGAGCGGCGAAAAAACTGCCTTCGCCTATTCCGATGACATTAGTTTGAACGCACTGGAAAGTGCCGCAACAGCGACGCGCGCGATTGCGCGTCAAGGCGGCACACAAACTGTGGCGCAATTAAAACAAGGCACGCGTCGCGATATTTATTTGCCGCATGACCCGATTGCTAGCTTAAAAGATGCTGACAAAGTTGCTTTGCTAGAACGCTTGGAAGGTTATGCGCGAGGTATGGACAACCGTGTGGTGCAAGTGATGGCAAGCCTTGCGGGCGAATATGAAGTGGTGTTGGTGGCGCGTAACGACGGCTTGATGAATGCCGATATTCGCCCCTTGGTGCGCTTGTCGCTGCAAGTAATTGTTGAGCGTAATGGCAAGCGTGAACAAGGTTCGGCAGGCGGCGGTGGACGTTTTGGCTACGATTATTTTGATGACGCGTTGCTGAAAAAATATGCCGCAGAGGCGGTGCATCAAGCGGTGGTGAATTTGGACGCGCAGCCCGCGCCCGCAGGCAATATGACGGTGGTGCTAGGCAACGGTTGGCCAGGTATTTTGCTGCATGAAGCGATTGGCCACGGCTTGGAAGGCGACTTTAATCGCAAGGGCAGTTCGGCATTTTCGGGGCGTGTCGGTGAGCGCGTGGCGGCAAAAGGCGTGACCGTGGTGGATGATGGCACGATTATCAATCGGCGCGGCTCGTTGCAAATGGATGATGAGGGCAATGCCACGCAATGCACCACGCTGATTGAAGACGGCATTCTCAAAGGCTATTTGCAAGACAGCTTGAACGCGCGACTGATGGGCGTGGCATTGACGGGGAATGCGCGGCGCGAATCGTATGCGCACATTCCTATGCCGCGCATGACCAACACCATGATGATGAATGGCGACAAAACCCAAGCGGAAATTATTGCGTCGGTCAAACACGGTTTATTTGCGGCGAATTTTGGCGGTGGACAAGTTGATATTACCAGCGGCAAATTCGTGTTCTCGACTACCGAGGCGTACCTGATTGAAAATGGCAAAATCACCCATCCCGTGAAAGGTGCAACGCTCATTGGCAACGGTCCCGATGCACTCACGCGTGTCGCGATGATAGGTAACGATATGGCACTCGATAGCGGGGTAGGGACGTGTGGTAAAGAAGGACAAAGCGTGCCTGTAGGGGTGGGTCAACCGACCGTGCGGATAGATGGCTTGACGGTAGGCGGCACAGCCTGACGCTAGGCATAAGCGCACGCGACTTGAGCGGATGGGGATTCAGCTTGCTTTCGCTCCGTTAGGCCAATCAGGGTAAGCGCGCAATAAACTGCTGGAGCGATATGGTTAGTTCGCTAAAGTGTGGATTGCTCATCAAGCGGCGCAGCACACCTCGTTGTAAATTCTCAGTATTGACTTCACCGCGATAGGCACTCGTGGCTCGGTTGATGCAAGCTTGGTAGCGCGCTTGCTGGTCGGGAAAGTAGTGTACGCAGTTGGCATAATCGCCTGTCGCGCCATAGTGCGCATCGTCATCGGGCAGCACGATGGCGGTGTGAGCGGAACTCAAAATACGCTGCGCCTCATCGCGCATGAGTACGCATTCGATATTTTTCTGCGCGAGTTTTAAGTCGTGTGTGGCGTACAGCACTGTGTGATTGTTGGGATGCGGTGTGTGCGCCAGCCAATCTAAGATGGCGGCACTGTTTACTGTCGCATCGTCATTACTCAACGCCGTAAAAATTGGCACGCTTAGCGGCTGTTGGCGTAACTGGCGTTGCACGCTTTGGGTCAGTGCATAAGTTTGCGCCACGGCATTTTTAGTCAGCGATTCGTATTTATAGGGGTCGCGGTCAGCTTGAATAGCTACCCACGCACTACGCGCAAGCAGCCAGCTCGTGAGGCGATGAAATTTCGCCAATGCCGCGCGCGGCGTGATTTTTAGTGCGGGTGAAAATAAGAATAAGCCGCGTATGCGTGCGTCTTGCAAACTATGTTGAATGCTTAACGTCGCACCCGTGGATAAACCGCCTAAATAAATTTCATCCACTTCTATCGCCAAACTCGCTACCGCACAGGCTAAGGTTTGCGCCCACTCATCGCGCTGTACGCTGAGCAAGTCGCCGGGCTGTGTGCCATGCCCTGGCAACAAAATCGCCATCACCACAAAACCTTGTTCAGCAAAAAAATCGCCTAAGGCGCGCATAAAGTAGGGCGAGTCGGTTAGTCCGTGCGTAAGCACGATGCCGCGTTTAGGACGGTTAGGGTAAGCCGCTAGCGTTGCACGGCTCGCGGCCAAGCTAAAAGGCGCATTGCCTGCTACGACCGTGGCTAAATTGGGCGAGCCTAATTGTTGATGACACTTTTCTAACATTTGGGTACAGGTCGCTACATAGTCGGAAAATTGCATCCCTGCTCGATATAGGCAGTGATTTAAGCCCGACGCGGCATGACGCGTTGTTAAAGGCGCGCTGCGGCGGGTGGCAGAGTGTGAAAAAATTGGCATGACGAGCGCAGAGTCGGCTAAAAGTGGCTAGTTTACTGAAAATAATCAGCTTGTTTGCTATAAAACGCGCAACTCCATAGCTTTTAAGAACAAACTTTGCTATAGTGCGCGGCGTTTTGAGATGGGCTTCGGCCCGTTTTTTATTTGTGGGACAGGATTTGTGGGACAGAAATATGCATGTTTTGAAAGTGATTGAAACGACCGTGACGGGCTTGGGCTACGAATTGGTCGATGTGGAACGTGGTGGCGGTGGGATGCTGACGGTGTATTTGGATAAACCTGAAGGCATAGATGTGAACGATTGCCAGATTGTTAGCAATCAATTAACGCGCTTGTTTTTGGTAGAAAACATTGACTACAGTCGCTTAGAAGTGTCGTCGCCAGGCTTGGATAGACCGCTGAAAAAGGAAGCCGATTTTGTGCGTTTCGCGGGCGAAAAAGCTAAGTTCAAATTGCGTATGCCGATTAACGGGCAAAAGAATTTTGTTGGTTTAATTGGTGAGTTGAGCGCGGGTGTGTTGCCGCTTGATGTGGATGGCGTGGTTGTTGCTATTGAATTATCGAATGTGGAAAAGGCGCGTTTAGTGCCTATCTTTTAATCGCGACGCGCACCCAGCGCATTGCAAAAACAGCGTTAAGAAATTAGTCGGAGAATGGTATGAGTAAAGAAGTGTTGATGTTGGTAGATGCCCTGTCGCGTGAGAAAAACGTGGATAAAGAAGTGGTATTTGGCGCGCTGGAATCAGCGTTAGCGTCCGCCACTAAAAAGCGTTTTGATGAGCAAGAAGCGGATGTGCGCGTGGCGATTGATCGCAACACGGGTGAATTCACTTCGTTCCGTTGCTGGGAAGTGATGGATGACGAAACCTTTGAAACGCCTGAACTGCACATTAAATTGGCTGAAGCACAAAAACACGATGCAGAAATTCAGCTCGGTGAATTTATCGAAGAGCCGTTGGAATCAATCGACTTCGGTCGTATCGGTGCGCAAGCTGCCAAGCAAGTGATTTTTCAGCGCATTCGTGACGCGGAACGCGAGCAGATTTTGTCCGATTTTATGGACCGCAAAGAACATTTGGTGTCAGGTACGGTGAAGCGCGTTGAGCGCGGCAATGTGATTGTGGAATTCGGCAAAATCGAAGCATTGTTGCCACGCGATCAAATTATCCCTAAAGAAAATGTACGCGTCGGCGATCGCATTAAAGCGTTTTTGTTGCGCGTTGATCGCACTCCGCGCGGTCCGCAAGTGATTTTGTCACGCACTTCAAATGAGCTGCTGATTAAGTTATTTGAGTTGGAAGTGCCTGAAATCGAAGAGGGTGTGATTGAAATTATGAGTGCCGCCCGCGACACAGGTTCGCGCGCCAAAATTGCCGTGCGCTCGAATGATGCGCGCGTCGATCCGCAAGGTACTTGTATTGGAATGCGCGGTTCGCGTGTGCAAGGCGTGACTAATGAATTAGCAGGCGAGCGCGTCGATATTATTTTGTGGTCGGATGATGCGGCAACTTTCGTTATCAATGCGTTGGCTCCTGCCGAAGTTACCAGCATCGTGGTGGACGAAGACAAGCACAGCATGGATGTGGTCGTTGAAGAAGAAAATCTGGCGCAAGCAATTGGGCGCGGTGGTCAAAACGTGCGCTTGGCTTCGGAGCTGACAGGTTGGACGCTGAACATTATGACGGTCGAACAATCCAGCGAAAAACATGCGCAAGAGTTTTCTAAAGTGCGTGAGTTGTTTATCGCTAAATTGGATGTGGATGAAGAAGTCGCCGATATTCTGGTGCAAGAAGGTTTTAATACTTTAGAAGAAGTGGCTTACGTTCCTGAACAAGAAATGTTGGCGATTGAAGGTTTTGACGAAGGCACGGTGGAAGAGCTGCGCAGTCGTGCGCGTAATGCGATTTTGACCGCCGCGATTGTCAATGAAGAAAAAGTGGAAAACGGTATCGAAGATCTTTCCAAGCTGGACGGGATGGATGTCGATACAGCGCGCACATTGGCCGCTAAAGGCATTGTTACCACGGAAGATTTGGCGGACTTAGCGGTGGATGAATTGGTTGAGTTGTGCGGTATGGATGCGGAGCGTGCGAACGCGCTGATTATGCAGGCGCGCGCACCTTGGTTTGCCTAAACGGACTGGCGTAAATGCGCGGCAATAAATGTGCCGCGCGGATGTTTTGCAATGGTTGTGTCACCTCAGAATAAGTAGTTAAAGGAACAAAATGGGAAAATTAAACGTAGCGCAATTTGCAACTGAACTGGGTTTGCCAGTTGCTTTGGTGCTCGAGCAACTTCAATCCGCAGGTATCCCCAAGCAGAACGATGCTGATGCGGTTTCTGAGGCAGACAAAACACAGTTGTTGGGGCATCTGAAGAAAGCGCATGGCGCTGAAAGCGGGGCGAAGAAAATTACTTTAGCGCGTCGTGAAACCAGCGAAATCAAGCAAGCTGATAGCGCGGGTCGCGCGCGCAGTATTGTGGTTGAAACGCGTAAACGCCGCGTGATTGCCTCGCCTGCGGCAGTTGCCGCCGCCGCACCTGTGGTTACTCCTGTTGCGGTGACAGCTCCTGTGGTGTTGGATGAGCAGCAGCGCGCTTTGCGTGAACAAGAAGCGAAGTTGCAAGCTGAGTTGGCAGAACGTCAAGCCGCCGAGTTGCAAAGTAAGAAAGCGCGTAACAAACCTAAAGCTGAAGACAAGTCAGAACAGTCCGCGCTTGCGACCGAAGCGGTGATTGAAACGGCCACAGTAGTCGAAGTTAAAGTGGACGCAGCAAGTGCTGCGGTTGCCGAACTGGTGGTTGTGCAAGAAGCGAAAAAAGTTGTTGCTCCCGTGGCTGAAAAAGTCGCTGCACCGGTGGTTGAAAAAGTTGCTGCCCCTGTAGTGGTTGCTAGCGCGCCTGTGCCGACACCAGCCGTTGTGCCAGAAAACTCCACACCACAACCCGTTATCGGCGCACCCGTGTTGCGCCGTGTGGCGCGTCGTCCAGTTGTGGTCGCGCCAGTTGCGCCTGTGGTCGCAAAAGTGGTGGAAGCGAAAGACGGTACGCTGCATAAAGCTGCCGCTAAACCTGGCGATAAAGTGACGCGTCCTGCCGCTCGTCCTGCTGCCAATGCGCCTGCGAAACCCGTCAATAAATTTGCAGGTCGCCCTGATGCACCTGCTGCGAATAAACGCCCGCAAGGCAAAGATGCGGGCAGCCGCACTGGTGCGTGGGGTGTGCCTAGCCGTGGCAAACGTCACGACAAACATAGCAAACATGTTGCCCCAGAAGCAGCGGGCGAATCCTTTGTGATGCCTACCGAAGCGGTGGTGCATGAAGTGGCTGTGCCTGAAACAATTTCGGTGACAGAGTTGGCGCAAAAGATGTCAGTCAAAGGCGTGGAAGTGGTTAAAGCCTTGATGAAGATGGGCTCTATGGTCACCATCAATCAAGTGTTGGATCAAGAAACCGCGATGATTGTGGTGGAAGAAATGGGGCATATCGCCAAGCCCGCCAAGCTGGATGATCCTGATGCGTATTTGGCAGATGACGAAGCGCATCAAGATGCGCCGCTTGAGAGTCGCGCTCCTGTCGTGACGGTGATGGGTCACGTCGATCACGGTAAAACTTCGCTGCTCGATTACATTCGTCGTAGTCGTGTCGCGTCAGGCGAAGCGGGTGGGATTACCCAACACATCGGTGCTTACCATGTGGATACGCCGCGCGGTATGGTGACCTTTTTGGATACGCCAGGGCATGAAGCGTTTACCGCGATGCGTGCGCGTGGTGCGAAGGCAACCGATATTGTGGTGTTAGTTGTGGCTGCTGATGATGGTGTGATGCCACAAACCAAGGAAGCGATTGCACATGCCAAAGCGGGTAACGTGCCGTTGATTGTGGCAATTACCAAAGTCGATAAACAAGATTCCAACATCGAACGCGTCAAGCAAGAATTGGTTGCTGAAGGCGTGGTGCCAGAAGATTGGGGCGGCGATGCGATGTTCGTAGAAGTCTCGTCAAAAACAGGCTTGGGTATCGACGCATTGTTAGAAGGCATTTTGCTGCAAGCCGAAGTGTTAGAACTCAAAGCACCGCGTATCACCCACGCTAAAGGATTGGTGATTGAAGCGCGTTTGGATAAAGGTAAAGGTCCTGTTGCAACCGTGTTGATTCAATCGGGTACGTTGAAGCGTGGCGATGCGGTGTTGGTCGGCTCGGTGTTTGGTCGTGTGCGCGCTATGTTGGATGAAAACGGCAAGGCGATTAGCGAAGCGGGCCCGTCGATTCCTGTTGAAATTCAAGGGTTGTCAGAAGTGCCCGCAGCAGGCGAAGGCTTGATGGTAATGGCGGACGAAAAACGTGCGCGTGAAATCGCCTTGTTCCGTCAAGGTAAATATCGCGGCGTGAAACTGGCGCAACAACAAGCCGCCAAGCTGGAAAATATGTTCGAGCAAATGGCGGAAGGCGAAATCAGCACCCTGTCTTTGATTGTGAAATCAGACGTGCAAGGTTCGGCCGAAGCGATTGCGCAATCGTTGCAAAAACTTTCGACCAGTGAAGTGAGAGTGAATTTGATTCATGGTGGGGTGGGCGCGATTAGCGAGTCCGACATTAACTTGGCGTTGGCTTCTAAAGCGATTGTGATTGGCTTTAACACGCGTGCCGATGCGGCTGCGCGTAAGTTGGCCGAATCGGCTGGCGTGGACATTCGTTACTACAACATCATCTATGCGATGGTCGATGATATTAAAGCGGCGTTGTCAGGCATGTTGGCTCCCGAAAAACGCGAAAGCGTGATGGGTATGGTGGAAATTCGCCAAGTCTTTACCGTCTCTAAAGTCGGTACGATTGCAGGTTGTATGGTGCTGGAAGGGATTGTTAAACGCGGCGCGAAAGTTCGTTTATTGCGCAATAACGTGGTGATACACGACGGCGAATTGGATTCCTTGAAACGCTTCAAAGATGACGTGCGCGAAGTTAAAAATAACTTTGAGTGCGGGCTGTCATTGAAAGGCTTTAATGATTTGCAAGTGGGCGATAAGTTGGAAGCCTACGAAATTATTGAAGTTGCGCGCACTTTACTGTAATGGCGAACTACGCACGCACTGACCGCGTTGGTCAGCAAATGCAGCGCGAAGTGGCCGAGCTAATCCGCTTGGAAATTAACGATCCGCGCGTCAAGTTGGTCACCATCACGGGCGTAGAAGTGGCGGGGGATTATTCGCACGCGAAAATTTTCTTCACCCGCTTAGATGGTAAACACGCCGAAGCGCAACAAGGATTGGATAGGGCAAGTGGCTTTTTACGCAGTCAGTTGTCGCGTAGTTTGAAGCTGCGCATCATGCCGCAACTGCATTTCGTGTTTGACGCATCGGTAGAACGCGGCAGTCATTTGTCGCAACTCATTGATCAAGCGGTCGCCTCGGATAAACTTAATTCGGATAGCAATGAAGCCGAATCAAACGATTAAGCCTGTAAAAAGATACCGTCCTTTGGACGGTGTTTTGTTATTCGACAAGCCTTTAGAACTCAGCTCGAACGATGCTTTGCAAAAAGTGCGGCGCGTGTTGCAAGCGGAAAAAGCGGGGCACACTGGCACGCTTGATCCGCTCGCGACGGGGCTGTTGCCGATTTGCTTAGGCGAAGCGACCAAGTTTTCTAATGCCTTACTCGACGCAGATAAAACTTATCGCACCACGGTGCGACTGGGCGTTACCACAACAACGGGTGATGTTGAAGGCGAGGTGCTAGAAACGCGCGCAGTCACGTCAACGTTGGCTGAAGTCGAAGCGGTGTTGGCGCGATTTCGTGGTGCGCAACAACAGTTACCGCCGATGTACAGCGCGCTCAAACACCAAGGCAAACCGCTCTACGAATACATTCGTGCGGGCATCACTATCGAACGCGAACTGCGCGACATCGTGATACATGAGCTGGAGTTACTGCGTTTTGAAAGTGACGAATTAGAGCTGTCGGTGCGATGCAGCAAAGGCACTTACATCCGCACCTTGGGCGAAGACATCGCCGCCGCGCTGGGTTGTGGCGGACATTTAATTGCGCTGCGCCGTACTGCGATTGCCCATTTTGATTTGGCCAACGCCTATACGCTGGAACAACTGGCTGCAATGAGCGAAGCACAACTGCTCGCGACTTTGCAGCCAGTTGATAGTTTGTTGCCGACCATGCCGCGTTTGGGCTTAGACGACGTGCAAATCAAACGTATGGCGCAAGGTCAACGACTTAGCTTAGCAACGGGCTTGCCTGACGGACGCATTGCCCTATATGGTGCGCAGGGTTTTGTTGGGGTGGCATTACAAGATGGTCGTCGCATTGCCCCTGAACGATTGTTGTCAGGCATCGCACGCGCGGCGGCACAAACTATCGTGTTGCCGCAAGCATAGAAAAAATCGTAATTTTTGATTGAGTAAACAAGGCATTCAAGGTTAGAATGCGCAACTTTTTTTAGGAGTGTAAAACCAATGGCAATTACCGCTGCGCAAAAAGCGCAAATCGTGACAGATTTTCAACGTGCTAAAACAGATACAGGTTCACCTGAAGTTCAAGTGGCTTTGATTACTGCTCGTATCACTTATTTGACTGAGCATTTCAAAGAAAACGCTAAAGATAATCACTCACGTCGTGGTTTGTTGCGCTTGGTTAGCCGTCGCCGTAAGTTGCTTGATTACCTCAAGCGCGAAAACGATGCCAGCTATCGCACACTGATTGAACGCTTAGCTATTCGTAAGTAGTCGCTACGCAGTGCAAAGAAGGGGTCGCAATAGCGACCCTTTTTATGTTTTACCTCAAGCGCAATTTTGCGCTTTTATTTTTTGGAGTATCCCCATGAGTCACTATAAAAAATCCTTCGCATTTGGTAAGCATCAACTCACTATCGAAACGGGTGAAATCGCGCGTCAGGCAACGGGTGCGGTGTTGGTGAGTTTAGATGACACGGTGGTGTTGGTGACGGTGGTGGGTCGCCAAAATGCGAAACCTGAGCAAGATTTTTTTCCTTTGACCGTCGATTACCAAGAAAAAACTTACGCGAACGGCAAGATTCCGAGCGGCTTTTTTAAGCGCGAAGGTCGTCCGTCTGAAAAAGAAATTCTCACTTCACGCTTGATTGATCGCCCACTGCGTCCGTTGTTCCCTGAAGGCTTTTATAACGAAGTGCAAATCGTCGCGATGGTGATTTCATCGGATAGTGAAATTGATGCCGATATTCCCGCTTTAATCGGCGCATCGGCAGCATTGGCGATTTCGGGTATTCCGTTTGATGGTCCGATTGGCGCGGCGCGCGTGGGATATGTCAACGGCGAATACTTGCTCAATCCAACCCAAGCTGAACTGAAAACTTCGCAAATGGATTTGGTCGTGGCAGGCACGGATCGCGCGGTGTTGATGGTGGAATCGGAAGCGCAACAGTTGTCCGAAGAAATTATGTTGGGCGCGGTGATGTTTGGTCACGAGCAAATGCAAGTGGTGATTGCTGCGATTAACGAAATGGCTGATGCAGTCGGTAAAGATGAATGGCAATGGGTTGCACCTGCCAAAAATCAAGCCTTGGTGGCTTATGTTGCGCAGCTTGCCGAAGTGCCACTGCAACAGGCTTACGCGATTCGTTCTAAGCAACAACGCACGGTCGCGATTGCCGCGATTCATGCCGAGGTGAAGGCTGCTGTAGCTAAAGATTTTACTGAGATGGGTAACAATCAAATCAACGAATTGTTTGGTGCTTTAGAAGCGCAAATTGTGCGCGGACAAATTCTGAGCGGCGAGCCGCGCATTGATGGTCGCGATACGCGCACCGTGCGCCCGATTACTATTCGCAACGGTTTGTTGCCACGCGCTCACGGTTCGTCGTTGTTCACGCGCGGTGAAACACAAGCCATCGTGGTGGCAACCTTGGGCAGTATGCGTGACGCACAAAAAATTGATGGTTTGCAAGGTGAGAGTGAAGACCGCTTCATGCTGCATTACAACTTCCCACCTTATTCAACCGGCGAAACAGGTCGCGTCGGTACGCCAAAACGCCGCGAAATTGGTCATGGTCGCTTGGCTAAACGCGCGCTGGCAGCGGTGTTGCCCAGCACGGAAGATTTTAATTACGCGATGCGCATCGTGTCGGAAATTACCGAATCAAACGGCTCAAGCTCAATGGCTTCGGTGTGCGGCGGTTGCTTGTCGTTGCTGGATGCGGGCGTACCGCTCAAGGCACACGTCGCGGGCATTGCGATGGGCTTGATTAAAGAAGGCGGACGCTTCGCCGTGTTGACCGATATTTTGGGCGACGAAGATCATTTAGGTGATATGGATTTCAAAGTGGCGGGTTCAGAAACGGGCGTGACCGCGTTGCAAATGGACATCAAAATTAACGGCATTACGCGTGAAATTATGCACGCCGCCTTGACGCAAGCGCGGGAAGGTCGGATGCACATTTTGGGCTTGATGAAAACGTCTATGCCTGCCGCGCGCGTCGAGCTTTCTGAGTTCGCACCACGCACCGTGAAGATGAAAGTTAATCCTGAGAAAAAGCGCGACATTATTGGTAAAGGTGGCTCAGTCATCCGCGCGATTACCGAAGCGACTAACACCAGCATCGACATCGACGACGAAGGTAATGTGAGTATTTCTTGCACCAGCACCGAACAAGGTGAACAAGCGAAACAGCGCATTTTGGACATCATTGCGGACGTTGAAGTCGGCAAAGTTTACGAAGGCCCTGTAGTGAAAGTGTTGGACTTCGGTGCATTGGTGACAATTCTGCCTGGCAAAGATGGCTTGTTGCATATTTCGCAAATCGCCCACGAGCGCGTCAATGCCGTGAGCGACTTTTTGAAAGAAGGTCAAATCGTTAAAGTGAAATTGCTCGAATTAGATGAAAAAGGTCGCATGAAGTTAAGCATGAAAGCGTTAATTCCCGCGCCTGTGGCAGCGGTGACGGATGCCAGTAGTCGCTGATAGTTAAGCGGCATTCTCAAGTAAAAAACGCCGCCCGCAGCGGCGTTTTTTATGTGGCAGCGCAATCAAAAACAGGCGCATGTGCTGCGCCTGTTTTTGATTGCTACTCACTAATGTGAAATTTTTTATTTAGCTACCTGTTTTTCTCTTATTTCATCGAGTGTTTTGCAGTCGATGCACAAAGTTGCAGTGGGGCGCGCTTCGAGACGTTGCAGACCAATTTCCACGCCACAGTTATCGCAATAGCCATAATCGCCTGAATCAATTTTTGCAATCATTTCGTTAATTTTATTGATCAGCTTGCGTTCGCGATCACGATTGCGTAGCTCAAGGCTTGTATCCGATTCTTGCGTGGCGCGATCGTTTGGGTCAGCAAACGAGGTCGCTTCAGCTTGCATGGTGTGTACGGTGCGATCAATGTCGGCACCCAGCCCCGCTTTAATGTCGTGCATCACTTGGCGAAAGTGCGCCAGTTGATTCGGGTTCATGTATTCCTCGCCTTTTTTAGCCTTGTAAGGCGTGGCGGCTTTGATTGTGTTTACAGACATATGCTTCTCCAACGGGATAAAAATAATTCAGCAGGTACAGCTAGGTTCGGGTTGTACCCTCATGGCAAGTAGCCAATCGAGCCTAAAAAAATGCGACGCGGATTCTAGTCTAAATTGGTCGATGATGGCGAAGTAAAAACTATCAATTTTGCCGAGCTTTATAAGCTCAGAGTGTTATTCAAACAGGTTTTTGCTTGCACCAAGCGGCTGATAGTTGGGAGTAAATTTAACCCAGTTTGCTCGCGCAACGCTTCGGCATTTTCCTTCATATCCTCTAAATCAATTTCAATGCGCTCTCCTTCTACGGCAAAGGCGATGGTGTTGCCGCTCTCGCAAGAAGGAAACATTAAGGCGCGTTCATCAAATGCTTCGATGATGTATTTGAAACCGCTAAACACACCGCGATGTAAATCCAATAAATTCACCGACATCACGCCTTGCTCAGTCAAGTGGGTGCGGCAGGCTTGATAAAAAGGCAGCGTGTTGAGTGCCCCTGACTGGGCATTTTCATCAAAGCCATCGACCAAAATTAAATCGAATTTCTTATCGGTACTAAGAACATAGTCCATGCCATCGGCGATGACTAAGTTGATGCGCTTATCGTCTTCGGGCAGCTTAAAAAATTGCCGCGCACAGGCGACAACTTTGGGCTCGATTTCGACGATGGTGAGATGCGCGAGAGGGTAGTTGTGATACAAAAATTTGGTGAGTGAAGCTGCGCCCAAACCAATTAGCAGCACCTTACGCGGAAAGCGCGCATCGTCGCGCAACAACAGTGCCGCCATCATTTCGCGGGTGTATTCGAGTTCAAGATGATTGGGACGCGCGAGGCGCATCGCGCCTTGTATCCAGCTTGAGCCAAAGTGCAAATAACGCACGCCTGCTTGTTCAGAAATGTCGATAGAAGTATTCATGTTGCCAGAGGCCAAAAAAAGAGGCGCGGATTATCGCAGACTGCGTTAGGTAAATACGGAATAAATACATGCGTGGCTGCGTGCGCGGACAAAAATAATCACCACTAAATGCTCGTAAATCTTCTTGGTGAGCTGCTGTGAAGTTGCCATGTCTCAATCGGATGCCGCCTCAATAAGGAAAGCCTGCTCCCGCAAAAGTATTAGGGACGGCTCATCGCTAGCGAAAATGTTGGATGCCGCCGCTGTAGTGTGGGAAGCCTGATAGAATGCGCGGCCTTTTTTTATTAACTTTATTTGGAGAATCACGCATGGCTATTGAACGCACACTTTCTATTATCAAACCTGATGCAGTTGCAAAAAATGTAATCGGTCAAATTTACTCACGCTTTGAAGGCGCGGGTTTGAAAGTTATCGCTGCACGCATGACACAACTGTCCCAGAAAGAGGCTGAAGGTTTTTACGCTGTTCACGCAGCGCGTCCTTTCTTCAAAGATCTGGTGAGCTTTATGATTTCTGGCCCAGTGATGATTCAAGCACTGGAAGGCGAAGGCGCAAT
The DNA here is from genome assembly GCA_036171695.1 of Gallionella sp. Taxonomy (GTDB): domain Bacteria; phylum Pseudomonadota; class Gammaproteobacteria; order Burkholderiales; family Gallionellaceae; genus Gallionella. The sequence goes on from JAVHRN010000055.1 coordinate 35,699, forward strand.
TTTGAAGAATCGCGACTTGATGGGCGCGACTGATCCTAAGAAGGCTGACAAAGGTACGATTCGTGCTGATTTCGCTGACAGCATCGACGCAAATGCGGTACATGGTTCTGATGCAGCAGAAACAGCAGCAGTTGAAATCGCTTATTTCTTCCCAGCATTGAACGTTTACTCTCGTTAATCGGGCATCTCGCAAAACTCAAATCTCATCGCGATGCGTTGTTGCTCACAAAAAATTACTCCTTACATAGTCATCTATGCGTCGTCGTAATTTTTTGTTCCCGCCTAGCTTCACTTCGATATTTGAATTTTTCGAGACCCCCTTAAAATTTCTTTCATTTAAGGTGATGCTCGATTTATTTTGTATGGATTTTTAATGAAACAAAACCTCCTCGATTTTGATGCGCATGGACTAACGACTTATTTCGCAGAAATAGGCGAAAAGCCTTTTCGCGCCAAGCAAGTCATGCGCTGGATGTACAAAAGCGGGGAGTCCGATTTCGCTGCGATGACGGACATCGCGGCAAGTTTGCGTGACAAGCTCACGCAACACGCTTGTATTAAAACGCCTGCCATCATGCGCGCCGAAGTATCTGACGACGGCACGCGCAAATGGCTGTTAGACGTAGGTACAGGCAACGCGGTCGAAGCGGTGTATATCCCTGAAGCGACACGCGGCACTTTATGTATTTCTTCGCAAGCGGGCTGCGCACTCGATTGTTCATTTTGCTCGACGGGCAAGCAAGGTTTTAACCGCAATTTAAGCGTCGCGGAAATCATCGGGCAACTGTGGTGGGCGAATCATCAGCTGGGTAAAAACGCTGAAGGCAACTGGGCGATTAGCAACGTGGTGATGATGGGTATGGGCGAGCCACTGCTTAATTTTGACAACACGGTGAGCGCGCTGCGCTTGATGTTGGATGATCACGGTTATGGTCTGTCGCGTCGGCGCGTTACGGTTTCCACATCGGGTGTGGTACCCGCGATGGATCGCTTGCGCGAGGAATGTCCTGTGGCTTTAGCGGTGTCGCTACACGCGCCGAATGACAAGCTGCGCGATGTGCTCGTGCCCATCAATCAAAAATATCCGCTCAAAGAATTACTCGCCGCGTGTTTGCGTTATTTGGAAAAAGCTCCGCGCGATTTCATTACTTTCGAGTATGTAATGCTAGACGGCGTGAATGACAGCGTGCAGCAAGCCCATGAGTTAGTGCGACTGTTGGCGGACGTGCCGTGCAAGCTCAATCTGATTCCGTTTAACCCGTTTCCGCAGACGCATTACTTACGCTCTAAGCCTGATGCAATAGCACGATTTCGTGATGTGTTAATGCAGGCGAACATCATCACTACTGTGCGCAAAACGCGTGGCGACGACATCGCGGCGGCGTGTGGGCAACTGGCGGGACAAGTGTTAGATAAAACGCAACGCACGGGTACGCGCCCAGTGATATTGCATCGCTAATTTTTAGAAAGAAGGTCGCCTATGTATCGTGGAATTTTGCTACTACTCACTTTGCTTACAGCGTGTGCGGGCGGATTGAGTGCTGAAAATGCGGAAAAAAGCGCGCGCATACACACCGAGTTGGCGGGCTTGTATTTGGATCGTGCGCAAATGGGTGTGGCTTTAGGTGAGATAGAGCAAGCCCTCGCTGCGAAGTCTAATTACGCCCCCGCATTTAACATACGCGCTTTGATACATATGGCTTTGCATGAAGATGTGGATGCCGAATCAGACTTTAAGCGCAGCCTTAGTATTGATGAAAAAAATTCTCAAACGCACAGTAACTATGGTTGGTTCTTGTGCCAAAACGGTCGCGAAAAAGATTCCATTCCGCACTTTATGTCGGCACTCAAAAATCCTTTGTATCAAACGCCAGAGCAGGCTTATTTGAATGCGGCGGTGTGTTCGCAAAAAATGAATGACTTGGTGCGGGCGGAAGATTTTTTTCAACGTGCTTTAGTGGTGCGCACCGACTTGCCGCAGGCTTTGCTGGGTATGGCGCAATTAAATTTTGTTAAGCAAGATTTTGGTTTGGCAAAAAAGTTTTTTAATCAATACGCGAACAAAACTGACACGCTGAGTGCGGAAAATTTATGGCTGGCCGTGCGCATTGAGCGTCAACTCAGCGACCGCAATTCTGCCGCCAGTTATGCCATGAAGCTACGCAACTTATATCCTGATTCAAAAGAAGCGCGCGCGCTTAACAGCAACTAACCCTAGGGAGTTTTCAAGCATGGATGAAAATATCGTAAGCAACGATGCCGTACCTATAGTGGTCACGACAATGGGTGCGCAGTTGCGCGCCATGCGTGAAGTTAAAGGTCTGAGTGTGAGCGATGTTGCTGCGCAAATTCGTCTTGCTCCGCGCCAAATTGAAGCCTTGGAAGCGGACGATATGGCGAACTTGCCTGAACTCGCTTTTGTCCGTGGTTTCGTGCGCAGCTACGCAAAATTATTAGGTATGGATGCGCAGCCTTTGTTGGCGAGTTTGCCTGACCCGTATGCGCATAGCGAGCTGCATACGCCAGCCTCGGTAGAAGTTCCTTTTAATACCCTGCAAGTCGCGACCCAGCAAAGCCGCGTATGGTTGATTGCGGCGGGTGTCATCGCACTGGGCGCGATAATCGTTGCCGTATGGAATCGCAGTGCGCCTGCGTCGCATACCCCTGATGTGGCAGCGGTTGACGTGCAAGTGATTGCGCTGCCGAGTGCCGCACAATCCGCGCCGCTGGCGAGCTCAGCGGTGGATGAAACAGATGCACTGGCGACCGCTTTAGTTGCTCCTATCGCGGCGCAAGTGAAAGCCTCCGTGAGTGGCGTGTTGCCCGCGCAAAACGTCGCCAGTGTCAGTGCCGTGCCTGTTACCAGCGGTGTGCCATTGCGCTTAACCTTTGGCGTGGAATCGTGGATAGAAATTAGCGATATGAACGGAAAAATTTTAGCGTCAGGGCATCGTCCTGCGGCGAGCGAGCTCAATTTCAGAAGTCCAGGACCGTATCAAGTGGTCATCGGTAATGCCAGCTCGGCGCAACTTTTCCGTCGCGGCAAATTGTTAGATTTAACCGCCTATACCAATAAAACCAGCGACGTGGCGCGCTTGACTGTGGAGTAAACAATGAGTGCACTTTTTAATCGCCGTCCCTCGCAGCGCGTCGTCATCGGTGGCGTGATGATGGGCGGCGGCGCGCCCATCGTGGTGCAGTCCATGACCAATACCGATACGGCGGATGCCGCAGCCACGGTCAAGCAAGTCTATGAATTGGCGCAGGCTGGTTCCGAGTTGGTGCGCATCACCGTCAATACGCCCGAAGCTGCCGCGCAGGTCGCCACGATTCGCCTTCAGTTGGATGAGCTGGGCTGCGCTGTGCCGCTGGTGGGCGACTTCCATTACAACGGACATCGGCTGCTGCGTGACTATCCCGATTGCGCCCAAGCGTTGGCAAAATACCGCATCAATCCTGGCAACGTGGGGCGCAGTCGCGAGACTGAAGACCCGTTTACGATGATGATAGAAAGCGCGATTCAGTACGATAAGCCGGTGCGCATCGGTGTGAACTGGGGCAGTCTGGATCAGAATTTAGTGGTGCGCCTAATGGATGAGAATTCCAAATTAGCGCAGCCGCTGGATGCCAAACACGTCACGCAAAACGCGCTGATTGCCTCGGCACTGGAAAGCGCGCAGCGCGCCGAAAAATTGGGTATGGCGAAGAACCGCATTGTGCTGTCGTGCAAGGTCAGCGATGTGCAAGATTTAATTGCCGTGTATCGCTCCTTGAGCAGCCAGTGCGATTACGCATTGCATCTAGGTTTGACCGAAGCGGGCATGGGCTCGAAAGGCATCGTCGCTTCCACTGCTGCCCTCGCGGTGCTGTTGCAACAAGGCATCGGCGACACCATCCGCATTTCGTTAACGCCCGAACCAAACGGCTCGCGCAGCCAAGAAGTCATCGTTGGACAGGAGATATTGCAGACTATGGGCTTGCGCGCCTTTGCGCCTATGGTGACCGCTTGTCCGGGTTGCGGCCGCACCACCAGCGTGTTTTTTCAAGAGCTGGCATTGAGCATCCAGAACCATTTGCGCGAGCAGATGCCAGTGTGGCGCAGCCAATATGACGGCGTGGAAAACATGACCGTGGCGGTGATGGGCTGTGTGGTGAATGGTCCGGGTGAAAGCAAATTGGCCAACATCGGCATCAGCTTGCCAGGCTCTGGTGAAAGCCCCGCCGCGCCGGTTTACATTGACGGCGAGAAAGCGATGACGCTGCGCGGCGAGCATATCGCTGATGAATTCACCCAACTGGTGGATGATTATGTAGCAAGGAAATATCCCGCGAGAACAGCGGGTTCACCGAAGTTGGCTAAGAGAGTTGCAATTATTGAAAAAAAGTAAATTTTATTAACGAGGATCTTGAAAATGAGTAAAAAAATTGGTTCATCTATGCTGCTTTGTTTAGTTCTGCCACTGGCAACTTTTTCTGTAAGTGGTTGTGCGGTAAATAAAGCGATGAGTCAGCCTGATAAAAAAGATGTAGATGTATTGAGTAGAGGAACACCAAGATATGAGGTTATTGGGGAGCTAGGTCAGCCAGTTGATACCAAGTTAAATAAAGACGGCAACAAAGTTGATGTCTATTCTTTTATCCAAGGCTATAGCAAAGGTGCAAAAGCAGCGAGAGCACTCGGTCATGGCGTTATGGATGTAGCAACACTTGGTTTATGGGAGCTTGTTGGCTCACCAACTGAAGCTATTGCAAGTGGAGATAAAGTCGTGGTGAAAGTTTTGTATGACAAAGATGAGTTGGTTGATACGGTTACAGCTCTAAAAGGAAAAAATGAATTAAATTAAGAATGCTTGGTCGCTATAGTTTATAGCGTTATTGAAAATGCCCGCTTAAGCGGGCATTTTCAATAACGCTATGCGAGCTCCTGGAAACTTTTAAATAGCCCTGATTCAATCTGTATTAAGTGCACAGTTTATCGGGATGGCCTCGTAAACTATGGATTCGGGAGTTGGTGTTTATTAGACGCTCTGGTAAAGAACTAGATTTTGGCTAAAGGGAGGATAAATTTGTGTCAATTTGTTACGCAAAATTCAGAATCTCTTCACTGTACTCAACTAAACCATCCCTTCGCTAATTTTCCCAAATGCAGTGACACCGACTGCAAGAAAACCACTCCCTTGCGTTATAATCCGCGATTTGTCGCAATCCCCACCTAACGCTATGAGTAACGAAACTTTGCAAGCCGTAAAAGGCATGAATGACATCCTGCCGGACGAGGCGGGACTTTGGTTGTGGTTTGAGGAAGTGGTACGCGACTGGTTGGATAGTTACGGTTATCGCAACATCCGTATGCCGCTGGTTGAGCCGACCGCGCTGTTCAAGCGCGCCATCGGTGAAGTGACCGACATCGTCGAGAAGGAGATGTACAGCTTTGAGGACAGCCTCAATGGCGATCAACTGACTTTGCGTCCAGAGGGTACGGCATCCTGCGTGCGCGCCGTGTTGCAGCACAATTTGCTGTATAACGCGCCGCAGCGTTTGTATTACAGCGGCCAGATGTTTCGCCACGAGCGTCCACAAAAAGGTCGCTATCGCCAGTTCCATCAGATTGGTGTCGAGGCGTTAGGTTTTGCCGGGCCCGATATTGATGCCGAGCAGATTTTGATGTGCGCACGGCTGTGGAAAAAGCTCGGCATACGCGACGTGACGCTGCAACTAAATACCTTGGGCGACACGGCTGCGCGGCAACAACATCGCGCTAAATTGATTGCCTATTTCGAGCAACATTTAGAGCAGCTCGATGCCGAAGCCACGCGCCGTTTGCATACCAATCCGCTGCGCATTTTGGATAGTAAAAATCCCGCCATGCAAGATTTAATCGCGGCTGCACCGCGTTTGATGGACGAGTTGGATGCCGAGGCTTTGGCGCATTTCACCGCGCTGCAAGCCACCCTCACTGCGCATGGCGTGGCGTTTGAAATCAACCCGCGTTTAGTGCGTGGTTTGGATTACTACAACCGCACCGTGTTCGAGTGGGTGACGACACGCTTAGGCGCGCAAGGCACGATTTGCGCGGGCGGGCGTTACGATGGCTTGGTCGAACAAATAGGCTGCAAGCCTGCCCCTGCGATGGGTTTCGCGATGGGCGTGGAACGCTTGTTGGCGTTGTTGCAAGACGATGGCATGGCGTTGCCTAAGCCTGCGGTAGATGTTTATGTGGTGCATCAGGGCGAATTGGCGCAAGCGTTGGCGAGTCAAGTCGCCGAGCAATTACGCGATGACAACTTGCGCGTGCTGATGCACTGCGGCGGTGGGAGCTTTAAGTCGCAGATGAAAAAAGCCGATGGCAGCGGCGCAGTCGTTGCTGTGGTGATAGGCGACGATGAAGCGCGTGACCATCAAGTCAGCGTCAAGCCCATGCAGGGCGGCGCACAAGTCAAAGTAGATGTGGCACAACTCAACGCAGCAATTTTAGAAATTATTAAATAGGAGCGACAACATGGCCGTTTTAGATTTGCAAGAACAGGAACAACTGGAAGGTTTGAAGGCTTGGTGGAAAGACCATGGCAATAAAGTGTTGGGTGTCGCGCTGCTACTAGTGTTAGCGGTGGGTGGCTGGCGCGCTTGGACGTACTACCAAACCAAACAAGCGACCGAAGCGGCCACCTTGTTTGAGCAGTTTGCTCAACAGTTGCCAAGCAACGACCCCAAGCGTATCAACGACGCGGCGCAAGCGGTGATGGATAAATATGGCAGCACCATCTACGCGGCGCGCGCCGCCTTGACCGCTGCGCAAGTGAATGAACAAAGCAAAGCTGTGCCACAAGCCAAAACGCAATTGCAATGGGTGTTGGATCATGCCTCCGCAGCGGCGATGAAAGACGTGGCGCACTTGCGTTTAGCCGCGATTTTGTTGGATGAAAAATCCTTTGACGCAGCTCTGAAACAGTTGGATGCGGCTCACCCAGCGGCATTTGAAGGTTTATATGCGGATTTGAAAGGCGATGTATTGAGCGCGCAAGGTAAAGATGCTGAAGCGCGTGCGGCATATCAAATCGCCTTTGATAAAACCGATGCAAGAAGCACTTATCGCCAACTGATTCAAATGAAATTGGATGAGTTAGGTGGCGCATCAACAGCCGCTGCGGATGGTAAAAAATAATGTTGCGCCGCTTGCTGCTGTTAGCTGTTGTATTTTTTTTGGTGGCGTGTTCTAGCTCGCCTAGTAAAACTGCCAATGATGTTCCTGCTGAGCTTAAAGACTTCACTGCGAGCGCAAAATTCGCAGTGCGTTGGCATGAAAATTTAGGTGAGGCGGGCAGCTATCTGTTGCGTCCTGCTGTGTTGGCGGATGCCATTGTCGGCGTGTCGAGCAAAGGCGTGTTGACGGCCTTGTCGCGCAGCACGGGCAAGACTTTGTGGCAAGTTAAAACGGGGCTGAACGTGTCAGGCGGAGTGGGCGCAGATGACAAAATGCTGCTGCTCGGCAGCGATAAAGGCGATGTGGCGGCATTTGATTTGAGCGGCAAGCTGCTCTGGCAAGTGAAAGTGTCTAGCGAAGTGTTAAGCGTGCCGCAACTTGCCGACGGCTTGGTATTAGTGCGCAGTGCGGATGGTCGGATTGCCGCGCTCAATGCCGCCGATGGTAAGCAGCAGTGGATGTATGAACGCGCCACCCCTGCGCTGGCAGTGCGTAGTTTTGCTGGGGTCACGATACAGCGCGGCATCGTTTATGCAGGATTTGCTGCGGGCAAGCTCGCTGCGCTAGATTTGAAAACGGGCAGCTTGTTGTGGGAAAACTCAGTGTCGCAACCGCGTGGCAATACTGAGTTAGACCGCATCAGCGACATCACTAGCAATGTGGTCGTGGATGATGAGCAAGCCTGCGCGATTGCTTTTCAAGGACGCGTGGCGTGCTTTGATGCAGCGCAAGGTAGCCCGCTGTGGAATCGCGATATTGCCAGTGATAAAGGCATGATGCTGTTGCGCAAATTTTTATATTTGAGCGATGCAACTGGCCATGTGTTGGCGTTAGAAAAATCCAGCGGCAGCAGCGTGTGGAAAAACGATGACTTGACCTTGCGCGATACCAACACGCCACTCGCCTTAAATGACTTTGTGCTAGTCGCCGATTTTGAAGGCTATCTACATGCACTCGCGCGTGACGACGGACACTTAGTCGCACGCATCAAATTAGACGGCAGTGCCATTTTGGGCGCGCCGCTAGAACTCGATAACGGACTGCTGGTGCAAACCCGCGATGGCGGTCTGTATTCGCTCACCTTACATTAAGAAAGAACTCCATGAGAATCACCAAAAATCGTAGCGAGCGGTTTGAGAGCAAGGCGTGCCGCGCGCAGCGAACGAGACATACCGAACAGGTAGGCGAGGAGCGAGCACGGCACAACGCCGCTATCGAATCGCGCAGTAGATTTTTGGAGGTTCTCTAATGTTGCCTACACTCGTGCTAGTCGGTCGTCCCAATGTGGGCAAGTCCACGCTTTTCAATCGCCTCACGCGCAGCCGCGACGCACTGGTCGCCGATCAGCCAGGCTTAACGCGTGATCGCCATTACGGTCGTGGCCGTGTCGGCGAACGTCCTTATTTGGTGGTTGATACGGGCGGTCTCGAACCCGTTGCCAAAGACGGCATCATGTTTGAAATGGCGAAGCAAAGTCGTCAAGCCGTGGACGAGGCAGACGTGGTGTTATTCATCGTCGATGGTCGTGCAGGCTGCACGCCGCAAGACATGATTATCGCTACGCAGTTGCGCAAAACAGGCAAACCCATTTTGCTGTTAGTGAACAAGGCCGAAGGCATGATGCGCAGCAAAATTACCGCTGACTTTTTTGAACTCGGCTTGGGCGAACCCTACCCAATTTCTTCCGCGCACGGCGACAACGTCACCGAAGTCATCGAAATCGCGATGGAGAATTTCCCTGAAGAAATCGACGAAGAAAAAACCGAAGGCGATAAGCCGCCGAAACTGGCGATTGTCGGCCGTCCTAACGTCGGAAAGTCCACGCTGGTGAATGCAATTTTGGGTGAGCAACGCGTGATTGCTTTCGACTTGCCTGGCACTACCCGCGACAGTATTTATATTGATTTTGAGCGTGACGGACATGCCTATACCATCATCGACACCGCTGGCGTGCGTCGCCGTGGCAAGGTTGATGAAGCTATCGAAAAATTCTCCGTCATCAAAACCATGCAAGCCATTGAAGATGCCAACGTGGTGGTGTTGGTGGTGGACGCGCGCGATCAAATTACCGAACAAGACGCGCACGTTGCAGACTTCGTGTTGCAAGCGGGACGCGCCTTGGTGTTGGCGGTAAATAAATGGGATGGACTGGATGATCATGAACGTCTGATGGTTAAAAATGACATCGAACGCAAACTGCATTTTTTGAGTTTTGCTAAACGTCATTACATCTCCGCGTTGCATGCCAACGGCATCTCCAGCGTATTGAAATCGGTCGATGAAGCCTACGCCGCCGCGATGCTAAAAATGTCCACGCCCAAGCTCACTCGTGCGCTCATTTCTGCGCTCGATAAACAGCTCCCGCCTAAAGGCGGACGCTTCTTACCGAAAATGCGCTACGCCCATCAAGGCGGCAGCAACCCCCCGCTTATCGTCATTCACGGTAGTGGCTTGGACGATGTGCCCGCCAGCTACACCCGCTATTTGGAACGCACTTTTTGCGAAATTTTCAAACTGCAAGGCACGCCGATGAAGATTCAATACAACTCCAGCAAAAATCCGTTTGAAGGCAAAAAGCCGAAAGCCTTGACCGAAGCAGAACAACGCAAAGCCCATCGCGCGCGGATTCGTGGCAGGAAGTTGTACGGGAGTTAAGGGTTTTGAGGTGGCGGGCAATGTCGTTATTTAGTCCGCAATTGTTATTGCGCCAAATAAAATCGCTGATGCAATGCGCTGATTGCCTTTTTACGCGTGTAGATAAAAATCCTGTCGTGTTATCTGTGCCACCACGCGGTATTTCTAATTTCGGCTAGTGGCAAATTCAGGAGCATCGCTATGCAGCGCGTTCGATGTCCTTGAGCGCACCCTGCAATCCGACTAGCGGCATATTTACCCGATGAGTTGAGCGGCGCACGCGCTGCGCGTGAGCCCCCACTTTTATAATGCTCAACTTTGCGACGCGCCAGACAGCGGCAAGCGGCGGCTAAAAATTAAGGAGCGTAATGGATAGGCATTTGCAAACGGGTAAGTTAGAGGTCACGGATAATTTGCTTGCGTTGCCCGTACGCTTAGGCGATGCCTGGCAAATGCAGGCGGATGGCAAAACTGGGCAGCGTCATTACGCCAAATTGATAGGTTATGTGAATCAGCAAAGTTTGATTGTCATCATGCCCAGTGCGCAGGCTTTACCCGCTTGCGGTACGGGCTTCTTATTGCGCGGCTTTGTGGGCAATAAAACCTATCAGTTTTATAGCACGGTGTTAAGTGTTAGCCACAGCCCTTATGCACATTTGCATTTGAGTTTTCCCAAGCAGGTGAGCACCACCCAAATGCGCCGCGCAATACGCGTGCGCACCCATCGCCCCGCTACCGCATCAGGCTTGCCAGGCGGCGGCAAAGTGGCATTGGTGATTGTTGAGTTAAGTGCCACGGGAGCGGCGTTGCGCAGTACCTCGCGCCTCGGTGAAGAGGGTGATTATGTGACGTTAAGTTTTAACTTGCTCAGTGAGTCGGGCGAATTGCCCTGTAATGTGATGGTGGTTATTCGGCATATCACAGTGGGGGCAGACGACACTGAATACGGCGTGGAGTTTATCGCCGTGACCGACGCATTACGCAGTGCTTTGCAAGAGTACTTATGTGTTTTGTTGCTGGATATGGATAAACCTAGCAGTGGTTTTGTGTAGCCCCGTAACGAAAAGCTGGGTGGTGCGTTAGCAGTGCTTGGTTAGCAGCAAATTTAGCATTATCATGCCACGCATTCAGCATCGCTAAAAACGTGTTGCACATCAATACAATAACAACAACATTCATTCATCATGGCTCAAATCATTTCAATATATCGAAGGTTTTTCCTCTTACTACTCAGTAGTTTGTCACTCGCTTATACCGCGCAAACAGCGGCACTCGGTTTGGGCGAGTTGCATAGCAATAGTGAATTAGGCGCACGGCTAGTTGCACAAGTGGAATTGCTCGCACCGCCCGAACGTGGCACACCGTTGGCGGTGCGTTTAGGCAGTCGCGATGACTATCAAAAAAACGGTTTGAGTTATCCCGATAGCGTGAAGTTACATTTTGTGGTGAGCAATGAAGCGGGTAGTCCGCCACTGATTTACATCAACAGTGCTCAAGCCGTTGACGAACCTTTTTTGCAATTGCTGTTGGATGTTTCTTATCCTGGTGGGCGCGTTATTAAAGCCTACACTTTGCTGTTAGACCCTCCTGTTGCTCCTTCACCCGTCAGCTCGCCTGTCGCTCCTCTTGTTGTATTACCTAGCACTGTGCCAACTCCTGCCACCCGTGCCGCCGACGTGCTGCAAGTTGTGCATGCCAAAAGCGCGCCTAGTGCCGCACCGCATCGTCCTCGTGTCATTAAGCCGCGCCGCGCCAAGTTGCCCCCTGTGCAAGTTGCCGCGACAACGACTAAGCCGCATGTTTCTTTGCAGCAATTAGATGAAGCTCATGCGAGTGCTAACGCGACCAATTTGAGTTTGGCAATGTCGAGCGAATTGAGTACGGGATTGCATATTTCTAAATTTGAAGCGGGTGTGGTAAATGCCGATGTTTTGCAAGAAGAGCTGATTGCTAAAAATAAAACGCTACATGAATTGACGTTGCAAATCGCCGAGATGAAAGCCTTAATCGCTAGCTTGCAAGTGCAAGGTGCGAGTGCGCCCGTTACGGTCAGTGCGGATGCGCAGCAGACACCAGCGGTGTTATTGCCCGCGCTGCCTGCTGCGCCTATCAGTGCGGTGTCGCAGGTGCCTGTTATAAAAGTTGCTGCACCAGCCAGCTCGTCGAGAGCCTTCTCGATGTTATTGGCACTCCTTGGCATCTTGGCGGCGAGCTGCTTGGCTTGGCTTTGGTGGCGCAAGCGGGAGCCTAGACCTGATTTTTCAGGCAGTATTTTTGATGATTTACCTTTGATGCAAGCGCACGTTAAACACTTGGATACGCCCAATCCTTTTGTGGCGAACCCTGTGGAGATAGAGCGTCGCGCTACGCAAACCGTACAAATCGGCGATGTGTCGATGAAGGTGCCCGCTTACAAAGCTCAACCAGCAACCAGCAATCGCGAATATGACTTGCTCGAACAAGCTGATATTTATTTGCAGTTTGGTCACGACAAATTAGCGGAAGAAGTATTGCAAGAAGCCTTGATTATCAATCCCAAAAACGAGCAAATTTATTTAACCCTGCTGGATATTTACGACACGCGCAATGATGCGGTTAAATTTGCTGAATTTGCTAGCGAGCTGGAAGCTCATGCGGATAAAAAAATCTGGGAGCGCGTCTGCAAAATGGGCAAGCGTATTGACCCTGATAACGAGCTGTATGGATTGCATTTAAGCAAAACTGTTCCGGGTGAGAAAAATTTGCATGGTGGGCATATTGATAATGAATTTGCCGAGCTCCACGTTGTACATCCCCCTAAGCTTCCCCCTCTCTAAACGCTTTTACTGCTAGCGCAGTTCACAATCTACGGCATAATGCGCGGTTAGTTTTGCCGCGCTTTGCTCGGCAGCCATTTACCTTTTATTTGTCTGTGCCGAATATGTCCTTAGCTCTCTCTTACACTCTTGCCGACATCACCCGCTGGTTTTCGGGTAACGAAATCAATCGCGCCAAGGCCTATCTCAATTCGATTAGTGACTTGGATATTCAAGCGGACATCATCCGCGCCAAAGTGCAAGGCACGCAGCGACAACCTTACGAGCTGGAAATTTTATTGCAACGCGATAAAACGGGCGCGCTCACTGCCAAGCCGTTTTGCACTTGCCCAGTCGGTTATCAATGTAAACATGCAGCGGCGGTGTTGTTAGCGGTGTTGGGCGTGCCGCGTGTGGCAACGCCTGCAAGCAATACGGTCAACCATGCTTTGACCGAATGGATTGCGGAATTGCGCGGCACGGTGCAGCTCGTACCCGCCAAGAAAAAGCCCGTCAGCACGCAGCGCAGCGTCGCGTTGTGTTACGCGCTGATGCAGTCAGCGCAGCATCAACACTATGTGGTGCAAATCTACAAAGCCAAGCTGGATGCGGCAGGCGAGCTCATCGGCGAGTTAGATTTTTGGGACAACGTCGAGCGCACCTTGCTCAATCCCCCGCAATATGTGCGCGAGGAAGATCTGCCGATTTTGCGGCTGTTGCTGCGCCAATATGACCGCTATGACGGCTATCAAGTTATCGGTAAACACGGCGACGAATTGCTGCGCCGTTTATTGGCTAGCAACCGCTTATATTTGCGCCAACGCGTCGCGGGTAATCGCGAGCGTTTGTCAGAACCTATGCCGCTCACAGCGGGAGAGCCACGCGATGCGCAGCTCGCTTGGGGCGCAAACGATCAAGGCTGTATGCAGCCAACCGTGATTCGCACTGGCAACGCAGTGCAACTGATTACCTTGCCCGAAGCGACTTGGTATGTGGATGCCGAATTTGGCGAGCTGGGCGAATTGCACATCGCGCAAGCCCCTGCGCAAGTGGCGAAACTGCTCACTATGCCCCCGCTCAACGACATGGAAATGTTGGTGGTCGCCGAAGCACTGCGTGAGCTATTGCCCGATTTGCCTGCGCCCTCCAAAGCTGCCTTGCGCCAAATTAAAACCGCCATGCAACCGCGCCTTTCATTCGGCACATCCGACGCGGCGTATCGCACCGCTTATCGCGGCTATCCCTATGGTCAGCAAGTGCGCGACTTTGCACATCTGCAATGGTGTTATGGCGAAGCGTGTATGGCGCACGATCATCCCAGCGAATTTTGCACTTTGAGTAGTGGCGAAACGGTGCGCGTGTTGCGTGACAAAACAGCCGAAGCCGCCGCGCTAAAGGTGCTGCATCGCTATGGTTTGAACGACATGCCGCAAGTCAGTTTTGTGGTGGGCGAAAAGCCCTATGCGCAGTTAGGTCTGGATCGCGCAGAAGACTGGCCGCCCTTTATGCAGCAATCCGTACCAGCCTTGCGCGAGGGTGGCTGGCAAATCGAAATGTTGCCAGGGTTTCGTCATTACTTGGTTGAAGTTGAAGCCTGGGTAGGCGATTTTGACGAGCAAGAAGACGGCTGGTTTAGCCTGAATATGGGCATCGTGGTAAACGGCGAACGCGTCGCTCTAGCCCCGCTGCTGCATGAATTATTTAAGGTGGATGCGCGCTGGTTGGACGCGCTGCAAGTCGAACTGATGGCGGATAACGAAGCGGTAACTTTGCAGCTGCCCAATGGCGCGCAAGTCAATGTACCAGCGGTGCGCATTAAGCCTTTGGCGCGCACACTGTTGGAATTATTTGATGGGGGTATGCGCGGCGAAGGCATTCGTTTGTCGCGTTATGACGTAGCGCGCATTCAGCAATTAAGCGACATGGAACGCTGGCAATTCAAAGGCGCGGACGCGGTCATCGCCTTGGCGAATAAGCTCAAAAACAGCAATGGTGTAAAGGCGGTAAAGCCACCCAAAAAATTTGCGCTAGAGCTGCGTCCGTATCAATTAGAAGGCGTGGCGTGGCTGCAATTTTTACGCGAAAACGAGCTGGCAGGCATCTTGGCGGACGACATGGGTTTGGGTAAAACTGCGCAAGCCTTGGCGCATTTATTGCTCGAAAAACAAAGCGGGCGCATGGACAAACCATCGCTGATTGTGTTGCCCACTTCACTTATTTTTAACTGGAAAAACGAAGCCGCGCGTTTCGCCCCTGATCTAAAAGTATTGTCTTTGCATGGCAAACAACGCTTGGATAAATTCACCAAAATCGGCGACCACGATGTGATTTTGACCACCTATCCGCTGCTGTGGCGCGACCAAGAAGTGTTGTTGCAACACGACTATCACTTGCTGATTTTGGACGAGGCGCAAACGGTCAAAAATGCCGCCAGCCAAGCCGCTGTTGCGGTGCGCAAAATTAAAGCGCGCCATCGTTTATGTTTGACTGGCACGCCGTTAGAAAATCATCTTGGCGACTTATGGTCGCAATTCGATTTCTTGTTGCCAGGCATGTTGGGCGATGCCAAAGCCTTTGCTAAAACTTGGCGCAATCCGATTGAAAAACAAGGCAACACCGCGCGGCGCACGCTGCTGGCGCAACGCATCAAACCGTTTATTTTGCGTCGCCGCAAACAAGATGTGGCGGGCGATTTGCCCGAAAAAACTTTGATTGTGCGCAGTGTCGAATTGAGCGGTGCGCAACGCGATTTATACGAAACCGTACGCATCGCCATGGACAAACGCGTGCGTGAAGAAATCGCCGAAAAAGGCTTTGCGCGCAGCCATATCATCATGCTCGACGCGCTGCTCAAACTGCGCCAAGTGTGTTGCGATCCGCGTTTACTCAAACTCACCGCCGCGAAAAAAGTTCAAGAACACGCCAAGCTCGACATGCTCATGGAAATGTTGCCAGAGCTAGTCAGCGAAGGCCGCCGCATCTTGGTGTTTTCGCAATTCACCAGCATGTTGGAGCTCATCGAAGCCGAGCTGGCAAAAGAAAATTTGGCGTATGTAAAACTTACTGGCGACACGCAAAATCGCGAAGCAGTGGTGCGCCGTTTTCAAGATGGCGAAGTGCCGATTTTTCTGATTAGTTTGAAAGCGGGCGGGGTCGGGCTCAACCTCACCACTGCCGACACCGTGATTCATTACGACCCTTGGTGGAATCCTGCGGTAGAAAATCAAGCCACTGACCGCGCGCATCGCTTGGGACAACTCAACAATGTGTTCGTCTATAAGCTGGTTGTGGCAGGCAGCATCGAAGAAAAAATCCTCGCCCTACAAGAGAAAAAAGCCGAACTCGCGGCGGGCATTTTGTCCGAAGACAGCAACGGCCTAGTGAAATTTGGCGAAGCCGATATAGCCGCACTGTTAGCCCCTTTGCCGAGTGATGAGCCTGTGGCGTAAAAATAAAAAGGATAGATAGATGAAAAATAAAACCACCATCATTGAGCAACAGCCAACAGCCAACAGCCAACA
>JAVHRN010000056.1:0-2582 GCA_036171695.1 Gallionella sp.
ACTTACTCGACTGGCAACATGGCACTGTTAAATTCCGTATTCCGACAACAATCGCGCCACGCTACGGCGACCCGATTGCAGCAGGTTTTCAGCCTCATCAAATACCATCTACAGACATCCTCGCTGACAACCGCTATTCATTGAAGATCGTCATCACAGGACTGTTGGCGGACGCACAGGCCGAATGCCCAAGTCACAAGATTGCAGTTCAACGCGAAGACAATCTGATGGAAATCGGCTTTAAGTCTGAAGAAGCGTTTATGGATCGCGACTTCGTACTCAACTTCAAATTGAAGGATGCGGAAGTCACAGCAGGCACCGTTGCACCTGACTCCATCTCAAATGGCAGCATTGCGCTGGCAAGTTTTTGCCCGCAACTGCCGGGAGGAGACATCCCCAGTGCCTGCATCAAGATATTAGTCGATTGTTCGGGATCAATGGCGGGTGACTCAATCACTCAGGCTAGAAATGGCGTACAGCGCGTGCTGGAAAACCTGCGTGAGTCAGATACCTTTAACATCATCCGTTTTGGCGATAGCACAAAAGCTTATTTCCCTTCCTGCGTCGCCGCCAAAGGGCGCAATTTGCAAAACGCCCTAGCCGAAGTTGAAAACCTAGCGGCAGATTTGGGTGGAACAGAAATGGAGACTGCACTCGACTATGTTTATGGCAATGAAGATGAAGGCGGTAGACCCGCTATGATCTTGTTGATCACGGATGGAGAGGTCAGTGCGCATAAAGATATTACCCGTCGCGCAATGCGTTCTGGACACCGGATATTTACGGTGGGCGTGGGGAGTTCAGTTAATGAGGAGTTTGTGCGTAGCATCGCTGACAAAACTGGTGGCGCTTGCGAATTGGTATCACCCAATGAAGGTATGGCGGATGCGATCTATCGTCAGTTCCGCCGTATGCTGCAACAGCAAATAACGAGTGCGCAAATTGAATGGCCAACTGAGCCACAGTGGAAATCGCCGAGCGAGCTGGGTGTTGTATTCAGTGGCGATACTAAACATGCATTCGCCTCTTTTTCCCTGCCACCAGAAGGGAATGCACGTCTTGTACTGGAGATGGCCGATGGCGAAAAACTGACACAGGAGATCAGGCTGGTCAAAAACGAGCCTGTGGGCGAGTCCCTTCAAAGAATGGCTGCCTCAAGCAGAATCAAGGGAATCGAGATAGATCATCCCGAACTCGCTGAAAAACTGGCACTGGATTATCAGTTAGTCACGAAGCAGACCAATTATTTGATTCTTGAATTAAGGGATGAAGATCGCAAGGCGGAGGATTTGCCTCAACTGGCGAAGGTCAATCAAATGTTAGCTGCTGGCTGGGGCGGGACAGGAAGTGTTAATCCTGATTTAGATGTGCCCAAATTCAGCATGGCAGATAGTCCTGTTATGTATTGCTGCATGCGCACCTCCTCCTATGAGGCTGGTGGTGGATCGCTTGATTTTGGCAATATTCCCTCATTCTTACGTAAACAAGCTAACGATCCAGCTCCTTCTCCGAGAGCAAAATCATCAATCATAGATAAATTGACTGGTTTTATTAATCCAATGATTCGTGAATCTCGCCCTAAGGCTGACTTCAGCAAGTTGGTGTCTAGCGTATTGAGCGCGGGTGATCGCTGGTTTGACGTTTTCAAGAGCGACTTACTTCCGGCGCTGCCAATTCAATTGCGAAGACAAATCGAGAAACTCTATCAATTTGATGGATGGGCAGAAGCGCAGGTCTATGCAGCGGTAGTGGCGGGCTTGGCGAGGAAATTTGGAATTAAAACCGAAAATATGTTGGCCTTGAAGCTGATTTCTGATTTCGGGGTTTCGGGACTGGTTCGATTCTTTTCTGACGGGGTAACGGTAACTGAATCAGATTTGATCTGGGATTGTAGTTATGAGTTGACCCCAGCCCTATGACGAAGGTTTTGATAGCACAGGCAACTAAAATTAAGCCCCAATTTCCTTTTTGGGTAATTGGGGCTTAAAGATGGGTGCGGCACAAAGCTTCAACTTATATTGCTTTACTTCCTTCAGGACTCTTTCGTTGAGTGCGTCCGCACCCAGTCCAACAAAACCTTGTCCATCTGTGCTTGCCAGCCATTGCCCTTAGCCTTGAAGTAATCCAAAACTTCGCGGTGGTAACGAATGGAAACCTGCACCTTGTTTTCTTTGCCTGCAGGACGCCCGCGACGACGCTTTTCCAGATCGGCGCGCATCAGTACTGCTGCGTTAGGGGAGTCTTCATCTTCCGCTGGTTCAATACCATCCTGCACCATGCGGCGCACACGCTTCCAGTCGCTTTGGCTTTCGCCGCGCTCGCGAGCAGCGCGCATTTCTTCAAGCGTCATCGTAGTCATTTTCGAGCCAGTCATAATATATCTCCCGTTCTTCTCGGTGGGCATGCCTAAAGCTGATGATGTGAGGCACTTCACCGGGTTGATAAACTAACGTCAGCACTGCTAATTCATCAAACACGTAGGCGAAAACTTGCTTGCGCATCTCTCGCCCACGTGGACTATCTATCTCGTAGCGGTATTCGCTTTCAAGCACTAAGCCGGCATCCAGGAAATCGAGACCATG
>JAVHRN010000057.1:0-12576 GCA_036171695.1 Gallionella sp.
TTGCTACCGACTAGCGCACTACCTATCATGCGCCCGTCAAACAAGGGCAACATGATGATATGACAATGCGGCGCGGCTTCGTCGTTGTGTATCACCGCGCTTAGAATCGGTATCTCGAAAAAGCTATTAGCCCAACACACAGCGGCCTCGAAAAATGCTTTTTCATCTATGCCCGAAGCTGGGCGCAAACTCACTACCACCTCAAGCCCTAGCACCTCATCCTTACGCCGTTTTAGCTTGGCTTGCTCCATTAGGCTAACCGCTAGGCTAGCCACCCCTACCGCATCGCTCGCACCGCGCAGGATGATGTTTTGAATCGTTTTGAGTGGGTCGATATGACTGTCCGCGCCCAATTCGGCTTGAATCTCGCGCAGGTTATGCCGAGCGGCGGCGGTGATAATCCCGCCTCCTTTCATTTTCCCGATGCGCAATAATTGAGGGTGTTCAACCATGACGCACCCCCTCACTGATTAACGCGTACAGCGCGACGCTGTGCAATTTTCCGCAATCGGTCGGCTGGTTTACCCTCACAGTGTCAATTCGATGATGTTTGCGCAGCTCGATAATGCGCGCAGCGGGTGAAAGAATATCAAGGTCGCGACGGGCGGTTATGGTGCTAACCATGCCCTGCCGCAAGGCATCTAAGAGCCTTTGCCGCTGTGCCGCGCAACTGTTAAAATTCGGACGTGGTGTATTTGAGGGCGTGCCGTTTGGAGGCACGCTCTTTTCGTTTGTGGTGTACATGTTTCACCCCTTACGCGACGTGAACAAGAGGCTTGCTTACCGCCCCAGTTACCGCTTGATTTAACAGGCGAGCAATGGCGGGAATATCGCCGTCAATTACGCTTTCTAGCCGCCATGCCCCATCTATTACGGCGGCTTGCTGTAACGCACCCACGGCAAAAAACAAGCGGTCTAGGGCTTCGTCGCTAGGGTGTGTTGGGTTACCTTCAGCATCTAAGCAATCGCTGTGCAAAGCTAATGCGGCATCTAAAACCTCGTTTACTAAATCGTTTAGGTTATCTTTAGGTTTTGTTTGGGTTACGTTTGGGTTTTTCATTGCACACCCTCCAACAATCGTGCGAGTGAAAAAATCAGCATCGTCAGGAATATGCTTTGCAGCAACGCAAAAAAGCAAACAAAAAATTCATCGCTAGGCGTGATTGCAGCTAAGGCTTTAAGTGCTTTTCGTACAGTGTGCGCGGTGGCGCGGTAGGTAGGTTTAAGCATGGTTTAAGCCCCCTTGTGAGGTGCAAAGGCTCGCTTGCCATGCGGTAATGTCAGATTGTTTCCAACGCACCGCGCCCGTGTTTAGGCTGTAAGGAGCTGGGAACTTGCCTGCTTTGATAAGGCGGTAGATTGTTGCTCGACTAATGCCAGCTTGATTCTCTACGGCTTTTCTGGGTAATAAAAAATCTACTGGGGATTGTGCGACGGGCGCGGCTGCGCTTGTAGTTAATGCGTTCTTCATATTGCTCCTTTAATTGAAAATCAATAAAGGGCAACAAATCCTAGAAAGACTAGGCAATCGGCAAAACGTTTATTTAGCGTTTATTTTGGCTGTTAGCAAGTCTGTTAGTAAGCAATCTAAGCTATTAAATATAAGCAAAATAAATTCATTATTTAATAGCTATCTCTATAAACAAAGTGTTGACTAAAGTTAATACACCGCTATTATTCGCTTTGTCGGTTGTTAATCAATCGGCTTTTTCCTGCTGGAAAAAAGTAGTTCGGCTTTGCCGCCCGTAGCTCTTCACATTGGACGTGTGAAGAGCTACTTTTCTTTTATAACCACTAGATATGGCATGAATCAAACAACATCATGCTATGGCTAGTGCGCTTATTGTATCAGCTTCGTTTATTGTTTTTATTAGAACGCACGTTCTTTTTGAGATTTATTTTTGCATCATTTTCGCTTAACTTTCCCGTAAAGCTACACATAAATACACATAGCACAACATGGCACAACATAGCTACGCTTACTGGGATATTTAAGCAGCCCTGAGCGGTATCACTACCGCACCCGCTTCGATGCTTTGCAGATAGTTCGCCCAATGCTGCATGATGCCGCGTCGTTCTTCTAGGTTATCAGTTCGCTCACTTGCGCCATGCCAGCTTTATCTTATTGAATGGCGCGTTAGCTTTCGTAATGATGACGGCATGAAAGAATCACTAGCTCGCTATCTGATACCCGATAGACAAGGCGATTAACGTCATCTATACGGCGCGACCAATAACCCGATAAATCACCGCGCAACGCTTCGGGCTTGCCTATGCCTTCAAACGGACTGCGCGCGGCTTCATTGATTAGCATGTTGATGCGCTTTAGCGTTTTTTTATCTTGCCCTTGCCAGTAGAGATATGCGTCCCATGCGTCAGGTATGAATTGAATTGAGCGCAATTTTTAAGCCTCAAGCAAGGCGCGGCGGGTAGCTTGCCCAGCTTTATCTTGCGCAATGGCGCGCGCCAAAACCGCCGCATTAGCAGGGTTGCTCGTCAGATAGAGCGTTTCCATGATGCTGTTATAGGCATCTAGCGACATTACAACCGCATCGCCGTCAGCATCGCGGCGGCTAATAATCGTAATGTCAGCATCTTGAATCACGCCATCTAAAACAGACTTTAGCGAATTGCGCGCGTAAGAATAAGTAACCACTTTCATTTTTTAGCCCCTTTAACTTGTCGAATTAATTGTACAAGTATATTCCCGTAGATTGTCCTAAGCAAGCCTAGCTTTTTTGCTTTCATGCTAAACACACCCGCCGCCATGGTTAGGCAACTTTTAAGCTCACAACATTTTGCGCGTGAATAATTGCCTCGATTCGGTTGCCTAGCTTATTCCATGCTTCGCGCTTTTCGTCCGCGTAATCATCCAACAAATAGGAGCGGTCAACTTTTGAGCCTATGGCGTGATTCTGGCAAAGGTTAATGACTTCGCGGCTAACCTTTAGCTTTTGCATCATGGTCGCGCCCGTCCTGCGCAGGTCGTGCGGTGTCCACTCTCTATCCCCTAGCACTAGGCTGTTATTTTCTACACGGCATTGCAATTTATGCGTGCGTTGTTTGAATTGCACTTGCCTATCACCGACCTGTTTTGATACCGATTTAATGCAAACATGCCCGTCAAGATAGCGCGCAGGGAAAGCGTGCCTGCTATCGCCCGTCAGGGTGTAAAGGTGCTTAAATTGGGCTAGTGTGAAGTCGGATAAATAAACGAGTTGGTCGCGCTTTTTACCGCGCTCGCCTTTGGTGTTTGCCGCTGGAATAAACCACTCGCGCTTTGCAAAATCTACATGCCGCCATTCCGTCATTAGCAGTTCACCAATGCGGCATAACGTGCCTAAACACAACCATAAAGCAATCTGCGCTTCTTGCTTTAGCGGTCGTTCAATGCCGTATTTGTTGGGTGCGTCCGTGTAGTTTTGTGCTTGCGTGTTGAAAATGCTGTGCAAGCGGTAAATCTCTTCGATGCTCAATAATCTGTCGCGCTCTTTGGTGTAATCCTTTGGCGTTAAATCAGCGACTGTTACCAGCTCGGCGGGATTGCCATCAATCAATAGCGCGCGCCATGGTTTACGTTTTTCTGCCCAACGCAACATTTGCCCAATGTCTTTTGAGAGTTCAACCGCCGTCGCGACTTTGCCCGTGGCGATGATTGCCCGATATAAATCACGCAAGTGGTGTTCGCTTAAATGCCGCACTTCGATGTTGCCTAGCACGGGGATAGCGTGCTTGCTGAATGATTGCATGATGTATTTGTTGCCATCGGTGCGGCTCACCCCATCCTTAATCCATGCCGCATATAGCGCGCTCACGGGCAAGGCTTGCATGTCCAATGCGCGGGCTTCTTCGATGCGCTGCGCTTCGGCTGTAATCACCGCCATTACAGCCGCTTGCGCTTCGATTTTGGAGGCTTGCTTTTCGGTGCGCGGGTCAATGCCTGCTTTGACTAAATCGCGCGCTCTATCGCGCTCGGCACGAATGGCGGATATATCGCTAGTTGGATAAGTGCCGCAATAATGCCAAGCTCTTTTTCCGCCTAA
This sequence comes from Gallionella sp., assembly GCA_036171695.1. Classification (GTDB taxonomy): domain Bacteria; phylum Pseudomonadota; class Gammaproteobacteria; order Burkholderiales; family Gallionellaceae; genus Gallionella. The sequence goes on from JAVHRN010000057.1 coordinate 4,044, forward strand.
TTTGAATTGCGTTCGAAAGCGAATTGATAAGTCTGATTTATACCTTACCTCACCGTACAGGCTGCCATAGTCTTTTAGCGTTTCCCCGTGCCACTCTTTTCCTATCGCATTTAATTCTTTCACTGTCCAACATAGCGTTTTTTTATCTGTCGGGTAGCGTGTCATATTTTCACCTTTTTTAATCGGGGGGTGTACTGGGGGGTGTACTGGAAAAAAGCTAGCATGGGATTGCTTAGGAATAATTGAGACGGGTATTGTAGCAAAATAACAATGCAACAATATGATTGTGATAGTTATTTTTATTCCTAGCTAGTCTTAAGCGGTCTTAGGCAGTATTGCGTAAAATTGGCTATTAACTTGCTAAGAACCAAGGGGTAAGGAGTTCGAATCTCTTCGGGCGCACCAATAAAATCAAAGGCTTACAGTTTAACCGCTGTAAGCCTTTTTTCTTTTCTAGCTTCCATGGGTACCCCCATGGGTACAGCGAGAATTTGCTAGGCGGTCTTTCTAGGTGTTTCGCTGTTCGTCATCTTGTGCGTGAGCGGGTCGAGCTGACGCAAAAAAAGGCGGGATTTTTAGCCCCCGCCTGCTCCCCTCTTTTCGAGTTGCCAAGTAATCCTAGGCTACTGATTTTAGAATTTCACACCCCGCGCCATCGCCCTGCGCTTTGCCTCTTCGATGGTTGCGCTAGGTTTACCCGCCTGCGCTTTGGCTAGTTGCTTAATCAGCCAACACACAAAAGCAACCATGCGCACGCTAGGCGCTTTAGGACATTACGGCTAATCCGTGCCTTGCCTTCGATGGTGCGCGCCCCTGTCGAGGGGGCTTTTGTATTAGACCACTACAGTTTAATCACTGTAAGCCCCTGTTCGTTTTTGCCGTTTACTGGTGATTAGGTCGCGTAGGGTTTCTTTACTTTTTTATAATATATTTTTATTTAACAAATGCTTGCAAAATTTTATGTGGCAAGCTTTTTTTCGGCCATGACTTGCGCTTATTGGGCTTCAAATAAGTTAGGTGCGTAACGTTATGTATATTGACTTTTCCATGCAGCAAGGATGTGAGCGGCTTTGTAAAAAGTATCTAGTCCTTTATCCATAAAAAGCTTTAGCTTACCTCGCTAATTCATTGCTTTATAAGTATATTTGAGCAGCGAACAACATCTTATCTAAGCCTTTGTCTCATAAAGAAAAAATACTTATTTTGCCCTTGACCCTGCTGTGCTATTTCAATATAGTGGGTGTAAGTGGAAAAAAGTGGGAAATTGTGGGAGTGATGGAAATGTTCCAAGGCGCGGTGCAACTCAATTTAGATAGCAAAGGTCGGCTGGCAATACCCGCTAAGCATCACGACGCGCTGCTGTCGGAGTGCGCGGGTCAGTTGGTGTTTACTGCGGATGCGGATGGTTGTTTGTTGGTTTATCCGCAAACCGTGTGGGAGCCGATACGCGCCAAGCTCAATAAGCTTTCTTCTTTTAATGCGCGTAGTCGTGCTTTGCAACGTTTGCTGGTTGGTAATGCTGAGGATGTGCTGATGGACGGCGCGGGGCGCGTGTTGATTTCGCCAAATTTGCGCGGTTACGCTGGGCTGGATAAGCGCGTGATGTTAGTTGGGCAGGGTAATAAATTTGAATTGTGGGATGAAGGCAAATGGCATGCGCAGCAAGCGGCGGGTTTGGCATTGATGAGTGGCGATTTGCCTGCTGAGTTAGATGGATTTTCTTTGTGAGTGCCGCCTTAATTCACACCACGGTGCTGCTCGCCGAAGCGGTGGATGCGCTGGCGATTAAGCCTACTGGCATTTATGTGGATGGTACGTTTGGGCGTGGCGGGCATAGTCGTCGCATCTTGTCGCAGTTAGGTAATGAAGGTCGCTTGATTGCCTTAGATAAAGATTTGGCAGCGATTGCTGAGGCGCAAAAAATTACTGATCCGCGCTTTCAGATTGTGCATCGCGGCTTTATGAATTTGGCTGAGGTGTTGCGTGAGCTTGATGTGGCAAAGGTTGACGGCATTTTGTTGGATTTGGGTGTGTCTTCGCCGCAGCTGGATGAAGCGTCGCGTGGGTTTAGTTTTCGTTTCGATGCGCCGCTGGATATGCGTATGGATACCAGTCGCGGTATGACTGCCGCGCAATGGTTGGCAGTCGTGGATGAAAGCTTTTTAGCGGAGGTGATACGTGATTACGGCGAAGAACGGTTTGCTAAGCAGATTGCAAGAGCGATTGTTATTGCGCGCGCAATTCAACCTATTTACACCACGAAGCAGCTCGTCGAGCTGGTTGGTCAAACGGTGCGCACCCGCGAGCCTGGGCAAAATCCGGCGACACGGACTTTTCAGGCTATACGGATTTATATCAACCAAGAGCTCGAAGAGCTTGCGCGCATCTTGCCCGACTGCGTCACACAGCTAAAGCCGCAAGGACGCCTGGCGGTGATTAGTTTTCATTCCTTGGAAGATCGTATCGTGAAGCACTTTATGCGTGACATGGCGGAGGGCGACAAATTGCCACGCAATGTGCCAATACGCGCTAGCGAAGTGCCCGCAGGAAAAATGAAATTGTGTGGCAAGGCAATCCGCGCTAGTGCAGAGGAGTTAAGTGTTAATCCGCGTGCGCGCAGTGCGGTGTTACGAGTGGCGGAGCGTAGTGATGCAAATTAGTACGCGCTTGAATTTTTTGCTGTTGTTACTTGCCGTGCTGTTGGCGTTGAGTTTGGTCACGGCGCAACACCAAGCGCGCAAAACGCTGCAAGTGTTGCAGCAGGAAAAAGAGCATGCGCAGCAAATGGAAGTGGAGTGGGGGCAGTTGCAGCTGGAGCAAAGCACTTGGGCAGCCCCCGCCAGAGTAGAAAAAATTGCAGCGCAGTATTTGCAAATGCAGCGACCAAAAAACGGTGAAGTGCAATTTATACAGCCGAAATAGCGGGCAAATAAAGGCATGCTAATCAGGTAGAGCGGAGTAAAAAAATAACCATGAATTACGCGAACCAACACACAGTGAATAGCTCGGCAAAACTGCCAAGCTGGCGCGCGTCTGTGTTGTTCGTGATTTTGCTGAGTTTGCTATTGGCCTTGCTGGGGCGAGGCTTGTATTTACAAGGAATTAATAATGATTTCTTGCAACAAAAAGGTGATGCACGCTACAGCCGTGTGATTGAAGTGAGTGCGCATCGCGGCATGATTAGCGATCGTAACGGTGAAGTGTTGGCGGTGAGTACGCCAGTGCAATCGGTGTGGGCAAGTCCTGCGGATGTGGAAATTACGCCTGCGCAAAACAAACAATTAGCCAGTTTGCTAGGTGTCAATGAAGGCGTATTGCGCAGCCAGCTTAGCGACAGTGCGCGCGACTTCGTTTATTTGAAACGGCAAATTGCACCTGATGACGCTGGGCTTGTCACGCGCTTGAATGTGCCAGGCGTGTCGTTGCAAACGGAATATCGTCGCTACTATCCTAGCGGTGAAGTGGCTGCGCAGTTGCTCGGCTTTACGGGTCAAGACGATAACGGTCAAGAAGGCATAGAGCTGGGTGCACAAGCGCAATTAGGCGGTAAAGCAGGCAGTCAACGCGTAATTAAAGATCGACGCGGACATATTGTTGAAGACGTGGCGAGCTTGCGTGCGCCCAAAGCTGGGCTGGATGTGCAGCTTAGTATCGACAGCAAAATTCAATATCTGGCTTATCGCGAACTGCAAGCAGCGGTGCAAAAACATCACGCCAAAGCGGGTGCGCTAGTGGTGTTAGATGCGGGTAGCGGAGAAGTGTTGGCACTCGCCAACTATCCGAGTTACAACCCAAATAATCGTAGCAAAGTCAGCCCAGCGGCGATGCGTAATCGTGCCGTGGCAGATTTGTTTGAACCAGGCTCGACGCTCAAACCGTTCACGGTGGCGACTGCCTTGGAGCAAGGCAAAGTACAAGCGAATACGGTTATCAATACCGAACACGGCGTGTTTATGGTGAGGGGTAAAAAAATTCACGATACCCATCCCGAAGCCAGCCTCACGGTGGCGCAAGTCATCCAAAAATCCAGCAACATTGGCGCGGCCAAAATGGCCTTGATGTTAGAGCCTAAAGTGCTCTGGCAAAGTTTGTCCGACAGCGGCTTTGGCGAACGCACGGGCAGTAATTTCCCTGGCGAGGCAGCGGGTAAATTACGCGATGCTAAAACTTGGCGACCAATTGAGCAGGCAACCATGGCTTATGGTCACGGCATTGCGGTGTCGTTGTTGCAATTAGCGCGCGGTTACACCAGTTTTACCGAGCATGGCGAATTAAAAGATGTGTCTTTGCTCAAGTTGGATGCACCTAGCGTGGGCAAAAAAGTCTGGTCGGATAAGACCGTCGCTACCATGCGCGAAATGTTGGAAAGCGTGGTGCTGCCAGGTGGTACTGCGCCTCTCGCACAAGTGGCGGGCTATCGGGTGGCGGGTAAAACAGGTACGGCGCACAAGCTCGAAAATGGCAAATATGTGGATAAATATGTTGCGTCATTTGTCGGTTTCGCACCTGTTTCCAAGCCGCGCATTATCGTCGCGGTGATGATAGATGAGCCGAATAACGGCGCGTATTACGGTGGGATTGTCGCCGCGCCCGTGTTTAGTTTAGTGGCCGGACAAACCTTGCATGAGCTGAATGTACCGAACGACGCGCCGTTGAATAATGTCATTGCGCCGCCCGCCGAAATTATTAAGGAGGAGGTGTGATGAGTACGCTTTACGCCCAACTCCTCGCGCTGAATTTACCCATCCAACAGTTGGTTGCGGACAGCCGCGCGGTTAAAAAAGGCGACACTTTTTTAGCCTATCCGGGCGACTTAAATGACGGGCGCAAATTTATCGCCCAAGCGATTGCGCAAGGGGCGAATGCGGTGCTGTATGAAGCGGCTGATTTTGTTTGGGACGCAGCGCATGTAGTGCCTCATTTGGCCGTGCCCAATCTGCGCGAACAAGCGGGCGAATTGGCTGATGCGATTTATGCGCACGCGACACAAAAACTCTGGATGGTCGGTGTGACGGGTACCAATGGCAAGACTTCGACCACGCATTGGATTGCGCAAGGCTTGCGCGATGCAGGCAAAAAATGTGCGTTGATAGGCACGTTGGGTAATGGTTTTGCGGACGCGTTGCAGCAAACTGTCAACACCACACCCGAAGCGATTTATGTACACAAGCTGTGTGCGGATTTTATCGGGCAAGGGGCGGCGGCGGTGGCGATGGAGGTTTCTTCGCACGCGCTCGACCAAGGTCGTGTTAACGGTGTGCAGTTTGATGTCGCGCTACTCACCAATATCAGCCGCGACCATCTTGATTATCACGGCGACATGGCGAGCTACGCCGCGACCAAACGCAAATTTTTTGATGTTGCTTCGTTGCGCTCGGTGGTGCTGAATTTAGATGACGCGCAAGCAGTGTTGTGGGCGGACGAGTTGCTCGCGGCAGGTAAAAATGTGGTCGGCTATGGTTTGAGCGATGCGGCAATGCAACACGCCACACGCTTAAATATGCGCATGGTGTATGGCAATTTGAATGCTGTGAATGCGCAAGGTTTGCAGCTCGATATTCATAGTTCATGGGGCGCAGCGCAACTAAACAGCAAGTTAGTTGGGCGTTTTAATGCTGAGAATTTATTGGGTGTGTTGGCGGTGTTGTTAGTCAGCAACATTGCGCTCAAGGCTGCCATCGCCTCATTAAGTCGCGTATATGCTGTGGCAGGGCGGATGCAACGCCTAGGTGGAGCGGGTGTGCCGAGCGTGATTGTCGATTACGCGCACACGCCTGATGCGCTGGAAAAAGTGCTGCAAACTTTGCGCGAAATGAGCGATGCCAGTGCGGGCAAACTCATCTGCGTATTTGGCTGTGGCGGCAATCGTGATATGGGAAAACGTCCACTGATGGGTGCAATCGCCGCAGCCTTAGCCGATCGTTGCATCGTAACTTCAGACAATCCTCGCGATGAAAATCCTGCCGAAATTATTGCCGAAATTGTGGCGGGCATGACTACGCATAAACACAAAGTGATGTTGCAACGCGAACACGCGATTGATTACGCGATTGCACATGCTCAACCCAATGACATCGTGTTAATCGCGGGTAAAGGGCACGAGGATTATCAAGAAATTAGCGGTGTGCGCCATGCTTTTAGCGATGTAAAAATTGCGCAGCATGCGTTGCAAAATTGGCCAGCCGAGGTGCAAGCATGATGCGTTTATCTCAAATTGCCGCAGCCTTAGATGCCGAGCTTATCGGCGCAGATGTGATGTTTAACAGCGTCAATACCGACAGCCGCAAAATCGGCGCAGGCGATTTGTTTATTGCATTGCATGGTGAAAAATTCGATGGCGCGGAATATGTGGCGAGTGCGTTAAAAATGGGCGCGTTGGCAGCGGTTGTGAATCAGCACAGTTACGCTGCTTTGCGCGCAGATTTACCTGAAAACGCCGCGTTGTTATTGGTTGCCGATACGCGTATCGCACTCGGCAAACTGGCGGCTTGGTGGCGCGCGCAATTCGCTATTCCGCTGGTCGCGATTACGGGAAGCAATGGCAAAACCACGGTCAAAGAAATGCTTGCGGCAATTTTGCGTGAACACGCGGGCGACTCGGTGTTGGCGACGCAAGGCAATTTTAATAACGACATCGGAATGCCGCTCACCTTGCTCAAACTGAACGCGCAACATCGCTATGCGGTGATTGAAATGGGCATGAATCATCTCGGCGAAATTGATTATTTAACGCGTCTCGCACAGCCTGATGTGGCCTTGGTGAACAACGCTGCGGGCGCGCATTTGCAAGGTTTAGGCAGCATTGAAAATGTGGCGCGCGCTAAAGGCGAAATTTTTGCTGGTCTAAAAAATAATGGCGTGGCGATTATCAATGCCGATGACGCGCACGCGCAGGTGTGGCGCGATTTGGCGGCGCAACATCGCTGCGTAGAATTTTCCCTTGAGCATGCTGCCAGCGTGCAAGGCCAGTGGGCGGCGCAAGGCTTTGGCGGCGTGTTACACGCGTTGACCCCTGTCGGTGATTTACACGTTCTGCTGCAAGTGCCAGGCGCGCATAACGCCCGCAATGCACTCGCCGCCGCCTCTGCTGCACTTGCATTAGAGATTCCGCTGCCGACCATTACCACTGCGTTACAAAATTTTGGTGGCGTGGCGGGACGCTTGCAACGCAAGGCGGGCTGCGCGGGTGCGACTTTGATTGACGATACCTATAACGCCAATCCTGCCTCGATGCGCGCCGCACTTGAAGTGCTCGCCAAGGCTGACGGGCAGCGCGTTTTTGTGTTGGGTGATATGGGGGAATTAGGTGCGGATGCGGCGCAATTTCACCGCGACATCGGCCGCTCGGCACGCGAACTTGGCATCGCAAAATTATTCGCCTTAGGTGAATTAAGCAAAGGTGCAGCGGCCGAATTTGGCGCAGGCGCACAGCATTTTGTGACGCTCGAAAATTTATGCGCTGCCTTAACCCCCGAATTAGATAGCAATACCACGGTGTTGATTAAAGGCTCGCGCTTTATGCAGATGGAGCGCGTGGTTAAACAATTACAAGCTGCACCCAGCGGCACACTTTTAGAACAGGGACATCACTAAATGTTATTAGCCTTAGCTCAATGGTTGGCACTCGATGTGCGTACTTTCAGCGTGTTCAATTACATCACGTTGCGCGCGGTGATGGCTGCGATGACAGCGTTGCTGATTTCATTCGCGCTCGGCCCTTGGATGATTCGACGCTTGACCGCGATGAAAATCGGCCAATCGGTGCGCACCGATGGTCCGCAAACTCATCTGGTTAAAGCAGGTACACCGACCATGGGCGGTGCGTTGATTTTGACTTCGATGGCGATTACTACTTTGTTGTGGGCAGATTTGAGCAACGCGTATGTGTGGGTTGCGCTGCTCACCACCTTGGGCGTGGGCGCGATTGGTTGGGTGGATGACTATCGCAAAGTCGTGCATCGCAATCCTGATGGTTTGTCGGCAAAAGCTAAATTATTTTGGCAATCGCTCATCGCTTTGGCGGTGGGCGCATTTTTGTGGTCGCACGCCACGTTGCCTGCGCACACCGAAGTCATCGTGCCATTTTTCAAACATTGGGTGCTGCCCTTGGGCGGAGTGAGTTTTATGGTGTTGGTGTATTTCGTGATCGTGGGTACCAGCAACGCAGTGAATTTAACTGACGGTTTGGATGGCTTGGCGATTATGCCGACGGTCATGGTAGCAAGTGCCTTGGCGGTATTTGCTTATGTCGCAGGTCATGCCGAATTCTCCAAATACTTAGGTGAACCCGCCATTCCAGGGGCGGGCGAATTGGCGATTTTTTGTGCCGCGATTGCGGGTTCTGGCTTGGCGTTTTTGTGGTTCAACGCTTATCCAGCGGAAGTGTTTATGGGGGACGTAGGCGCATTGGCATTGGGTGCGGCGTTGGGCGTGGTCGCGGTGATGGTGCGCCAAGAATTGGTGTTATTCATTATGGGCGGCGTGTTCGTGGTGGAAGCGGTGTCGGTGATGTTGCAAGTGAGCTGGTTCAAAT
>JAVHRN010000058.1:0-12522 GCA_036171695.1 Gallionella sp.
CCCAGCTCACCCCCTAATTCGTTTCGAAAAGTTGCACTTCAAAGTTGAATCCGCCAGATAAATTTATTACTTATCATCACGACAAACTCAACTGCGTCTCGCTTTATAATCGCGCCCTTTATTTTTGCCCCCCACGGAGTCGTCACTCATGTCGCACAATCTGTTTAACACTCGTCAAACTTTTAATCTCAACGCCAATAAGCAATCCACTTTTTATTCGCTGCCCGCGCTGGAAGCGGCTGGGATTGGCAAAATTTCACGTTTACCTGTGTCGATTCGTATCGTATTGGAAGCTGTGTTGCGTAATTGCGATGGCAAAAAAGTCACTGAACAACATGTGCGCCAGTTGGCAAATTGGCAGCCGAATGCACCACGCAGCGAAGAAATCCCCTTTATCGTGGCACGCATTGTGTTGCAAGATTTTACGGGTGTGCCGCTGCTCGCCGACCTCGCTGCGATGCGTGATGCCGCTGCCGCACAGGGTTGCGACCCAAAAGTCATCGAGCCGCTCGTGCCAGTGAATCTGGTGGTTGACCACTCGGTGCAAATCGACAGCTATAACAATCCGAACGCGCTGAAAATCAATATGGAGATGGAATTCGAGCGCAATACCGAACGCTATCGCTTTATGAAATGGGGCATGCAAGCCTTTGACACATTCAAGGTTGTACCACCTGGTATCGGCATCGTGCATCAAGTCAATCTGGAGTATTTGGCGCGCGGCGTAGTGCAAAAAGATGGCGTGACTTACCCCGATACTTTGGTTGGCACCGATTCGCACACCACGATGATTAACGGCATCGGCGTGGTCGGCTGGGGCGTGGGCGGTATCGAAGCGGAAGCGGGCATGTTGGGGCAGCCTGTGTACTTCCTGACACCCGATGTGGTCGGGGTGAACTTGAAAGGCAAGTTGCGTGAAGGCGTAACCGCAACCGATTTAGTATTGACCGTTACCGAATTGCTGCGCAGCCAAAAAGTGGTGGGCAAATTTGTTGAATTTTTCGGCGAAGGTACTTCCGCCCTCACTCTGCCCGACCGCGCCACCATTGCCAATATGGCTCCCGAATATGGCGCGACGATGGGCTTCTTCCCCGTCGATGATGTGACCGTGCAATTTATGCGCAACACCGGACGCACCGAAGCGGAAATTGATGCCTTTGCTGCTTACTTCAAAGCACAAGGTTTATATGGCATTCCAGCGGCAGGCAGCATCGACTACAGCAGCGTAGTCGAACTAAATTTGGACAGCATCGTACCTTCACTGGCTGGCCCCAAGCGTCCGCAAGATCGCGTGGCGTTGAACGTGATGCGCGAAACTTTCAATGATTTATTTTCCAAGCCTGTTGCGGAAAACGGCTTCAGCCAGCCCGCTGAAAAGCTCAACACGCGTTACCCTACAGGCAAAGATAATTTGCAAATTGGTAACGCCGACGTGTTGATTGCCGCCATCACTTCTTGCACTAATACTTCCAATCCTAGCGTGTTGTTAGCAGCGGGTTTGCTGGCGCAAAAAGCCGTGGCAAAAGGCTTGACCGTTGCGCCGCATATCAAAACCACGCTCGCACCTGGTTCACGCGTTGTCACTGAATATCTAACTAACGCAGGTCTGCTCGAACCCTTGGCAAAACTGGGCTTTGGCTTGGCGGCTTATGGCTGCACCACCTGCATCGGTAACGCAGGTCCGCTGCGTGAAGACATCGACAAAACTATTACCGACAACGGCTTGGTGTGCGCAGCAGTCCTGTCTGGCAACCGCAATTTTGAAGCGCGTATTCATCCCAATTTGAAAGCAAATTTCTTGGCTTCGCCGCCGCTGGTGGTCGCCTACGCCATCGCGGGTCGCATGAATATCAACCTCGACAGCGAGCCATTAGGAAAAGGTAAAGACGGACAAGATGTGTATTTGAAAGACATCTGGCCAAATAGCGCGGAAGTGCAAGCCGTGATGAAGTTCGCAGCTGACCCTGCCGTGTATCGCCGTCTGTATTCTGATTTAACCAAAGACTTACCTCTGTGGAATGCTATCCAAGCCCCAAAAGGGAATCGTTATCAATGGGACGATTCGACTTACATCGCGCGTCCCCCGTTCTTTGATGCAGATGCGCCTAAAGTCGGCGACATCAAGTCCGCAAAAGCCTTGGCGTTACTGGGTGATTCGGTGACCACCGATCACATTAGCCCAGCAGGTAGCTTCAAACCGACCACGCCCGCAGGTCAATATCTGCAAGGCAACAAGGTGGCAGTTAAAGATTTCAACAGCTACGGCGCAAGGCGCGGTAACCATGAAGTGATGATGCGCGGCACGTTCGCTAATGTGCGTATCAAAAATTTGATGTTGCCTAGCAACGCCGATGGCACTCGCACTGAAGGCGGCTACACCTTGTATAAAGGCGAGCAAATGGCGATTTACGATGCCGCGATGAAACACATTGCCGACGGCACTCCCACTGTGATTTTCGCAGGTGAGGAGTACGGCACAGGTTCGAGCCGCGACTGGGCAGCGAAAGGCACGCAGTTGCTAGGCGTGAAGGCCGTCATCGCCAAATCTTACGAACGTATTCATCGCAGTAATCTGGTAGGCATGGGTGTGTTGCCGTTGCAATTCAAGGGCGAAGATAGTTTGGCGAATTTGAATCTGACTGGCGATGAGAGTTTTGATTTGCTCGGCATCAACGAAAATTTGAAGCCGCAACAAGACGTGACCTTAGTCATCACACGCGCTGACGGCCGCCAACAAACTCTCGCTTTATTGCTGCGCATCGACACACCGATTGAAGTCGATTACTACCGTGCGGGCGGCATTCTTCCCTATGTATTGAAAGAATTAGTCGCCAAGGCGTAATTCAGATGAATTTAATTTTACAAGCCACGCGCGATATTCCCGCCGAGCAACTCACGCACCTGCAACAACTCACACGAGCACAGCACAGCACGAAAATTGCGCTTGGTGTGTGGTGTTTACATGACGCGCAAAACCACGCAGATTTAAGTGCGTATTGTTTGGTACACGCGCTTGATTTTGGCTTCGTCCCTGCCGCGCGAAAACTCAGCGACTTTGGCTTGCTCGTGATGGATATGGATTCGACGCTGATTAACATCGAGTGCATTGATGAAATTGCCGATATGCAAGGCTTAAAAGTGCAAGTAGCCGAAATCACCGAAGCTGCCATGCGCGGCGAATTAGACTTTGCCGAGAGCTTGCGACGGCGCGTGGCGTTGCTTAAGGGGTTGGACGAAGCTGCCTTACAGCGCGTCTATGACGAACGCTTACAGCTCAATGCTGGCGCGGAAGAAATGTTAGCGGTGCTGACACAATATGGCATCAAAACACTGCTGGTATCAGGTGGCTTTGTGTTTTTCACGGAGCGTCTTAAAGCACGTCTAGGGCTAGATTTCGCTCACGCCAACACACTAGAAATCGTACACGGCAAACTAACTGGACGCGTGTTGGGCGACATCGTCGATGCGCAAGCCAAAGCTAATTTTCTAATCCAAACACGCGCTGCCTTGGGTTTGCAATCCGACCAAGTCATCGCGATGGGCGATGGCGCGAATGATTTGCTGATGATGCGCGCAGCGCATATTGGCATCGCTTATCACGCCAAACCTGTAGTACGCGAACAGGCTAGCTACGCGCTCAATTTTGTCGGGCTAGATGGTCTTTGCCATTTACTCGGCGGTCAATAACACCCTTTATGTCTAAGAAAAATTTACATACGTTCGACACGCTCATCATTGGCAGCGGACTGGCAGGGCTGTCTTTAGCCCTGAAACTTGCCCACCAACAAAAAGTTTGCATCGTCACCAAGAAAGCCTTACTGGACGGCGCGAGTAGCTGGGCGCAAGGCGGCATCGCGGCGGTGTTATCCGAGTCTGACTCGATAGATGCGCACATCCAAGATACGCTCATCGCAGGTGCAGGACTGTGTGACGAAGCTGCCACGCGCTTTGTAGTAGAGCACGCCAAAGCCGCGATCGCATGGCTCATAGAACAAGGTACACCGTTTACCAAAGATGAAGGCTCGCGCACGGGTTATCACTTAACGCGTGAAGGCGGTCACAGCCAACGCCGTATCATTCATGCCGCCGACCACACAGGGCAAGCGGTACAAGAAACCTTGGCGCGCCGTGTCTTGCAACACCCCAATATCACGGTATTAGAGCAGCACATCTCGATTGATTTAATCACGGGTAAAAAACTAAAACGCGCCGAGCAGCATTGCTACGGCATGTATGTGCTCGATACCGTGCGCGATGAAATCATCACCATCGCAGCAAAAAATACCGTATTAGCAACGGGCGGCACGGGTAAGGTATATCTCTACACCACCAATCCCGATACTGCTACGGGCGACGGCATTGCTATGGCGTGGCGTGCGGGTTGCCGTGTGGTCAATATGGAATTTATTCAGTTTCATCCCACCTGTTTATATCACCCGCATGCGAAATCTTTTTTGATTAGCGAGGCAGTGCGCGGCGAAGGTGGCTTGCTCAAGCTGCCTGATGGCACGCGCTTTATGCCGCGCCATGATGAGCGTGCTGAACTCGCACCACGCGATGTGGTGGCGCGCGCGATTGATTTTGAAATGAAAAAAGGTGGCTTGGATTGCGTGTATTTAGACATCTCGCATCAGTCAGTGGAATTTTTACAAGAACACTTCCCCACCATTTACGCGCGCTGTTTAAGTCTAGGTATCGACATCAGCAAAGAGCCAATTCCTGTTGTGCCAGCCGCGCATTACACCTGCGGCGGTGTGATGACGGACTTGTATGCGCGTACCGATATTGAGAATTTATATGCGGTGGGCGAGACCGCTTACACTGGTTTGCATGGCGCAAATCGTTTGGCGAGTAACTCTTTGTTGGAATGTTTAGTGTTTGCCGATGCCGCCGCCCAAGATATTTTAAGCAAGCCACAACGCCCCACCATCGCCCTGCCTGAGTGGGATGACAGCCGCGTCACCGATGCCGATGAGCATATTGTCATTGCCCATAACTGGGCAGAGCTGCGTCACTTCATGTGGGATTATGTGGGCATCGTGCGCACCAATAAACGCTTAGAACGCGCGGCGCATCGCATCAAATTATTGCAGACCGAAATACAAGAGTATTACGCGAATTTCCATGTATCAGCCGATTTATTGGAGCTGCGCAATCTTGTCACCAATGCTGATTTGATTGTGCAAAGTGCGCTGCTACGCCATGAGAGTCGCGGGCTGCATTTCAGTAAAGACTATCCCGCGATGCAGAATCAGCCTAGTGCCACCATCCTCACGCCAGAGAGTGCCACACAAATCTAAAAATTGTTATTTATTGGCACTTCACTAGCAGTCTTATCGCCATCCGCAAACGCCGAAAATCGTTAGCCGATAAGGCATCGAAGGCGATGACGTGAGTCCGTTTTTTCTGACTGCTTATTTCGCGCAGATGCAAAAAAATCACATAGACACCAACCCAAGAACTTTTTAGCAGCTTTGCTTGATAGCGCGTATTGACGCTATCAAGGCACGTCAACAAATCGCGCTGCACCAGCAGCTCCCGTAACGTGACACGGCGCAACTGCCACCACAAGCTGAATAATAGCAGCAACGCACTGGCCCGATAGGGAGGCGCAACAGTCAGCATCAATAAAGCCAGTGCCGCCAAGTGCACTAGCCAAATTAATATACGCAGAGTCAGGGAAGGCTGTAGCAAATAAAGTTGCGGCGACATGAGCGTCGCAACTTAAAAAATAATGATGCCTACAATTGCTAGCAAAACTAAAAATAGTCCGACTAACAGCATGGCGTTATTACCTTTATCGGAGGCACGTTGATTACGATTGCTGTAGTAAACGGGGCTTGATTTTTCGGCTGCGTTCGCTAAGACATGAGCTTGCTGCGCTAACTTTTGCATTTCAACTGCACTCGCTTTAGGCATTTTTAGCGTTTTAGACAAATCATCTATGTCTTCTTTGCTTGAAGTCAATGCAGCGAGCTTCATAGTTGCAGCAGCAGAATCAAAACTCTTGGACAAGCCACTGGTCGTCGCCGCTGCTTGTGCCTGTTCATCCGTCGCGTCAAGGCTGCCTGTAAATGAAATTGCATCAGGTAACTTCGCCTCTACACTGACTGGGGCAGTTTGTACATTGATGCCGCTGTTAGAGCGCGGCAAGGTATCTTTACAAGCACGCAAATCAGCAGCGAAATCTTTAGCATTCTGATAACGATCATCCACGCCCTTAGCCAAAGCCTTAGCTACAATAAAATTGAGCATTTCTGGGACTAAGGGATTGATCGTACTGGGCAGAGCGGGAGCCGCATTGAGCGTTTGATACATAATGGAATTGACATTGTCACCATTAAATGGCGCGCTGCCAGTTAGCATTTCATACAGCATCACGCCCAGCGAAAAAATATCAGAGCGTTGATCTAACGCCTTGCCCATCACTTGCTCTGGTGACATGTATTTAGGCGAACCTAACACCATCCCCGTTTGAGTACGCACGCCCGCCGATGCCATGCGTGCGATACCAAAATCGGTTATTTTCACATGCCCATCACGAATCACCATGATATTCGATGGTTTCACATCACGATGCACGATGTCGTATTCATGCGCATAAGCCAGACCAGATGCGACTTGCGCAACCATGTCTAACACATGGTCAATAGGCAGCAAACCCGCATCATTCATAATGTCGCGCAGCTCACGACCTTGCAGAAACTCCATGGCGATATAAGCTACATCGCCACTTTTACCCACATCGTAAATAGTCACGATATTAGGGTGATTGAGCCGCCCCGCCGCTTTCGCTTCTTGGTAAAAACGTCCTTCGTACTCTTCTTTACCTTCTTGAGCTAAACCCAAGTTAATAGTTTTAATTGCGACAACACGGTCAATCAACGGATCTTTAGCTTGATAGACCACGCCCATCGCACCTTGGCCCAACTCACGAATTACTTCATAGCGCCCTAGCTGCTTAATCATTGCGACCACCTGTTGTTATTGATAAGGACATTACGCATTAAAAAATTTTAATTACAGATTGAGGGATTAAGCTCAATTCTTTTATTGGCTTGGGCGATAAGGGTGTGAGTGAATAATTTTTGATTCGGCAAAATAACAATCACCACATGCTTACCGACACTAACTTCTAAATCCATCTGCCGAGACGACAAGCGACCTTTTTGTGCACCATCTACAAACACCAGCGTACCACTCTGACAACTAACCGAAATAACCGCTTTGCCGCTGTCAGCACCATTACTCGCAAAACCCAGTAAGCGGGAAGTTTTCACGTTAGCGTCTAAAGCAGCCTGCTCTTGTACGGTTAAGGGTGCAGGTCGCTTAATTACATAGACCGGCTCGGCTCGACGCGACTCAGTTTTGCTTGGTTTCAGTGTAGCTTGGCGCGCTAATTCAGCACGCACTGCATTAGCTATTTGGACATCCGTTATAACGGCAACCGCACTGCTCGCAACGGGGGCGGAAATAGCTCCTACAGGTGCAACTTTAGCAATTCGTGCCGCTGCAATTTGCTGTTTTTGGAGGACATCATGGCGCGCCATTGCTTTCAAACCAAACACCAATAACAGCACGCAAGGAATACCGAGCAAACCAATATAAATGGGGCGAGTACGCGGATCTATGGCTTGATAATAATCACGGGCTTTATTCAACCAAGGATCGAGTGGTTGCTGCACTTGCTTAATTTTTTTAGCGCAAGTCGCCATCCATTTATCAAAGCGTGTAGGCGGTGCCCCAGCACCATCATGTACCGCAAATGGACGAGTCGTTTTATCCCCTGGATAACCAATCGCATACACCTCATGCTCGCGCACATGTTTGTCGGTACGCGCACCTTGATAATGGAACATGCCCGCATATTTAGGCGACAAACGAGACACTGCATCGTAATAGGAGCGCGACACCAAAATCTGGCTGGCATCGGCAAATCCCATCACCCGTTGCGCAACATTGATACCGTCACCGACGATATTCGGTAAACCATTCAAATCACGAATCAGGCGCACCGGACCTAAATTAACCCCCATACGCACCAATAAAGGCGGCTCCACATTAGGGTCTTCATGCAACATACTGGCACGCATACTCAAGGCGGCTTTCAAGGCATCTTCCAAATCGCCCATAAAGTTAATGGCTGCCCCATCACCTGTATCTAAAATTATCCGATCTGATAAAGGCACATCGCGAATTGCAGCGGACAGATAAGCATTGAAACGCTCTTTAAGCGAGATTTGACCAGCGACAGAACGCTTGGAATATCCCACGATATCCAAGAAAAATACGCTACACATGATGGTTTTATTGCTGGCTTGATCCATTTTTTTTCCAAAATCTTAGGACGGTAAGCCCCCTTAGATAATCAGCCTAATGCGACACCTAGCCCTTAATTTTAGTAGCAGTTAGCGTTTAACACCAGTATTAGTTTTAGTCTTTTTATGGACACTAGAGTGCGCACGTCTTTGGTCTTTATGCGGTACTGCTTTTTTAACGATTACAGGCTTCACCGCGACTTTTGCGGGTGAATTTAATGCCAGTTCTGGCATTGCCGAATCTTCACTGGCGGGCTCATGCGCATCATCTAGTCCAACCCACTCCAGCACTTGTTCGACTTCGCCTGTACCTAACTCGGCGGTCATGCCGCGCTTCAAACGCGGCGGTAGGTTAATCAAGCCAAAGCGCACCCGAATTAAGCGACTGACAGTCAAGCCCAAGGCCTCAAAAGTGCGCCGCACAATACGGTTACGCCCTTCTTTGAGCATCACGCGATACCAATGATTAAAGCCTTCGCCGCCTTCATCGAGCAATTTATCAAAGCTCACTCGACCATCTTCGAGCTCAATGCCTACGCCTAGCATTTGCTCCATTTGTTCTTCTGACAATTTGCCTTGCACGCGTACCGCATATTCGCGTTCCACTGCAAAACGTGGGTGCATCAAACGATTCGCCAACTCGCCTGAGGTAGTAAAAATCAGTAAACCGCTGGTATTAAAATCCAAGCGTCCAATCGCCGTCCATTTTTGCCCGCGCAGTTTCGGCAATTTATCGAATACCGTAGTGCGTTTTTCGGGATCATCGCGGCTGACGATTTCGCCTTCTTGTTTGTGATACAACAAAATGCGCACATCGTGCTCACGCTCGCCTACACGGATAGTGCGTTTATCGGTACGAATTAAGTCGCCTGTGACCACACGCATCCCTTGCGTCGCAGGTTCACCATTGACACTCACGCCGCCGTTAGCAATCCATTCTTCCATCGTGCGGCGCGAACCAAAGCCTGCTTGCGCTAAGACTTTTTGTAATTTTTCACCGCGCTCAGGTGTTTCAGGCTCGATTACTGCTTCAAATTTTTTTTTCATAGCACCATTTCACGTCGTTCCATTACGGCTTGCGCCAGTGTTCCCGCATCAACTTGTTCAAGTTCGCCACCAACTGGTAAACCCCGCGCAATACGAGAAACTTTAATTCCCAGCGAGTGCAACATTGCCGCCAAGTAATGCGCAGTAGCATCACCTTCAACCGTAAAGTTAGTCGCTAAAATCACTTCACAAGGCTGCTCTTGCACGCGCTTTTTCAATCTATCCAAATGCAATTCTTTCGCGCCCATACCATCCAAAGGCGACAATCGCCCCATCAACACATAGTAACGACCGCGATAACACAGCGTTTGCTCCATCATCAACAAATCAGCGGGCATTTCTACCACGCACAACAAACTTTCATCACGCTCATCGGCGGCACACATATCGCACACGACATGTTCTGAAAAATTATTGCAGCGCGTGCAATGCTGGATATTTTGCGCCGCCGCTGCGAGCGATTTCGCCAGCAATAATGCGCCCTCACGATCACGCTGCAACAAGTGATACGCCATCCGTTGCGCCGACTTAGGCCCTACGCCGGGTAAACAACGCAACGAACTAATTAAGGCTTCGAGAGGTGAAGGAATTTTCACGCAGAATTAAAACGGCATTTTCATGCCAGGCGGCAAGCCAGCCGAAAAACCACTCATACGTTGCGCTGTCGTTGCAGCAATTTTTTTCATCGCATCGTTCATCGCCAGCACCAACAAATCTTCCAGCATTTCTTTGTCATCACTCAGCACACTGTCGTCCAAACTCACGCGACGCACATCATGCGCACAGGTCATCAGCACTTTCACCATGCCTGATGCAGCTTGTCCTTCAACTTCCACGGTCGCCAATTCAGCTTTCGCTTTTTCCATGTTTTGCTGCATTTGCTGGGCTTGTTTCATCAAGCCGCCTAATCCGCCCTTCATCATTTTTGCTTCTCCTAAAACTAAATTGCTCGAATTGAATCACTTAATAATTGCGCACCTAATTCGGCTTGCGCTGCGATGACAAAATCATCCTTCGCAATCGCCTCATTGGCTTGCTGCTGACGATCAGATTTAACTTGTTGTTCAACAATAGCGGGCGTTGCGACGGTATTTTGCGCAATCACAATCTGCACTTTCATCGGGCGAGCGAAATAGTCGCTCAACACCGTTTGCAAGCGTTCAAAAGCAACCTTATTGTTTTGCAGTCCTTTATGTTCAGCGGACAAACTCAACACCATGCGCTCACCCAAAAGGCTTTCCAGCACGCAGTTCTTCGCCAACTGCCCCGCCAATCCTTGCAAATTTAATTGCGCCAACAAGTTCGCCCAATCGGGCAACTCACCTGCGGCGAGCGGGGGAGCGATAGCTTTGGGACGAGAGGCCGGCACAGGCTGAGTGACAGCGGCTGCTTCGGTCACCTGATAAACCGCCTCTGCTTGTGCCGCTAACGCAACAGCAGGCTGCGCCGTTCTCGTCACCGCAGCGGGTATTGCCACACTGGATGGCGCGCTTTTGCTCATTTGCCCTTTGCTCGGCGCGAACGCCAACATACGCAACAGCGTCATGGTAAAACCTGCATATTCATCGGGAGCCAAGTCGATTTCATCACGACCATGAATCGCAATTTGGTAATACAACTGCACGTCTTCAGCCGACAAAACTTGCGCCAATTCCAACAGTGCGACACGCTGCGGCTCATCGTCGGCAAGTGATTGCGGCACGGTTTGCACCAACGCAATACGATGCAACACACTCGCCAATTCTTGCAACGCCGCATCAAACGCAATACTACGACTCGCCATATTGTCAGCCACCGCCAAGAGTGCCGCGCCATTTTGCTGGTGCAGCGCATTGAGCAGATCGAACAAATAAGTTTGGTCGATTGCCCCCAACATATTGCGCACCACCGCCTCATTCACACTGCCAGCGGCAAAGGCAATCGCCTGATCGAGCAAACTCAACGCATCGCGCATACTGCCCGCCGCCGCACGCGCGACCAAATTAACCGCCGCTGCTTCAAACGCGATGCCCTCTTCGCCCAACACATATTGCAAGTGCGTGGCAATCAGCGCAGGCGGAAGCTGCTTGAGATTAAATTGCAGACAACGCGACAACACCGTGACAGGAATTTTTTGCGGGTCGGTGGTGGCGAGAATAAATTTCACATGCGCGGGCGGCTCTTCTAAAGTCTTCAACATGGCGTTGAACGCCGACTTCGACAGCATGTGCACTTCGTCGATGATATAAACTTTGAAACGCGCCGCCGTGGGCGCGTACAACGCGCTTTCAAGCAGCTCACGCATACTGTCCACTTGCGTATTGGATGCCGCATCCAACTCAATCAAATCAACAAAACGCCCGCTGTCAATTTCCGTACACGCGCTGCACACCCCACACGGCGTGGCCGTGATGCCCGTCAAACAATTAAGTGATTTAGCGAAAATACGCGCGATGGTGGTTTTGCCTACGCCGCGCGTACCCGTAAATAAATAGGCGTGATGCAAACGATTTTGCGACAAAGCATTACTCAACGCTTGAACGACGTGTTGCTGCCCTGCCAACTGGGCAAAGTTCTTCGGTCGCCATTTGCGGGCTAGTACCGTGCTAGCTGACATATCTAGGGTTCCTTGAAACTTTGCAGATGATAGATATATGAAAAATTCATATACCTCAATAGGAGGCGAGCCTTACCCCCGGCACTTACAATAAATAGCTGTGGCTGCTTCCTTCCGGACCTGACCAGGTTCACTACCTTGCAATGCGGGGAGACCCGCCAATTCGTAAATTCTGTACTGCACAAAACGGGCGGCATGATAGTCGAAAATGTTGAATAAATCTACCTTACCCTGCCCAACGCAACCGCCGCGTTGCTTGCCCAAAAAGGTCAGTGGCAGAACATTCGTGCTAACTAAGCAAAGCCTATCGTAGCTCAATCTAAATGTAGCGAAACGCATCGACTCGCCCGCAGGGGTTGCCTGCTCGCCCAGCACCGACTTACCCGTTTGCTAGCTTAATCGCATGATGAGCTGTGTCGTCATAGCAAGCGGGCGGTCCCATTGATTTAGATTGGGATTTGGCAAGCAAAAAAGACAGCGATTAAGCTGTATTTTTTGTTTAGTGCAGGCGGATTCAACTTTGAAGTGCAACTTTTCGAAACGAATTAGGGGGTGAGCTGG
>JAVHRN010000059.1:0-339 GCA_036171695.1 Gallionella sp.
CTGCGCTACTCGGTGGCGACTAAGGGGAGGTAAGTCAAAAGCGCAAACCTTAAAAGCACGATGCCCGCGCAGGCGGGCATCCAAAAAAAGAAATTCTGCGCAGCAAACAACACCCGCTTTTGACTTGCCATCCCATGTGCGCCGCCGCGAAAAACACCGAATGAGCGGAGCTTTAGGCAAGGACTGTCTGAGCCATTTATGGCGAGTTCCGCAGCCCCGCTCATTCGGTGTTTTTCGCGGGTACCCGTAGGGCGGTAAACCTGGGTCGCCTTCTTTTGGTTACTTTTCTTGGCGAGACAAGAAAAGTGACTCGATGAAACAACTAAGCAGTGACTAAGC
>JAVHRN010000059.1:439-12147 GCA_036171695.1 Gallionella sp.
CAGCAAACTGCGCTGACTAAGTCACTGCTAATAGCTGTCGGGCTACCCCCGACAAACGCTAGTCAGCTGTAAAAAGAATTCGAGTCTGACCCTATTTATTGCCCGAGCCAGCAAACTGCGCTGACTAAGTCACTGCTAATAGCTGTCGGGCTACCCCCGACAATCGCTAGTCACCTGTAAAAGAATTCGAGTCTGACCCTATTTATTCCTATTTGCATTTATTTTTGCTCTCTTCTTCTTTGCCCTCTTTTTCTTTGCCAAAAAGAACAGTTTTTAGGTCTTCGAATTCAACGTTCCCGCCACCGATAGCAGAGTCACAGCGCATGATGGAAACCATGCTTGTGAAGGCGGTGCTTTTCTTTGGTGTCTTCATTGTTGCATCAACTCTTTCGAACTCCGCAAATGCTTTAACAGCGGAGGATGAGCCATATAGACAGATACGGCACTTTGCATCTGTGATTTTTGTAGCAAGCTCACACCCCTCGGGGGATTGCAGTTGCGTTCCGATATTCGCGTTCTCAGACACGCACTTCAAGTAATCGGTGTATGCCTTTGTTCGTAGCTCACGATGATGTTTTTGATTGTCGAGGTGGCGCGTAAATAAATACTGAAGCGCGGCACCGACAATGACACCGAAGAAAGAAAGCAGAGCAGTGCTCATGGTGGATTGCTCCTATGACGCATAACGTAATTTAGACACCCTAAAAATCACCGACAAATACACCTTGCTGGTGTCTAAGCTGGAAACTCTCTTGGAATGCCTTGTTTTGATTGGGCTCTAAATTTTAGAACCCCCTAATTCCCCAGACAAAAACGACAGGGCTAATTTGCTTGCTGCGATTTTTTAACTGCGATAACTGGCGTTAATTTTCACATAATCGTATGAAAAATCGCACGTCCATAACGTCGCATTTACCTTGCCACGGTTGAGTTCTACGCGGATGGTGATGTCGCTTTGTTGCATCACGCGCTGACCATCGGCTTCCTCGTAACTCGCGGCGCGTCCGCCGTTTTCAGCGACTAATACATCGTCCAAATAGACTTTGAGTTTGGACACATCTAAGTCGTCCACACCCGCATAACCAATCGCCGCCAAGATGCGACCCAAGTTGGGATCGGAGGCGAAAAATGCGGTCTTGACCAGCGGTGAATGCGCGATGGCGTAGGCGATTTTTTTGCATTCGGCTTCGTCTTTGCCGCCATTCATTTGGATGGTGATGAACTTGGTTGCGCCTTCGCCGTCGCGCACGATGGCTTGCGCCAAATAAGTCGCGACTTCAGACACCGCTGCCAATAATTTTGCGTAAGCGTCGCTGGCAGCCGTTGTGATTTCTGGCAGTGCGGCTTTGCCTGTGGCAATCAACATCAGCGCGTCATTGGTAGAGGTGTCGCCATCCACGGTGATGCAGTTGAACGAGCGATTGCACGCGCTGCTGACCATTTGCTGCAACAGCGGTTGCGCAATCGCAGCATCGGTGGCGATGTAGCCCAGCATGGTCGCCATGTTGGGATGAATCATGCCAGAGCCTTTGGCGATGCCCGTGATAGTAATCGTCACGCCATCAATGGTGATTTGCTTGGAAATCGCTTTGGCGACGATGTCAGTGGTCATAATCGCTTCGGCGGCATTGAACCAATTATCGGCTTGCACATTCGCCACCGCCGCAGGCAAGCCCGCCGCAATTTTCGCCACAGGCAAAGCCTCCATAATCACCCCCGTGGAGAACGGCAAAATCTGATTCGCCTGGCAGCCCAACAGCCCCGCTAAGGCTAGACAGGTCGCGTGCGCATCTTGCATCCCCTGCTCACCCGTGCCCGCATTGGCGTTGCCCGTGTTCACCAACAACGCGCGGATGCTGCTCGCTTGCGCTAAATGCTGTTTGGCAACCGTAACGGGCGCAGCGCAAAAGCGATTAGTAGTGAACACACCCGCAACGCGCGAGCCAGAGTCTAATTGCATCACCAACAAATCTTTACGCTCCGCGCGCTTGATATTGGCGCAAGCAAAACCCAAGGAAACGCCCGCAACGGGCAACAGTTGTGCCGCAACGGGCGCAGATAAATTCACAGGCATATTTCTCTTCCTAAAATGAAAAAGGTTCGCTCTTAACTTGCGTCAGAACGAACCTATAAAACGCTTACGACAGGCCGTTTTAGTAACGACCTTGCGAACCAAAGATATAGTTGCTCATCTCGACGGCTTGCATATTCATGCGACGCACGATGCCGTGGACATTGCGTACCACGCCGCGCATCACGCGATACATAATCAAGGGATGGCTGTTAATCAGCGTTTCAAAACGCGCACGTTCCAAGCTCAACACTTGCGTGTCACCCAACGCCACTAAGGTCGCGCTGATGTGTGAAGCCGCGCCGCCAACGAAGGTAATGATGCCAGCCAAATCGCCTGGTTTGAGTACATGAATGCTCGCGATTTCCGCGCCATTCAAAATTTTCACTTCGATTTCGCCATGCGCCAAAATGAACAAGTTGTCGTGTCCTTTGTCGCCAGGCTTGGTGATGTGATCGCCCGTTTTGTAATTTTTAACTTCAAACAAACTCGATAAAATTTGTACTTCAGCGTCGCTCAATTCTTCGGTAATCGTTGAAGTGCGCAGCGTATTTATAACTAATGACATCACTTTCTCCCTTTATCAATTAACTTAATTTGCCATGACATTGCTTGTATTTCTTGCCCGAACCACACGGACAAGGATCATTGCGACCCACTTTTTCACCAGCGCGGACAAACGGTGCGGCTTCTGTTTCGGTTGACGTAGCTAAGGCTTCTTCATAATCGGCGTGATGATACTGTACATTTTCCAAAGCAGAAGCGACTTCAACGGGTGCAACATCTTGCTCGGTGCGGACTTGGATGCTCAGCAA
This sequence comes from Gallionella sp., assembly GCA_036171695.1. Taxonomy (GTDB): domain Bacteria; phylum Pseudomonadota; class Gammaproteobacteria; order Burkholderiales; family Gallionellaceae; genus Gallionella. The sequence continues at coordinate 3,326 of JAVHRN010000059.1, forward strand.
AGTTTCAGTGACATCCAACTTAATGCTGTCCAACATCGAGGCGAATAATTCAAAGGCTTCGCGCTTGTATTCTTGCTTAGGATTTTTTTGCGCATAGCCGCGCAAATGAATGCCTTGACGCAAATGATCCAACGCCTGCAAATGTTCGCGCCAATGCCGATCCAAACTTTGCAACATGATGCCGCGTTCGTATTGGTGCATATTCGTCACGCCCACCAAGTCAACCTTAGCCTGATAAAGCTCTTGCGCATTGTGGCGCACTCGCGCGCCCACGCCCGCCAAGTCAAGCTGCTTCTCGTTTGCCAGCCACTCCACGACAGGTTGATGCAAAGCAAAATCAGCCGCCAAGCTCTTTTCTAAACTCGCCGCATCCCATTGCTCTTCCATGCTGCCGGGCGGCAAATACAAATCCACTTGGTCTTGCAAGACGCTGTCGCGCATCGCGCTAATCGTTTCAGAAATATCTTCTGCGCCGAATAATTCATTGCGTTGTTGGTAAATCACTTTGCGCTGTTCATTGGCGACATCGTCATATTCCAACACTTGCTTACGCATATCAAAATTGCGCGCTTCGACTTTGCGCTGCGCATTTTCAATCGCGCGCGTGACCCACACATGCTCAATCGCTTCGCCTTCAGGCAACTTGAATTTATTCATAATCGCGGTAACGCGATCGGAAGCAAAAATACGCAACAGCGGGTCAGCCAAGGACAGATAAAAGCGGCTCGAACCCGCATCGCCTTGACGACCTGCGCGACCACGCAATTGGTTATCTACGCGACGCGACTCATGGCGTTCTGTGCCGATAATATGCAAACCACCACTGGCCAACACTTGCTCGTGCACCACCAACCATTCGCTCTTCAAATCAGCAATTTTTTCCAGCTTAGTTGCTTCGTCCAAGCTGGCATTTTCACGCACGGCTTCGACTAATTTTTCAATGCTGCCGCCCAACACAATATCGGTACCACGCCCCGCCATATTGGTGGCGATGGTGACCGATTTAGGGCGACCCGCTTGGGCAATAATTTCCGCTTCGCGCTGGTGCTGCTTGGCATTCAAAACTTGATGCGCCACGCCATCACGCGTTAAGTATTGCGATAACAATTCAGATTTTTCAATCGAAGTCGTGCCGACCAGCACAGGCTGACCGCGCTCGTAGCAATCTTTAATATCAACAATCACAGCGCGATATTTTTCTTTCTCGGTCAAATATACCTTATCCATTTCATCCTTGCGGATGGTCGGGCGATGCGGCGGAATGACCACCGTTTCTAAGCTGTAAATTTGCTGGAATTCAAACGCTTCGGTGTCCGCTGTTCCGGTCATGCCGCTTAATTTGGTGTAGTCGCGGAAGAAGTTTTGGAACGTCACCGAGGCCAAGGTTTGATTTTCTTTTTGCACCACCACGCCTTCTTTGGCTTCGACAGCTTGATGCAACCCATCTGACCAGCGACGACCCGACATCAAGCGTCCCGTGAATTCATCAACGATGACGACTTCATTGTTTTGCACCACATAGTGCTGGTCGCGCACATACAAATTGTGGGCGCGCAAAGCGGCATACAGATTGTGAATTAAGGAGATGTTGGCAGGGTCGTACAAGCTGCCACCTTGCGGTAACAAACCCGTTTTTTCAAGCAACTGTTCGGCATGTTCATGGCCGCTTTCGCTCAATAGAATTTGCTGATTTTTTTCATCCACACTGAAGTCGCCCGCGCTTTCTTCATCTTTTTGGCGACGCAATTGCGGCGCGAGCAGATTCATTTTGGCGTAGATCGACACATCGTCTTCGGCTTGCCCAGAAATAATCAAAGGCGTGCGCGCTTCATCAATCAAGATGGAATCAACTTCATCAATAATGGCGAAATTCAGCGCGCGCTGAAAACGCTCTTCGGGCTCACTAGCAAGATTGCCGCGCAAATAATCAAAGCCGAACTCGTTATTTGTACCGTAAGTAATATCCGCCGCGTACGCCGCATGCTTATCGCGCGATTCCATTTGCGACAAAATCACTCCGACCGACAACCCCAGATAGCCATACAACTTGCCCATCCATGCCGCGTCGCGACTGGCCAAATAATCATTCACCGTGACCACATGCACGCCTTTTCCAGACAAGGCGTTGAGGTAAGCGGGCAAGGTCGCCATCAGCGTTTTACCTTCACCCGTGCGCATTTCGGCTATTTTGCCGTAATGCAAGGTCATACCACCAATGAGCTGTTCATCGTAATGACGCATCCCTAAGCAGCGGCGGCTGCCTTCACGCACCACCGCAAACGCTTCAGGCAGCAAGCTATCCAGCGTTTCACCTTGCGCAACGCGTTGTTTGAACAGCGCAGTTTGTTCACGCAACGCGTCATCGCTTAGGTTGCCAATACGGGATTCCAATTGATTGATTTGGGCGACGGTAGCGCGGTATTGCTTGAGTAAGCGATCGTTACGACTACCAAAAATACTTTTTAACAAGCTAGAAATCATGTTTGTGTGTGTGCAAATAAAAAAGGCGAGGTTCGCACCTCACCCTAAATAATCAATAACAGCGGCTAAGCTGCTGCTTTCTTCAAGAAACGTTCGGGATTTTGCGCGCTGCCTTTATAGCGAACTTCAAAATGCAAATGGTTACCAGTTGAACGTCCCGTACTGCCGACTTCAGCGATTTTATCGCCCCGTCGCACCACTTGACCGACTTTTACCAGCAATTTAGAAGCATGAGCATAGCGGGTAATAATATCGTTACCATGCTCAATTTCCACCATATTACCATAGCTCGGATGCTTATCTGCGTATGCGACGACACCGCCAGCGGAAGCGTAAATTGGCGTGCCTTCAGGCACAACAAAATCCACCCCTTCGTGCATCGCACTCGCCCCAGTAAATGGGTCAACCCGCCAGCCAAAGTTGGACGAATGCCAACCAGCGGTAACGGGCAAAATAGTCGGTAATAATTTTTGACTGAGCTGATTTTGCATCAGCATGGTTTGCAACGCCGCCAGCTTATCGCCGCGATCGCCCACGGCAGTGGACAACAGCTCTAATTGCCGCTCTAAGTCCTGTGACGAAATCTGCGCACCCGCATTCGTGATTAAAGGCCCGCCTTGCGCCGAGGGCTTATCAAACGAAAATTCAGCGGGATTCATGCCAGTAATTTTTGCCAGTCGGCCGCCCAACGCATCGAGACGCTGCATCTGTGCTTGCATCTGTCCGACTTTAGCGGCCATCGCCTGCAAACTGGCTTGCAAATAGGCTTGCTGTTTGCGCTGCTCGGCTTCGCGTCCGCCCATTAACACCACTTGCGCGGCATCGCTCAAACTTTTAGGCGCAAAACGCAGCAGTACATTTTGCAAGGCGGAGGCCATCGCCATGGTGATGATCATCAAGACCAGAATCGCCAACAAAATTTGCGGCAAACCCAGCGTTACGCTGCGAGTTTTCGCCAAACGATTTGAAACTAGAATAATATTCATGCCCGCTCCTTATACCGATGTGCCACTGTGACTCAGTCGATTAAAAACCTGCTCAACGCCAATTCAGAATTTAAGGCTATCCTACAAAAAACCCACTTTCTGAATGCCTTGCAAGCTCAATTCGTATTGTCCACGCCGCCTTATTTGGCGCAGTGCAGTCAAGTCACAGGACTGCAATTTGGTACTTTAAGCATCACCACCAGCAACGCCACCGCCGCTGCAAAGCTCAAGCAACTTGCCCCAGAAATCGTGAATCAGCTTAAAAATCAAGGCGCGGAGGTTAGCGGATTAAGAATTAAGGTGCAAGTTAGCTACTTTGTAGCGACCACTCCTGCGCCGCCTAGACACCTCAGCCCAACGGCGCAACACGCGCTTCAACAACTCGAAGCCACCTTAAGTGACACACCCCTAAAAGCCGCGCTGCATAAATTTATCCGCTAATTTTGCACCGCAACAAGTTTGCTCAAGCCGCCCATATACGGACGCAATACTTCAGGAATCACTACGCTACCGTCTGCGAGTTGATTGTTTTGGCAACGGTCGCCGCCAAGGCGCGCTTAACATTGGCTGCGCAAATGTTAGCCTCACCGTAACAATCAACTCGCCTTGAGAACGTCCAAGCCGCCCATGTACGGACGCAACACTTCAGGAATCACTACGCTACCGTCTGCGAGTTGATTGTTTTCCAACACCGCAACCAGCGTGCGACCCACGGCCAAACCAGAGCCATTCAGCGTATGCAGCAATTCTGGCTTGCCTTGCGCATTGCGGAAGCGCGCTTGCATACGGCGGGCTTGGAAGGCTTCAAAATTCGAGCAGGAAGAAATCTCGCGATAAGTGTCTTGCGCAGGCAACCAAACTTCGATGTCGTAGGTTGTGGCGGAAGAAAAACCGATGTCGCCTGTGCACAGTTTTACCACGCGATAATGCAGCCCCAGTTTTTGCAAAATCGTTTCGGCGTGACCCAATAATTGTTCCAATGCGGCAAACGATTCATCGGGATGCACCATCTGCACCAACTCCACCTTATCGAACTGATGCTGACGTATCAGCCCGCGCGTATCGCGTCCTGCCGAACCCGCTTCAGAACGAAAACAGGGCGTATGTGCAACGAACTTTAGTGGCAAATTTTCCAGCGGCGTGATGGTGTCGCGCATCATATTGGTCACAGGTACTTCGGCAGTTGGAATCAGATAAAAATTCTCAATACCGTCGCCCATTTGACGTGGCACTTTGAATAAATCTTCTTCAAATTTGGGCAACTGTCCCGTGCCGCGCATCGACGCAGCGTTCACCAAATACGGCACATAAGTTTCGGTGTAGCCATGCTGGTCGGTATGCGTATCCAACATAAATTGCGCCAGCGCACGATGTAAACGTGCCAAACCGCCTTTCAATAAGGAGAAGCGCGCACCAGCAATTTTCGCTGCGGTTTCAAAATCCAAGCCGCCAATTTTTTCGCCCAGACTAACGTGATCTTGCACCGCAAAATCGAAGCTCGGTTTAGTGCCGACCTTGCGCACTTCCACGTTATCCGCTTCAGATTTGCCGACAGGCACACTGGCATGCGGCAAATTGGGCAATTCTTCCAACAAAATTTGCAGCTCCGCCAACACCACCGCCAAGCGCGTTTCAGCTTGCTTTAATTCATCGCCCAAACTCGCCACTTGCGCCATGATAGCCGTGGTGTCCTCGCCTTTGGATTTGGCAAAGCCAATCTGCTTGGAAGCCGCATTACGCTGCGCTTGCAGCTCTTGCGTGCGCGTTTGTATCAACTTGCGCTCGCTTTCCAGTTGCTCAAATTTCGCCGTATCTAAAACGAAGCCGCGCGTCGCTAAACGTGCCGCTGTCGCGGCCAAATCGTTGCGTAATGTTTGTATGTCTAACATAAAACCTCAAATTCAAAATCTAAAATTTAGCCACAGAGAACACAGGGGTCACAGAGAGATTCGCTTAATACCTGTGATTAACTGTCTCTCGCCGAAGTTCAGCAATAAACCTCGTTTAAGACCTGTCGCTTTTAAGTAGGACAGCAATTGCGCACTGGCAACTTCTGGCAGCGCGCGCAACGATTTCACTTCCACCACAACTTCCTTTTCTACCAACAAATCTAATCGCTGTCCTTTGATAACATGACCTTTATAAGCCACATCAATAGCCACTTGCCTATCAAACTCAACTCCCATCAAACCGAACTCGAAACACAACGCTTCTTCATAAATTGATTCTAGAAGCCCTGCGCCAAGTGTTTTATGCACCTCGATAGCAGCCGCAATAATTTTCTCGGTCAATTCGTCTGCCACAATTTTCTCCGTGAACTCTGTGTGCTCTGTGGCTAATTTTTGCTTTTCGCTTTTACGTCTAGCTCGCGCAAATGCGCGAGTTTTTCGGCAATCTTTCCTTCCAAGCCACGATGGGTGGGCTGATAAAAATTCTGCGCGGGCATATCGTCTGGAAAATAATTTTCACCTGCCGCGTAACCGTCTTGCTCGTTGTGCGCGTAACGATAATCTTTGCCGTAATCCAATTGCTTCATCAGCTTGGTTGGCGCGTTGCGCAAATGCAGCGGCACATCGCGCGACCTGTCCGCTGCCACCCAAGCGCGGGCGGCATTATACGCGACATAGCCCGCATTCGACTTAGGCGCGCAGGCCAGATACAGCACGGCTTGCGCGAGTGCCAGCTCACCTTCGGGCGAACCTAATCGTTCATACGTTTGCGCCGCGTCGTTGCTGATTTGTAGCGCGCGCGGATCGGCTAAACCGATGTCTTCCCACGCCATGCGCACGATGCGCCGCGCCAGATAGCGCGCATCTGCGCCACCGTCCAACATGCGCACCAACCAGTACAAAGCCGCATCGGGATTCGAGCCGCGCACTGATTTATGCAACGCGGAAATTTGGTCGTAAAACGCCTCGCCGCCTTTATCGAAACGACGTAAATTTTGCGCCAGCGTGTTGTCCAAAAACGCAGTGTCGATATGACTCACTGCTGCGGTTTGCGCGGCGGTATGCAGTTGCTCCAGCACATTCAACAACCGTCGCGCATCACCATCGGCATAAGCAATGACGCGCTCTTTAGCACTCTCCTCGAATGCAATATCGTGCATTACTTCGGTTTGCGCGCGCTCAAACAACTCCGTCAACTCTGCCATGGAGAGCGAATGCAGCACATAAACTTGCGCTCTTGAGAGCAGCGCGTTATTCACTTCAAAGGACGGATTCTCGGTCGTCGCGCCGATAAACGTCACCAGCCCTTGTTCAACAAAAGGCAAAAAAGCATCTTGCTGCGACTTGTTAAATCGGTGTACTTCATCGACAAATAAAATTGTGTGGCGACCATTTTTTTGCAAGGTTTGCTGCGCTTGTGCAATCGCTTCGCGGATGTCCTTCACGCCCGACAACACCGCCGACAGCGGCATAAATTCGGCATCAAAAGCCTGCGCCATCAAGCGCGCCAGCGTGGTCTTGCCCACTCCTGGCGGCCCCCACAAAATCATCGAATGCAACTTGCCCGATTGAAACGCGAGCCGCAACGGACGACCCGCACCTAACAAATGCGACTGTCCGATAACCTCGGCTATATGTTTCGGGCGCAAGCGTTCCGCGAGCGGTGCGGCGGGTTGCGCGGGGGCGAATAAATCAGTCATACGACGCTCCTTAATTAGCTCGATTTATCCAGCAAAAATTCGATACGCATCAACAACGCTGGGCTGGCGCGATATTGTCTGATTTGCGGAAAATGCAATTGCGGACTGAGCTCAAAAAATATCCATTCGCGATGCAATTTATAACGATAAGTGGCGAGTAATACGCTGTCGCTAATTTGTCGTTGTGGACTTGTGATGCCCGCCACACTAGCCTGATAGAGCAAGGCGTGGCGCGCATCGAGGGTATGAAAAATCGTGGCATCTTGGCGCACCTCAAAGTTCTGCGTGCGATGCAACCAAGTCGCGCTGCTGGTGGCGCGGAACAACACTGGTTCACTCCAAAAATGCTCAAAATCAACTTGCGTAGTTGCGCCCGCGCCTGTCGAATTAAATACAAAAAAAGTTTCGCTCGCCTTAAATCGCCAATCCCCCAACGGCACAGCATAACTGCCGCGCGTGCGCGCAAACGGATTGAGCTGCAAGCCTTGCAAACGCAGCCCTAAATCACTGCTCAAATGCCACGGTCTATCTTCAGCTTGTTCAAACCGTAACGCCGCCGCGTAGCTTTGTGGGCCCGCCACTGTACCGTTGAGTTGATTGATAGGCGTGGCTTGCGAGCTATTGCTAGGCGCGTTTTGATTGCTGTTGAGATTTTTATCGGGGTTACTTTCAAACACAAAGTGCAGCCGTTTTTCAGTGTTAGGCAAATCTATTTTTGCGCGTCCCGTGACAATAAATTTGGGTTCGCCGCCAAACCCCGCGAGGCGATGCACATCCAGTTGCAGCACGCTGTTGTTGCTTTCTTGATAGTTGCGCGTATCACCAAAAAATTTGTCGATGTCGCTGACCACGCCAACCAAGCCGCGCGCCACAAAATTGCGCGGCGCATCGAGCGGTTCGAGCAAGCCATATAAATCTTGCTCATCTTCGCTAGTGGTCACGGTCGCCTCAGGCGCAACGATAGTCACCAGCTCGGCTGCCGCTGCGCTGCCGCACAGCAAGCAAAACAGTGCACCATAAATCGCGCTTGCCGCGCGGTGGGTAGATTTAGTTTTCATCGCGGAACACTTGCAAAAAAGCCTCGCCATAACGCGTCAACTTGGCTTGTCCTACGCCGCTGACGCGTCCCATTTCATCGAGATTACGCGGTCGCTGACTGAGCATTTCCACCAAGGTGCTGTCATGGAAAATCACATAGGGCGGCACGCCTTGTTCGCGCGCCAGCTCCATGCGTTTCGCTTTCAACGCCGCCCACAAACCATCGTCTGCGCCCGCCGCAAAAGTCGGCTTGCTCGAACGCGTGCGCGGCTTGCGTTCTCCCGCTTCAGAATCTTTACGCAGCCAAACTTTTTCCTCGCCGCGCAACACCGGCCGCGCTAAGGCGGTCAGTTGCAAGCCGCCGTAACCTTGCACATCCACGCTCAACAAGCCATTCGCGATGAGCTGGCGAAACACGCTGCTCCATTGCTTGGCGTTCATCGCTTTGCCAATCGCGAAAGTAGTGAGTTGTTGGTGATTAAATTTCTCGACTTGCACGGTGAGCTTGCCCAACAAAATATCGCTCAAATGTCCTACGCCGAAGCGTTGCCCGCTGCGATACACACACGACAACGCCATTTGCGCTGCCTCGCTCGCGTCCCACGTTTGCGGTGGATTTAAGCAGTTATCGCACGCCCCACAGCCGCCCGCGTGGTCTTCGCCAAAAT
>JAVHRN010000060.1:0-2468 GCA_036171695.1 Gallionella sp.
GATTGCACCAAAGATTTGAATCCCGATGCGGTTGTGGATGCGGTGGTAGAAAATTGCCGCATCAAAATTTGCTACAAAGTGCAATCGCCATTGACCGCAGAATGGCTTGCGCAAATGAGTGGCACGATTTTGGTTGATGATGAATCGCGGAAAGTTAAAAAGAACCTTGCACAGGCTGAAACCGTTGAAGGTGCGCGCTCAATTCGCCAAGCTGATCGCTATTTCATAGATGAAAATATGCTGTTGAATCTACCGCCTCAAGTGTCTGTGTTGTACGGTGCGGGCTTGCCTAAATTTGTGTCAATTCAGCCAATCAAAGTGCCTAAATCGCCCGAAGCAATACGCATTGCTATTTGCGAATCAGGTATGGGAAAAACGGCAGAGGATAAGCTGAATGAGTTGGAGGTGATTGAGGATGCGGCAGCGGATGAAGGATTGCCGATGCTGGATTAGTTGCGTGTACATTCTTTTGTGCATACAATGTACCCAATGAAATATCAATCAGATCCTGACAAAGCGGCTCTTAATCCAATCAATCACGATGGTGTGACGTTTGATGAAAGTTATCCTGTTTTGCTTGACCCTTATGCCTTGACGCGCGAAGACGTGGATGCTCAAAGTGAAGTGCGCTTTATTACATTAGGCATGGGCGGCAAGGGGCGGATTTTGGTTGTGGTCTGGACGTTACGCGATGACCAGCCCCGCTTAATTTCAGCATGGAAGGCAAACCAACCGCAAAGGAGGCACTATGAAAGCCAATTCTGATCCTGTTTTTAATCAATACGCCGACATAGATTTTAGCGATGCCAGCCCCGTGGCTAAAGTGCCAGCCTTGGTAGCCCTACAAGCTGCTCAGGGTGGTAAGTCGCGCATCACCATGCGAGTTGATAATGCGACCTTAGCTATTTTTAAGGCGCGTGCTGAAATGATGGGTGGTAATTATCAAACACTGATGAATGAAGCGTTGCAACAGTTTGCGCAAGGGCGCACCTTGGCGGACGTGGTGCGCGATACAATCAAGCAAGAACTCCGGCATACTCATGCCTGATTAGTTGTTCAGAAAAGCAAAAAGCCCAGCTAGAAATAGTTGGGCTTTTTTGCATACAGTTTAATATCCAACTTCTAATTGATGCCGCACGGCTACGATGATCGCGGTGTCTCCATCAAAGTGATAGAGGGCGATATAACCGCTCCCGCCAAACGAAATAGGCAACTCGCGGTATTCAGCATCCATTTCTTCGCTAGGCCGCCCAATTTCAGGATGTTGCGCCAAAATATTTACGTTGGAACGTATCGTTTTAACCGCCTCACGAGCCGCGAGGCTATTTTTATTTGCCAAAAAACGATAAACGCGCGCGATGTCTGCCAGCGCGTCAGGCGACCAGATTAAACGTGACATGCAGGGGGTGGAACATCTTGGCCTTGTTCTAACTGTGCTAACCAAGCATCGGCTTCATCGTGTGTCAAATGCAAGCCCGTCATTTGATATTCTTCCCATGCACGAATACCATCTTGCCTAAATGCCTCACGCTTTTCCTCGCGCTCAACATACTCGTTAATCGCGTCCAACATCACACGATGCGGCGTGCGATGTCGCGCATCGGCTAAACGCTTAATGCGTTCTTTAATATCTTGATCGACTTTAAGTGTGGTCGGACGCAATAAGGCGATTCCCATGATTTTTCCAATACTGAAAAGTAAAGTATTACTAAGTAACACTTTACTTTATTCTAGGCTTGGAGGCTAGTGATGTGTTGCTATTTTCCACATACCTCATGCACATCCAGATCGACTAAGTCGCCTTCGTAACTCACAATCACCTCGATGTTCTTGCAGTCGTGGCTAATCGCATTCAAGGCGCATGCTGATACAAGGTAGCCGTTGCCATCCTTTTGCCGAGCTTGACCGTACAGAATGGCGTTGTTGACCACCGACATAAACGTCGGGCGACCCACGTTTTCATCCCAAGCGGGCGACACCGTGTTGCGCGCTTGTACCTCACCATGACAGACGCGGAAGTTTTCAATGTGCTGGCGTGACCACATGATAGACACCGCGTCGCAATTCGCATCTGTGCCAACATAAACAACTTCAGCCGCTTGCCCGTTAAGGCTGGTGGTTATTGACATTCCTGAGGTCGCGACATCGCGTATTACGTCTTGTAATATCAAATTACCTGCAGATGCAAACGTGGGCAACAACAGGAGTCCTAAGAGTAAATTTTTCATCAGACAAATTCCCTTCCTTAAAAACAAAGCCCGTCACTTGGACGGGCTAAACAGTGCGACTTCTTCTTAGATAGACTGTTAGAAACGCTTTAATGCTTTCAATTGAACAATGTCAGCTTGAAAACTAAGCATTTGCAGCACCATGCGCACCTAGCAAAATGGGAAATACGACGATAGGTATTCGTGGGCAAGGTTCGTTTGTGAACGCGACCACTATTACCTTAGTATGATAATAGTGTT
>JAVHRN010000061.1:0-12135 GCA_036171695.1 Gallionella sp.
ATCATGCCGTGCTGTTCGCACATGCGGCGTATCCATTTGTCTGACTTGATGCTCATTGCTGTTGGGAGAAGTGAGCAAGAATGTTCGGGAAGAGGGAAGCGGGAAGGGAGAAGGGAAAAACCGCCGCGCCGCAGTTCTCCTTCTCTCTTCGTCCTTCTCCCTTCTCGTTGTTCCCTTGCCGCTTCCCGCTGCTCCAAAAATTAAATGGGCGCGATTTTAACCAATTCGCCGCTGCCCCGCTTGATTTGCTAAAATCGCGCTTTTCCGCATTCCGACACTCTTCTCATGGCTCGCAAAATCCTCGTTACCTCCGCTCTTCCTTACGCCAACGGCAGCATTCATTTAGGTCATTTGGTCGAATATATTCAGACCGATATTTGGGTGCGTTTTCAAAAAATGCAGGGACACGAAGTGCATTACGTGTGCGCCGACGACACGCACGGCACGCCCATCATGCTGCGCGCGCAGAACGAAGGCATTACACCCGAACAGCTTATCGACCGCGTGTGGCACGAACATAAAGCGGATTTTGATGGATTCAATATCGCGTTCGATCACTACGGCAGCACCAACAGCGTGGAAACCAAAGCATTTGCGCAGGATATTTATCGCAAATTACGCGCCGCAGATTTAATCGAAACCAAAGCCGTCGAACAATTTTATGATCCCGTTAAAGAAATGTTTTTGCCGGATCGTTTCATCAAAGGCGAATGTCCTAAGTGCCACGCCAAAGACCAATACGGCGACAACTGCGAAGCCTGCGGCGCAACTTACGCGCCTATCGAACTGATCAATCCATACTCGGCGGTGTCGGGTGCGCAACCTGAACGACGCAGCTCGGAACACTATTTTTTCAAACTGTCTGATGCGCGTTGCCAGGACTTTTTGAGCCAGTGGACGCAAGGCACGCTCGCTTCGCAAGCCATGCCACCGCTGCAACAAGAAGCAGCGAATAAAATGAAAGAATGGTTTGAAGCAGGCTTGTCCAATTGGGATATTTCGCGCGACGCGCCATATTTTGGTTTTGAAATTCCCGATGCGCCAGGCAAGTTTTTCTATGTGTGGCTGGACGCGCCAGTCGGCTACATGGGCAGCTTCAAAAAATTATGCGAACAAAAGAATTTGAACTTTGATGAGTTTTGGAACGCTGACTCCAAGACTGAGCTGTATCACTTTATCGGCAAAGATATTTTGTATTTTCATTCGTTGTTCTGGCCTGCGATGTTGCAGTTCGCCAACTTGCGTAAGCCTACGCAAATTTTCGCGCATGGTTTTTTGACTGTGAATAACGAAAAAATGAGCAAGTCGCGCGGCACTTTCATCACCGCCGAAAGCTATCTCAAACAAGGCTTGAACCCAGAGTATTTACGCTATTACTACGCCGCCAAACTCAATGGCACGATGGAAGACATCGACTTGAATCTGGAAGATTTTGTGGCGCGAGTAAATTCTGATTTAGTCGGCAAGTACATCAACATTGCCAGCCGCACCGCAGGTTTTATTAGCAAAAAATTTGGCGGCGAACTCGCTCATTCAAGCTCAACAGACACGCCGCTATTACAAGAATTTATCGCTGCAAAAAGTGTGATTAGCACCGCTTACGAGCAGCGTGACTTTGGTAAAGCCATTCGTGAAATGATGCGTTTGGCGGATCGAGCCAATGAGTATGTTGCTCAACAAGCACCTTGGGCTTTAGCCAAACAAGAAGGTCAAGAAGCCCGTCTGCACGAGGTGTGTAGCTTGAGCTTGAATCTGTTCCGCTTGCTCACGCTCTACCTGAAACCGATTCTGCCCAAGCTCGCTGAACAGGTTGAGCAGTTCCTCAATATCGCGCCGTTGCAATGGTCGGATGCTGAACTTTTACTGAGTGGAAAGATTAACGACTACGCACATTTGGCTGTGCGTATCGACCCCAAACATATTGAGGCGATGGTGGAAGCGAATAAACAAAGTATGCCTGCGGCGGAAGTTGCTGCTACACCTGCTAAAGCTGCGCCCGCACCAATCGCTGCAACCATTTCGATTGACGACTTCAACAAAATTGATTTGCGTGTAGCAAAAATTGTTAATGCAGAACATGTTGCTGGTGCGGAAAAATTATTGAAGCTGACGCTGGACATCGGCGAAGCCAATCCGCGCACAGTGTTCGCGGGCATCAAGTCGGCTTACGACCCAGCGACATTGGTTGGGCGCATGACGGTGATGGTCGCCAATCTCGCCCCGCGCAAGATGAAATTCGGCCTGTCGGAAGGCATGGTGCTGGCAGCTTCTGGCGATACTCCTGGCTTGTTTATTTTGTCGCCCGACGAGGGTGCTCAAGCGGGGATGCGCGTTAAATAAGGTTTTGCCCAACTTGCTTTAATTTGGTGGGGTATAAGGCATGTTCTTAGGTATGACAAGGGCGAGCAATATGCAGTATATTCGCTGCTCGGAAATGTTATGAATAACGAGGGTATGTGATGCGATTTTCTAAAGCCATATTAGTAATAACAGCAGGTGTGCTGCTAAATTTAAGCGGTTGCGCCAGTCAAATGATAGGCGTACATGCGGGTGCTGAACGAGTTTCACTCGCCAATGCAAATCAAGTGGCGAGTTGTAAATTCATCAGTAAAAATACCGTGACAGTTATGGCAAAAATCGGCTTTATCGTGCGCGATGCCGACGAAGTGGAAGAAAATTTATATCAATTGGCGCGCAATGATGCGGTCGATGCGGGTGCGGATACGGTGGTGAAGGGCGAATCTGTCGCATTCGGCAGCCGCACGTTTGCGCTGTATAAATGCCGACCTTAAATTAAAATTTAGTTAATTAAGGTGCGGCGAAAATAGTAACGAAGGTCATGTGCGTCGCCACAAAAAATTCCCTCAATCCGCCAGCCGACGTACAAATTTTACACATCCCGACACCGTCCATCGCTTCCAAAAATTTGACCACTTCGACGCGCTCTGCATCATTTAGCGTGATGATATTTTTGGAGCGATAGCACATTTGTGCGGAGGTGGCGGTGCGGCCACACATAGGTAGAGCTTGGCATACAGCATCAAAACGCTAGGCGTAGTTTTCGCCCGTGCAGTTCCCCGCGCTGGTAGATAAAACTTTTGCGCGCACCTTGCTTTAACTACACCGCGCTATCAATCGTCAAAATGATGCGTCATGGATGACGTAAGAAGCACAGGGCTTTATACTCGAAAAATGAAAACTCTTTTACTGACAAGGTTTGCAGGCTATTTCCGTCCTCGTTTAATCGACGCTTTGCGTGGTTACAACCGCACACGTTTCGCCACCGATGTTACTGCTGGCATCACCGTTGGCGTGATTGCTTTGCCGCTTGCGATTGCCTTCGCCATCGCCTCTGGCGCGAAACCCGAAGCAGGCATTTTTACCGCCATCATCGCGGGTTTTGTTATCTCCTTGCTGGGCGGTTCGCGCGTGCAAGTCGGCGGGCCGACGGGCGCATTTATCGTGATTGTGTACGGCATCATCGTGCAATACGGTTACGCCAATTTACTGATTTGCACCATCATGGCGGGCTTTATACAGGTTGTGATGGGCGTGGCGCGCATGGGAAATTTGATTAAATTTTTCCCCCGCCCGCTCATCATTGGTTTCACTAGCGGGATTGCCGTACTGATTATGTTTAGCCAAGTAAAAGATTTCTTGGGTCTCAAAATCGACGCGCTACCCGCCGAGTTTTTCAGCAAACTTGCCGCGCTATTGCATGGCATGCCCAGCTTCGATGGACTCACTTTTTTACTGGCGTTTAGTTCGGTGTGCTTGATTTGGTTTTATCCAAAATCTTGGGCAAAGGCGATGCCGTCGCCGATTGTGGCTTTGGTTCTCGGCACGGTTGTGGTGGCGTTTTTCAATTTACCTGTGGAAACCATAGGCACACGTTTCGGCGGCATTCCACAAGCCTTACCAAGTTTTGCCGTTCCTGAATTTAGCCTTACTACGTTGCGCCATTTAATTACGCCTGCGCTGACCATCGCTTTGCTGGGCGCAATTGAATCGTTGCTCTCAGCAGCGGTGGCAGACGGTATGATTGATGACAAACACGACCCCAATCAGGAGCTTATTGCGCAAGGTTTGGCTAATGTCGCAACTCCATTTTTCGGTGGTTTGCCAGCTACTGGCGCGATTGCGCGCACCGCTGCCAATGTGCGTTCGGGTGCGACTAGCCCTATCTCTGGCATCGTGCATGCGTTTACTTTATTACTCATCGTGTTGCTCGCCGCACCCCTCGCTACGCACATCCCACTCGCCACGTTGTCGGCTATTTTGCTGATTGTTGCGATCAATATGGGCGAGTGGGAAAGTTTCAAAACACTGCGCAACTATCCCGCCAGCGACAGCGCGGTGTTGATCACGACATTCTTATTGACAGTGATTTTCGATCTCACCGTGGCGGTCGAGGTCGGTATGTTTTTCGCGATATTTTTCTTTATTCAACGCATCACCAACCTCACCCATGTCAGTCTTGCTGAAGAATCGCCGCAGCCAGACGATGGCGATGCCACCTTAATGCGCAAAGCCGTGCCGCAAGGCGTGATGATTTATCGCGTGTATGGCGCGTTGTTTTTTGGTGCGGCAGATAAGCTCGAAACGGTGCTCGCCGAATTGCACAACGAGCCCGATGTATTTATTTTGAAAATGGACGAGGTCATCAGCATGGACGCGAGTGCCTTGCATAGCCTGCAACATCTCAACAGAAAACTACGCGACCACAACAAACACCTCATCCTGTGCGGCCCGCACAGCCAGCCTTTTATGCTGATGCAGCAAGCAGGATTTTTTGAAGAAATCGGTAACAGTAATATCGTTGCCCATCTGTCCGATGCCATTGCGAGAGCGAAACAGTTGCAGGCTGGATAAAAATCAAGGGAGTGGGGAAATCGCCACGCACGCACTGATGGCGGCAGCCCTCATCGACGCATATGCGCTTTCGTCAATTCCGTGTTAACCGCAGAAGAGAGCCGTCATGCTTAAAATTATTGTTTTCATCCTTCTCGCCGTAGGCGCAATTATTTTGTTGTATGCCGCCAGCAAGCCCGATACTTTTCACGTTGAACGCAGCGTGACAATCACCGCACCCGCAGAAAAAATCTTCCCGCTGCTTAACGATTTTCATGCGTGGAATGATTGGACTCCCTACAACAAAGACCCCGCCATGAAAAAGACGTTTAGTGGCAGCGAGCAAGGCGTGGGAGCGATGTATGCCTGGCAAGGCAACAAGAATGTGGGGAAGGGCGACATTACGATTATCGCCTCCACCCCCGTCAGCAAAATTATTTTTGACCTGCATATGGTTGAGCCATTCGAGGCGCGCAATGTGGCGATATTTAACTTGGCAGCGATAGGCGAGACGACCACGGTGACTTGGAGTTTGGATGGTGCAAATCCGTTGATTGCAAAAATCATGGGCTTATTTTTCGACATGGACAACATGATAGGCAAAGATTTTGAAGTGGGATTGGCTAAGCTGAAAGTGCTGGCAGAGAAATAATTTCAGCTCTCGCCGATTGAGTAAAAAAAATTTCATGCAAAAAATCCCCCCGTTTTTATGGTTCGACGGGCAAGCCGAAGAGTCGATGAATTTTTATGTCGGCGTGTTCAAAAAATCAACAGTCTTAAGCATTAACCATTACGGCAAAGGCGCGCAATTACCATTATGAAAAATTTCCTGAGTCTGTTTCTTGCCCAGCCCAGCACTATCTCGCCCGCCGAAAAACTACGCAGCGCATTGGCGGCGGGCGTGGCGATATTGTGTTTGGGTGTGTTTTTGGAGCACTCGCCATTATCAATCTACGCCATGCAAGGCTGGATAGGCGCGACCGTGGTGCTGTTGTTTGCGCTGCCGCACAGCACCATAGCGCAGCCGTGGAATGTCATCGTTGGGCAAATCATTGCGGGGTTTATCGGCTGGTTGATGAGCCAGTTGCTGAGCGACATGGTCATCGCCGCCGCACTGGCGGTGGGTTTGAGTATCTGGCTGATGCACTTAGTCGATGCCCTGCATCCGCCCGCCGCCGCGACCGCGCTGACCTTGGTGTTGAGCAGCAGCCAGTTTCATCATCTCGGTGCGGCGTGGGTGGTGGCGATATTGGCAGCGAATGTCGGGTTTGTTCTGCTACTCGCGTTACTCATCAATAATTTTTTACCGCATCGTCGCTATCCCGCGCCACATCTACCCGCCATGCCTGCGCTGCAAACTTGTGCGGTGATTGATGCACAAGATATTCAGCGCGCGCTAAGTGAAATACAAACTGAGCTCGATGTAAGCGAAGCCGATTTGTTAGAAATTTATCGGCGTGCCGTGCAACACGCGCAAGCAAAAAACTGACCTCCATGATTTTTCCTAGCCCCGCTCATGCGCCGACATTTGATGATCCTTTGGAGATGTTGCGTGCCTGTCACGAGCGCATCGCTGCGCAATGTGTCACGCTAGAAAAGTTGCGCGTGCATTTGGCTAGCACAGGTTGCGATGCCGCTGCACAGCAAGCTGCCACTGCGATTTTGCGTTACTTCAACACAGCGGGGCAGCATCATCATAGCGACGAAGAAGACGATTTATTTCCGCTGTTGCAGGCGACAGGGGACGTGACAGCGCAGCGTTTGGTCGGCTATTTGTTGGCGCGTCATCAAGAATTAAATGCCGCTTGGGATGCGCTGCGCGCGGCGTTAAATAAAATTGTGGCAGGTGAATTAGCCATGCTTGATGCCACGCAAACCCACGCATTTATTGCGGCCTACCAAGCGCACATCGACTTAGAAAATACGCAACTTTTGCCGCTCGCGCAGCAGCTTTTAAGCACCGCACAAATCGAACAATTAGGGCGCAGGATGTCAGCCCGACGTGGCGTAGTTTTTCCTGATTCCATCACTAATTAGCGCGCGAATTAGTGTGGCGTGCTTAGCCTTGCTTGAGATAGTTATTTTTGACGCGGATGTAGTGTTCGGCGGAATAGCGTAGGTAAGCGATTTCGGCCTCAGTCAAAGCGCGTATCGCTTTGGCGGGGCGGCCGAGGTACAACATGCCACTTTGCAACACGCTGCCTTGCGCTACCAAGCTACCCGCGCCCAGCATCACACGCTCTTCAATCACCGCGCCGTCCATCACGATTGAACCCATGCCGATTAAGCATTCGTTGCCAATAGTGCAACCATGCAAAATCACCGCGTGCCCCACCGTTACATAGTCGCCAATCAGCAGCGGTGCACCAGCGGGATTGTCGGGCGTTTTGTGCGAAACGTGGCACATACTCAAATCTTGCACATTGCTGCCGCGCCCAATCACGATGCGATTCACATCGCCACGCAACACCGCGTTGCACCAGATGGAGCTGTCGTCACCCAACTTCACATCGCCGATGACTTGGCAGGAGGGATGTAGATAGACGCGGTCGCCTAGGGTGGGGGAGGTGTTGAGGTAGTTGGATAGGGGCATGGTTGCGCTACGAGCAAAATAGAAAATGATTTTTGATGTAGCGATTTTAACGCGAGTCAGTCGAATCGTTTTCTGACAATGCTGCTGAGCCAGTTAGAGCGGAACAAGGCAAGAATCAAAGTAAGAACAACGGGAACGATAAATAAAATTAGGCTAACCACTGTGCCCAGACCAATCCACGCTCTCACTTCAGAGTCTCCCAGCACATAAGTCGCTAGGTTTAATCCCAGATATGCACACAACAAAAAGAGCAGGCCAATGCGCATGCAAAAAAACCAAACGATGACCAATGCAGGGAGGACAAGTAACAGTTGGTTGAGGAACATGCCGAGTCCCGAATCGTAAGGTTCAAAGTGCCCCGAGATGACCCACGGCAACAGCCAACCTAAGGCGCCCAGCAATCCTCCGCCAAAGACCACCCACACTAGTGCAATCACCCGCAAGGGTTTAGCGGCGCGCATCAGGTGTCAACCATAAAACAACGGGCGCCAGAATCGCGCCAACAATTCCCTGCAGGATAGGTGTCATCATCACAGCAATCGCGCCTTGCGCATCGGGATGCCAGTAGATGACATCGAACAGAAAAAGAATTCCACCTACAGAAATAAGCATGGCCAGCGCCCCCCAATAAGGCGATGCGAGTTCAGACTTTTGCACAAAGAAAAGTGCCACCCCCATCGCCACATACGGCGTGTTCAGCCAAGCGGCTAAAAACAGAAAAGCGTTGACGCTACTAGGCTTGAGGGCGAGGGTGAAATAAAGCGTGGCACATAGGGCAATAGCCATCAGCAGATAGGAAAAGCGGTTCATCAGTTTCATAGCGCCCCTTTCGACTCGCCAGGTGAAGTCTGTGAATGATAAATACGCCACAACATCAAACCGCTGGCTAGTGCAGCGGCTAAAACAGCGCGCCAAATACTCGGCACCAACATCAGCACATAAATTGAACATGTGAAGCCAAGCGCGTAAGCAATCAAAGCGATTTTCTTGCGGTGATAGGGTGCCATGAGTGCGGGCAGCAATACCACCAGTGCGCCGACTACAGCACCGCCGACAATCACAGCCAGTTCCTCCATGGCTGACGACCAAGGCGCTGTGCACATTCCAGAAACAAGATAGCGCGCTGGGCATAACGCTACGTTCGTTTTGTAAATAAGTAACGCTACGATCAGCCCCGCATACCATCCCACAAGGGCAGCGGGCACAACTAATACCCACCGCACCACATTGAGTGCGCGCACCTTGAAAGGTGATGAAGTTGGCGTGTTCATTTTTGTTGGCGCGAGGCTTTTAAGTAGGCCGCCACCGCCAAGCCTGAAATGATGGCCAGCAGAGGGTAAAACAACAAAAGATCGACACGGATATTGCACTCACCCGTACATAAAATGCGCAGCTTCATCGCCTGCTCATAAGCGAAATAGGCAAACCAAGCCAGTGCGGCAAACAGTAGCGCGAGACGTTTGCTAGCAACATAAAGATACGCAAACAAAATGGCAGGCAACAACGCCAAGAATGGCCACATGATGAAAAGCCCAAAAATAATGCCGATGTCCATGAGATTACCTTATATGTTTGGTTCATCGCCGCAAAACTATCTTAAATCTTGGCGTGTTGCGCACGCAAACGGGGTCAGATTGAGCTCATTTAATTAACATTCCGAATGCGTCGTCAGCGGACGCGCGCCCAGTCTAGTTTAGTTTCATTGCCCCGACGCACAATTAGCCCATTTGGGAAGTTCGCTAGTCACCGCCGGCTTTTCAGGGGCAACCGGTGGCGCGACATAGGTTTCCAGCTCTTTTCCGTCTTTGATTCGGCCCAGCGTATAGGTTTCGACCGCTGGGCCGTGTAACGCTGCTTGTCGAAACACGACGGCATCCAGTTCTGGAACGAAGCACCATTTGAAAATGCCTTGGCCCCCAGCGAAGGCGGAGAGAGAACCACTCTCGGATGATACGACGAGCTCCAGCGGAACAGCGTAGGACGTGCAGCAGGTGTAGAACGTCGCCACCCAGCCAATGTGTTTTCGGTCTCTGGATATTTGGGCTTGTGAGAATCCAACCTGATCCTTTATGAGAATCTGGGTTCGGTCATGGCCTGCCGATGAGCGATAGGTAAGAGATTTGTCGTCTTTCGAGACAGAAAAAGACTCAATGTCGGCGTATGCGCCGACGGTGACCAAGCACCCGAAACACAATAAAGCGACTTTTCTCAAGTGAGCCCTAACGTTCAAATTGAGGAGTGCGCTTTAGCGCGTCCTAAAGGTGCGAGCCATCATGCAACTCCTTGAGGAAGCGATGGAGAAGAGACTATCAAATCAAATTAAATCGAGTCTGACCCTATTTATTCCGCAACCATGCAAAATCACCGCGTGCCCCACCGTCACATAGTCGCCAATCAGCAGTGGCGCACCAGCGGGATTGTCGGGCGTTTTGTGCGAAACGTGGCACATACTCAAATCTTGCACATTGCTGCCGCGCCCAATCACGATGCGATTCACATCGCCGCGCAACACCGCGTTGCACCACACCGAAGCATCGTCGGCTATCGTCACATCGCCAATGATTTGACAGGAGTCATGCAGAAAAACATGGCTGCCGATGACGGGGGAAGTATTGAGGTAGTTTGAGAGTGGCATAGTTATTCAAATAAATCTGCGTGTGAGCCAGTGCGAACGAAGCTTAATAGCTCTTTCGTCCCCGCTCCTTGCAATTGATAAATCAATAAAAAATCACCGCCGATATGGCACTCACGATGATCAAGCCACACACCCTTGAGCGGGTGGTCTAGCCATTCCGCACCTAACGGGGTTTCGTTGGCTATCAGAATCAACATCGCTTCTTTTAGCCGCCGCAGGTCATAACGCCCCGACTCAGACAAGCGCGCCCAGTCCTTGGCGAACTGCTTGGTGTGGTCGGATGCACGAGGAGGTGCTGCGCGTTTAGCTTTGGTTGGCTTTTTCGAGGTCATTAAATAAAGCTGAAGCATTAGCGAAACGTGCACGATGCGCGCGAATAATGGCGCGAGATTCTTCCATTGCGGCGCGAGTTTCCGCGTTTGGCACTTTCAGCTCAATAGGCATCGCCTGCTCGGCGACCACTCGCTTTAAGAACAAACGTACCGCATCCGACACTGAAAATCCCATTGCTGCTAATGCCTCCGTCGCCTGCTCCTTCACCTCGTTATCCACTCGCACATGCACCATCGTTGAGGCTGCCATGATTGACTCCTATCAATTAAATTAGGCGGATATTGTATCTCAATTGAGATTGGATTTGGCAGGCATGAGGGTTGCCCAAGCTACGCGCGCTTAATTTCTCGGCAAGAGGGTGGCGAGTGGTGCAAAGTAGATTGGTTTGAGCCAGTTTTGTGGCATGCGCAAAAAGCAAGGCAAAAATTAGGCTGTTCCGTACACTGATGCTCGTATCCATTTAGTAGCTATCCATTTTTCTCCTTGCCCTACGGCTGCTCCCATATGCAAGGTGCTGGGATTTAACTCTCCATTATCCCCCATACTTTCAAAATAAACGGCATTACCTTTGCGAGGTTTAATTTCTAATGCAAGTCGAGGGAAAATAGTTGCACCACCTAACTCAACATTATTCAGGTACATGATTAGGGTGGCAATGCGTTGCCCGCCATTTTTAACGGCAATAGCACTTCCAGAATCTAAGGTATCGAAATAATCGTAATGTGCATCGTATTTACCGCCTATGCGATAGTGCAACACCTGCAAGGGTTCTTGCCGTGAGAGCTCAAAACCGAATATAGCCTCAACCCGTTTTTCAATAGCAATAACTAAATCCGTTTCCCCACGCGAAAAATAAGTCCCCTCAGAAGTTCTAGTTGGGTCTTCCCTCAAGCCCCCTGTTTCCCTGTCTACAATTAGGGAGTTATTTAGTTTTTTAGCGGCGGTGGCAATCAACAAGTCACATTCGACTGATGATAAAAAGTTACCGAGCAGTACAGTGCGAGGGTTGTTGAGTGCGCATAAAATTTCAATCGTATGCCCATCAATATCAATGCAATTTGGGGTGGATGAGGCATGCGTTCTTAATTTATCAAGCATGAGCTCGTCCAGGTGAGGCGATTCCTGATTTATGTTCCCTAAGGGATTTATGGAGTGATGAACCAACCACTGTGCATAGTCACTGGAATGCCCTGCATTCTGCAAAGCTTCAACCAAGCTTTCGGGAGTGCACCCCCGTAATAATTGAGATACTAACCATGTTTGAATCTCTGTGGGAACTTGGTTTTGCATTGAGCACGATCCTTATCTAAATTGGTTGAGCGCATGCACATTTTAACACTAGCCAACATTACTTTTAGCCTTCCATTACTCTGATGACACGATTAAGTGAAAGTGCATAGTCAAATTTAGTTCTTTGAGATTTACTTGGACTTGAGTACTATAATTTCTGATACATGTTGATATGATTAATAATAAGGGAGTTAACTTCATGAAATATAAACAAAACAAATCTGTAGCCTTGTTGCTAGCTGTGAGCGTACTTTCTGCTTGCGCCTCTGGTGGCGGAGCACCTGCACCAGCTCCAGCTCCAGCACCAGCTCCAGCTCCAGCACCAGCACCAGCACCAGCACCAGCACCAGCTCCAGCTCCAGCACCAGCACCAGCACCAGCACCAGCTCCAGCACCAGCACCAGCACCAGCACCAGCTCCAGCACCAGCTCCA
>JAVHRN010000062.1:0-2463 GCA_036171695.1 Gallionella sp.
CTGAGGGTGCTGATGTACTCATAGTTAGGCGCACCAGCGCTGCGCTCCATCTCCAGCGTCTGCTTGAAATACGTCAAAGCCTGATCCGCGTGACCAATCAGCCCCTCCGTACCCGCCAGCGACTCGGTAACCACGATGATGGATTTGAGATTCTTTTCCCTGTCCAGATTCAGCAGGGCAAGCAGCTTTTCCAGATAGGGAATGCTTTCACCGTATAAATCCTGTTTTTTCAGTGCTTTCAGGATGGTGCCGATAGTCGTCAGCTTCTTTTCTGCTGGTGCCTCGTGCGCCTCCTGATAGGTCAATGCCAACTTGCCAAGTTGCACGGCACGCAACGGTTTTGTTTCGATAGACTCTGCGGCAAGTCGGCGCATCAGCGACTGGGTGTGTTGATTGTCCATCCCCCAGTGCTTTTTCATCACCTCAAATGCCTGCTCCAGCGCGGGCAGCGCACCCTTGTATTCATCGGCATTCAGCGCCTCAACGAGTTTTTCGATGGTCGTAACCAGCCCTAAGGGCGGATTGCCATCGAGTTCATCCAGATAATTCATCACGCGCAAATAGAGCGGCACGGCAAGTGCAGGTTGTTTGGCCTGCATGCAGGTATCGGCCAGCGCATTGGCCGCAAAAATAACCGAAGGATGGGAGGGGGAGAGCAGCTTTTCCAGCTCACCCAACCGCTCGGTGCGCAGCTTCAATTCCGTTGCCGTGTCCTTGCTGGCACGGGCGGCAAGCGCCTTCGTAAAAAGCTGATCCGCAGGTGCTCGGCGCACCAGCCATGTCTTACCCTGCTTGGCGAACCAGTCGTGAGCGTCCTGGGACAGCTTGATCTGCCAGCCACGCTTTTTGAATAAATCGAAGTCGGTCAGGATATCCGCAAGCTCTTCCTTGGTTGCGACTAGCGGCAAGGCCTTCTCATATTCAGCCCATGCGTGATCCTTCTCGCCCCGTAACAGCCAGCTATGGCCGAGATTGACCGCTGCCGCCAGATTACCCGGATCGAGCGCGAGCGACTTTCTGCAATCGGCCTCCCCATCGGAAAAATCGCCCAGCAAAATTCGGCTCCAGCATCTGGTACTCCAGACTGAAGGGGTATTGGGTTCCAGCTCGATCGCCCGTATGTGATCGGCTAAAGACGGCTCACGTTTTCCTTGTTCTGCATACAGGACACCACGCTGACTCAAGGCTTGCGTATCGCCCGGTTTTCCATTCAGCAACTCGCTCCACAACGCGATTGCCTTGTCGGTTTTTCCGGCCTCGCTGGCAGAAAATGCTTCTTTTCGCAACGACGCTATGGCGCTCTGTTGATCTGATGACAGTTGAGTGCTCTCAATATATTGACTCTTGAGCGAAACAAGCGCCCGATCCAGCGCCTTGTCCTGAAGTGAATCTGCGGCTTCATTGGCGATAAAAATATCAGGCGCGAGACCTGCGGGCGCACTCGAACGCCCCAATGGCGTTTGCCAGCGCGCAGTGGTCAACTTGAGCGCCGTTTTCGCTTTTTGGTCTTCCGGCGACAGAAACAATATCGTCTGCGTCGAATCCTTGCCGAAGGTCGGCATACCGATAATCAGCGCGCGACGGTAATCCTGCAATGCGCCGGTGACTATTTCCGGGCCTGCCGCCGACCACTCGTTAACCAGTACTACCAGCGGAATCTGCTTCACCCCAAAAGGCAGTTGCTGCAATGAGCGGAAATCTTTCAGACTGAGAACGTCATCGTTGTTCTTGTAGGTACGCTTCATATACTCTGCCCGCCCATGCATCGTCACCAACAGGGCATCAGGGGGCAGGAAGGCTGCGGCCAGCGCCAGCGATTTATTGAGCAATCCGCCCGGATTGCCGCGCAGATCCAACACCAGCCCTTTCATCTCGCCTTGCTTGTCCAGCGCCTGCATGGTCTCGACAAATTTCTCGATGGTGTCATTGTGAAATGCGCTGATTTTGACGTAAGCGTAACCCGGTTCCAGCATCCGAGATTTAACCGTTGTTACCGTAATCACCTTACGACTCAGATCGAAGTTAAGCGGCTCAGGAGTACCTTCGCGCCCCACCGTCAGCCTGATTTTGCTATCCGCTGCGCCGCGCAATTGCTGCACCACCTTGTCCAGTGGCAGGCCAACCACGAGATCGCCATCAATCTTGAACAGGGTGTCGCCCCGGCGAATTCCTGCCTTTGCGGCGGGTGAGTCTTCAATCGCAGAGATCACCGTGGCACGGTTATTTTTGATTTGCAGTTCCAGCCCGACACCCGCAATGCCCGAACCGGTCGTCATCGCGTTGAGCGCCTCGGTATCAAGATAATCGGAATGCGGATCGAGGTGGCTCATGCCGCTCAAGCAAGCATTGAACAGCCGCTTGTCATCCACCGGATCAACATACTCTTCCTTGATTTTATTCGATAATTCTCGGTATTGCTGCCACTCGGCAGCGGTAAGCGGCGATTGACTGGCTGGGTCATCC
>JAVHRN010000063.1:0-6621 GCA_036171695.1 Gallionella sp.
CGATGCCTGTGGAACTGGGCTACACAGCAGGCGAACTGCGTCCAGGTGAAACTGCAACGGTTAATTTCAACACCACGCTCAATTAAAATGCGGCGTGCAGCGTGGACCAGTAAAGTTATTTGCCCATCTTGAGCACCAATAAAAAAGCGACTTAAAAGTCGCTTTTTTATTGGTGTATCAAGTCAAATTAACCAACCCACTTACGCGCATTTTGGAACATCTTGAGCCATGCGCCATTTTCTTGCCAATCGCTTGGATGCCATGAGTTTTGCACGGCGCGAATGACGCGTTCGGGATGCGGCATCATGATCGAAAAGCGTCCGTCTGGCGTGGTCAAACCAGTAATGCCTTGCGGCGAACCATTCGGGTTAAGCGGATAAGCTTCAGTCGGTTTGCCCGAATTATCGACATAGCGCAGCGACACTAAAGGC
This sequence comes from Gallionella sp., assembly GCA_036171695.1. Classification (GTDB taxonomy): domain Bacteria; phylum Pseudomonadota; class Gammaproteobacteria; order Burkholderiales; family Gallionellaceae; genus Gallionella. Next base: position 432 of record JAVHRN010000063.1, read on the forward strand.
TGCGCAGCTTTGAGCGTTTTTGCATCCTTAAAGTCGGCGTAGCCTTCACCGTGTGCGACCACAATCGGCATACGACTGCCGGCCATGTCAGCGAACAAAATCGACGGTGATGCTTGCACTTCGACCATCACAAAACGTGCTTCAAATTGCTCGGATTGATTACGTCCGAAGTGCGCCCAATTCGTCGCACCTGGAATAATTTCGTGCAAATTGCTCATCATCTGGCAACCGTTGCACACGCCCAGCGCGAAGGTATCGGTGCGATTAAAAAAGGCACTAAATTGATCGCGTGCGCGGGTGTTCATCAAGATAGATTTCGCCCAACCTTCACCTGCCCCCAGCACATCACCATAAGAGAAACCGCCGCACGCCGCCAAACCTTTGAACTCGTCCAACGCGACGCGGCCGCTGATGATGTCACTCATGTGTACATCAACGGTAGCAAAGCCTGCAAGGTGGAATGCCGCCGCCATTTCCACCTGACCATTTACACCTTGCTCACGCAAAATTGCCATTTTGGGACGGCTACGCAACAACGCGGGCGCAGTGTTTTCGTTCAAATCGTAAGTAAGTTTGGCGTGTAAACCCGCATCTTTTACGTTTAACAAACCATCAAACTCTTGCTGCGCACACGCGGGGTTGTCGCGCAGCTTTTGCATTTGATAAGTCGTTTCTGACCAGATGCGTTGCAGCGTCACACCGCTCGCGCTGTACACCAATTCATCGCCGCGACGAATGTTAATCATGCCTGTTTCGTTCAGCGTAGCAATTTTTTGCACGCTCTTTAATCCTGCTTGATGCGCCAAATCAATCAAGTAAGCGACATCGCGATTGCGCACTTGCACCAACGCGCCTAACTCTTCGTTGAACAAAGCGCGCAGATTGTCGCCATGCAATTCGTCGAGCGTGATGTTCAAGCCCAGATGCGCGGCAAATGCCATTTCGCACAACGCAACCAACGCGCCACCATCAGAACGGTCGTGATACGCCAGCAATTTGTCTTCTGCGTTCAAGGTTTGCACCAGCTCAAAGAAAGCTTTCAGCAGGCTTGCGTCGTCCACATCGGGGGCGACATCGCCGACTTGTTTATAAACCTGCGCCAATGCCGAACCGCCCATGCGATTTTTGCCTAAGCCCAAATCAATCAACAACAAGGTGGTATCTGTGTCGGCGGCGAGTTGCGGCGTGAGCGTATCGCGCGCATCGCTACAAGGGGCGAATGCCGTCACAATCAGCGACAACGGAGCGGTAATGGCTTTGCTGGTGTTGCCGTCATTCCACACCGTTTTCATGCTCATCGAATCTTTGCCAACGGGGATGCTGATGCCCAGTTGTGGGCACAGCTCCATACCAACCGCGCGCACGGTGTCGAACAGCGCGGCATCTTCGCCGTGATGCCCCGCCGCCGCCATCCAGTTCGCCGACAATTTCACATCGCCAATTTTGGCGATGCGTGCCGCCGCGATATTGGTCAAGGCTTCACCGACCGCCATACGACCCGACGCAGGCGCGTTAATCAACGCCAAAGGCGTGCGTTCACCCAGCGCGAAGGCTTCCGCTTGGTAAGTGTTAAAACCCATCAAGCTCACCGCCACATCGGCGACAGGCACTTGCCAAGGACCTACCATTTGGTCGCGCGCAGTCATCCCGCCCACGGTGCGATCGCCGATGCTAATCAAGAAAGTTTTATTCGCCACGGCAGGCAAGCGCAGCACCCGTTCGATAGAGTCGGCAAGACTCAAACCGCTCGTATCAAAGCTACTCAAATGCGCAGTTTCGCGCGTGACATTGCGCGTCATTTTGGGTGGCTTACCCAGCAACACCGACAGCGGCATATTCACCGCGTCGTTGTTAAATTCAGTATCGCGCACCGTGAGTTGATCGTCTTCAACTGCCACGCCGACCACCGCAAACGGACAGCGTTCACGTTCGCAAAACGCGCGGAATTGTTCTAAGCGTTCGGGCGCAATCGCCAGTACATAACGCTCTTGCGATTCATTACACCAAATTTGTTTGGGCGACATACCCGTTTCGTCCAAAGGAATTTTGCGCAGCTCAAACGTTGCGCCACGTCCACCGCCATGCACCAACTCTGGCAAGGCATTCGACATGCCGCCCGCGCCCACATCATGGATGGATAAAATCGGATTGTCCGCACCCAACTGCCAGCAACGGTCGATGACTTCTTGCGCGCGACGCTGCATTTCGGGGTTGCCGCGTTGCACCGAATCGAAGTCCAGATTTTCCGCATTGCTGCCCGTATCCATGCTCGACGCAGTGCTGCCGCCCAAGCCGATCAACATGCCTGGCCCGCCCAAATGCACAACTAATGCGCCAACGGGTAAATCATGTTTATGCGTGTGTATCGCAGAAATATTACCCACGCCGCCCGCCAACATAATCGGCTTGTGATAGCCGCGCATTTCGCCGCTGACGTGTTCTTCAAAAGTGCGGAAATAACCCGTCAAATTCGGCCGACCAAATTCATTATTAAACGCCGCGCCGCCCAAGGGCCCATCCAGCATGACTTGCAAGGCGGTGACGATGCGCGAAGGTTTTCCGTATGTAACACCCTCGCCCTCTGGGAGAGGGTTGGGGTGAGAGCTACATGACTCCCACGGTTGTACAAAGCCAGGAATATTTAAGTTCGATACTGAAAATCCCGTCAAGCCTGCTTTAGGACGCGAGCCCGTGCCAGTCGCACCTTCATCGCGAATCTCGCCGCCCGAACCCGTTGCCGCACCCGCAAATGGCGCAATCGCAGTCGGATGATTATGCGTTTCGACTTTCATCAGCGTGTGCATCAGCTCGTCGCTAAATTCATAACTGCCGTCGGCGCGCGGATAAAAGCGCGCCACGCGCGCGCCTTCAATCACCGAACAATTATCTGAATATGCCACCACTGTGCCAGTCGGATTGAGCTTGTGCGTGTTGCGGATCATGTTAAACAACGATAAATCCTGCGCTTCACCGTCAATCACCCAATCCGCATTGAAAATTTTGTGGCGGCAATGTTCTGAATTTGCCTGCGCAAACATCATCAATTCCACATCAGTCGGATTACGTTTGAGATTGCTAAAATTTTCGACTAAGTAATCAATTTCGTCGCCTGACAATGCCAAACCTAATTCGCGATTCGCTACGTCCAACGCTTGCGCGCCGCCTTTCAACACGTCAATCACCGTCAAAGGTTGCGCGCTACCGTGCTGAAAAATCTGCGCTGCCGCAGCGTCCAGATTGTCCAAAACTGATTCGGTCATGCGGTCGTGCAACACGGGCAACGCCGCTGCCAATTCAGCTTTGCTCAAGGCGTTGCCGCTGCTGCTGACCACATAAAAAATCATGCCGCGTTCAATGCGTGCAACGTCGGTCACACCGCAATGCGCCGCGATTTCAGTGGCTTTGCTTGACCAAGGCGAAATCGTACCGAGACGCGGTACAACCAACAGGCGCGTACATTCCGCTGCATTTTTGGGCTCGCCCGCATGTGCATCCAAGCCTAAAACTTTATCTAACAACGCCGTTTGCGCCGCCGACAAAGTGGCAGTTTTTAGTGCACTAAAAAAACAATGCCGCGATTGCACCAACACCACCGTCGGTGCGGCAAGCTTTAACGCAGCGCGAAGTTTTTCTAAACGGAACGGAGATAAAGCTGCGATACCAACGGAGACTTTGAACATAGCGGTGAAGAGGGGTGAAATTCGAGGGGCGCGATTATACTTTAGAGCAGCGACGCGTAACAAAATCTACGCAGCAAAATAATCCGCTTACATGCCTTAAGTGCGGCGTGTTAGCGGTAAAAAAACCCGATTGCGCCTCGCCCAAAACAGCCAGTTAGCGTGACACAAGACAACTTATGGCGATTACTAAAATTGCGGGGATTACGCTGGCTCGCCTAGCGCACGAAACACTTTTGCAATCACCTCAAAGGAAAAACCGCGTGATTGCAAAAAACGCATCTGACGGGCTTTTTCTTTACCATCTTGCGGCGGAATGCCGAACTTTCTTTGCCACACCTCGCGTGCACTTTCCAATTCGCTGGCTTTGAGCGCGGGCAACACTGCCTCTATCAGCTCGTTGCTAATGCCGCGTTGTTGCAGTTCGTGCGTGATACGTTGCGTACCAAAACGACTACGCTTAGCGTGAACAAATTGCGTGGTGGCGCGCACGTCGGACAGCCAGCCGCGCGCGGTTAAATCATCAAGCAGTGCGTCTAAATCGACAGGTTGCACTTGCTCAAAATCATTTTCAATTTCCACATGAGGCAATAATTTGGCGCGTAATTCAGCGCGGCTATATTCGCGCCGCGCCAAGCATTGCAAGGCGCGCGCACGCAAACTAACAGCTATTTTTTTATATCCCATCGCGTCCTCCTCACGGTTAAAAATAGTCGGCGAAAAAAATGCGGTACAGAACTCTGTACCGCATTTTTATTTGCTTAATACCGTGAATTAAACCGCAGCGTCGTCTGTTTTTGCGTCAACTTTGGCATCAGCTTTGCCCGCCTTACCCGCTGCTTTCGCTTTAGGTTTATCGCTGCCCGCCAACAACGCAATGTTCAATGCGCCGCGTACTTTGTTTTCAATCTCAAACGCGATGTCGGGATTGTTGCGTAAATACTCGCGAGCATTGTCTTTGCCTTGACCAATCTTTTCACCGTTATAGGCATACCACGCGCCCGCTTTTTCAACCAATTTATGTTGCACGCCCAAGTCGATAATTTCACCTTCGCGCGAAATGCCCTCGCCATACAAAATATCAAACAAAGCTTCTTTGAACGGCGGCGCAACTTTGTTTTTCACCACTTTAACGCGGGTCTCATTGCCGATGACTTCATCGCCTTTTTTAATCGCGCCGATACGACGAATATCCATACGCACCGAAGCATAAAACTTAAGCGCGTTACCGCCGGTGGTCGTTTCTGGATTGCCAAACATCACGCCAATTTTCATACGAATTTGGTTAATAAAAATCACCATGGTATTGGAGCGATTGATATTGCCCGTCAGTTTGCGCAAGGCTTGCGACATCAAGCGCGCATGTAGCCCCATTTGTGCATCGCCCATTTCACCTTCAATTTCGGCCTTAGGCGTAAGCGCGGCAACCGAGTCCACCACCACCACGTCAACCGAACCCGAACGCACCAGCATGTCCACAATTTCCAAGGCTTGTTCGCCGTTATCAGGTTGCGAAATCAGCAGATCTTCCACTTTCACACCAAGCTTTTTCGCATAGCCTGGATCGAGCGCGTGTTCCGCGTCGATAAACGCTGCCGTGCCACCGAGCTTTTGCATTTCGGCGATAACTTGCAAAGTCAAAGTCGTTTTACCCGATGACTCTGGACCATAAATTTCAATCACACGACCACGCGGCAAGCCGCCCACACCCAGTGCAATATCCAAGCCTAGCGAACCTGTCGAAACCACCTGAATATCTTTGGTCACATCGTTTTCGCCCAGACGCATAATCGAGCCTTTACCGAATTGTTTTTCAATTTGGGCGAGGGCAGCTGACAGGGCTTTGCTTTTGTTTTCATCCATGATGGTTCTCCTTAAAAAGTGCGCGGATTGTGGCACACGATTTTTAATTTGTACAGAACGTTCGTTCTTTATTTTAAATTAGGCGGATACGCTATGCGACGCAAGTAACTCCAACAATCCTTGTAAAGCCAGCTCCACTGCCTGTTGCCGCACTTGGGCACGATTACCAGCTAACACATAACGCCGTGCCGCGCATGTGCCTGACGACATGCCCCATGCGAACCACACCGTGCCAACAGGCTTATCGACTGTGCCACCATCGGGCCCGGCGATACCGCTCACTGCCAATGAAATTTGCCCGCTGCTGTGTGCCAACGCACCGCTAACCATCTCGCGCACCACGGCTTCCGATACTGCACCATGCGCTATCAAGGTTGCCTCGGCGACCCCCAACATTTGCTGTTTGGATAAATTTGAATATGTGACAAAACCGCGCTCAAACCATGCCGAACTACCCGCAATATCAGTCACCGCCTGCGCCACGCCGCCGCCCGTACAAGACTCGGCGGTGACCAGCATTAAGCCGTGTGATTTAAGTGCTACGCCAACTTGCGCGGAAAGTTTGTTCATTTTATTTAAAACCTTAAAACCCATTAGCCACAGAGCACACAGAGCACACAGAGCACACAGAGCACACAGAGCACACAGAG
>JAVHRN010000063.1:6721-11831 GCA_036171695.1 Gallionella sp.
ATCACAGAGATCACAGAGATCACAGAGATCACAGAGATCACAGAGATCACAGAGATCACAGAGAAAACCGTATTGCGGAAAATTCTGCCTTACATCTCTGTGTACTCTGTGCTCTCTGTGGCAAAGATTATTTTGTTCTTCAAACAAAGCCTCGCATCAAATCGTTCTGAATATCCACCACCGCTTCCAGCCCCACCGCGATACGAATCAAGCCATCGCTAATCCCGGCTGCCGCGCGAGCTTCGGGCGTGATGCGCGCATGAGTGGTACTGGCAGGATGAGTGATAGTGGTTTTGGTATCGCCCAAATTTGCGGTGATAGACAGCAGCTTGGTGTTGTCGATGACGCGCCACGCCGCGTCTTTGCCACCCTTAACTTCAAACGCTACGATGCCGCCGCCAGTCTTTTGCTGACGCATCGCCAGCGCGTGTTGCGGATGCGACGGCAGCCCTGGATAAAACACCCGCGCCACATTGGGCTGCTGCTCCAGCCAAGTCGCCAGTGCCAACGCATTAGCACTATGCGCATCCATGCGCAGCTTGAGCGTTTCCATGCCTTTTAAGAACACCCACGCATTGAACGCGCTCATGGTGGGACCGGTAGTGCGCAAAAATCCGTACACCGATTCCATCATTTTTTTACTGCCTAACACCGCACCGCCCAACACCCGACCTTGCCCGTCGATGTATTTGGTGGCGGAATGAATCACGATGTCTGCACCCCAATCGAGTGGGCGTTGCAAGATGGGCGTGCAAAAACAATTATCAACTGCCAGCACCGCGCCGCACGCCTTTGCCACCGCAGCAATCGCCGCGATGTCAGAGATTTCAGTGAGTGGATTAGACGGCGTTTCTAAAAAAAATAAGCGCGTATTAGGACGCACCGCCGCTTGCCATTGCGCCACCTCGGTAGCGGAAACATACGTCGTTTCCACACCAAATTTTTTGATGACGTTGTTAAACAAATTCACCGTCGAACCAAACAAACTTTGCGACGCGACAATATGATCACCCGCCTTCAACACGCCCATCACACACGCCAAAATTGCCGACATACCCGAAGCGGTCGCGACGCATTGCTCCGCACCTTCAAGTGCCGCGAGACGCTCTTCAAACATGGTGACAGTCGGGTTGGTAAAGCGCGCATAAATGTTGCCTGGAGCTTCGCCGATAAAGCGTGCGGCGGCAGCAGCAGCATTGGGGAAAATAAAGCTGGAAGTCAAAAACATCGCTTCGGAATGTTCGCCAAACTGGCTGCGCTGCGTCCCCGCGCGTACCGCTAAAGTTTCAGGTTGATAGTTTTGTTCGTTCATTATTAAGTCCTAAATTTTTAGTAACGCCGTTATGAGTGTTGCAAAAAGCACAACGCATAGAATCCAATTAGCACACTTAATTTACGCTCCTAGAATCTAGCGGTTATTTCAAACTGCAAATGCAGCAGCTCTCTTAACTAAGCTATAACCTCACATTGAGCTGGCACTCATCGCCAGTTCTAATTCCATCTGTTCGTCGTCACTTGCGCCCGCTTTGTCGCCCGCGCGGCGCACTTCCATGGCTTGCAAAAATTCTGGGGTAATGTCGCCAGTGATGTAACGACCATCAAAGCACGATGCGTCAAATTCTTGGATGGCAGGATTGCATTTGCGCACCGAGGCTTTCAGGTCTGCGAGGTCTTGATAAATCAATTCGTCTGCGCCGATTTCGCGACAAATTTCTGCATCGCTGCGCCCTGTGGCGATAAGCTCGCGGCGCGATGGCATGTCGATGCCATAGACATTAGGAAAGCGCACAGGCGGCGCGGCGGAGGCGAAATAAACTTTGAGCGCGCCCGCGTCGCGTGCCATTTGCACAATTTCGCGACTGGTCGTGCCGCGCACGATGGAGTCGTCCACCAGCAACACGTTTTTGCCTTTGAATTCCAGCCCAATCGCATTGAGTTTTTGGCGCACTGATTTTTTGCGCATCGCCTGTCCCGGCATGATGAAAGTGCGACCGATATAACGGTTTTTAACGAAGCCTTCGCGGAATGGAATCGCTAAACGATTCGCCAGTTGCAAAGCACTAGGACGGCTGGAATCAGGAATCGGAATCACCACATCAATCGGCACATGCGCCCAATCACGCTTGATTTTATCCGCCAAAAATTCGCCCATGTACAAACGCGATTCATACACCGAAACGCCATCAATCACTGAGTCAGGACGAGCAAAATAAACATATTCAAAAATGCAAGAATTCAGTGCGGCATTCGCACTGCATTGCTGGCTGTGCAAGTTACCTGCGAAGTCCACAAACACAGCTTCACCTGGGGCGACATCGCGGACAAACTTAAAGCCCAAGGTGTCGAGCGCGACGCTTTCCGACGCGATTAAATACTCTTTGCCTGTTGCAGTTTCGTTCACGCCAATCACTAGCGGACGAATGCCGTGCGTGTCGCGAAACGCCAACAGCCCCGCGCCTGCAATCATCGCCACCACCGCGTACGCGCCTTTGCAACGCTGATGCACGCTGGTAACCGCCGCAAAAATCGCTGCCACATCTAAACGCAACCCTTTTGATTTAGCTTGCAGCTCATGCGCCAACACATTGAGCAAAACTTCGGAATCAGAGCTGGTATTGACATGACGCAAATCCTGCTCAAATAGTTGCTGTTTGAGTTCAGGCGCGTTGGTCAAATTGCCGTTATGTCCAAGCACAATACCGAATGGCGAATTGACATAAAACGGTTGCGCCTCGTTGTGATCAACCGACGAACCTGCGGTCGGATAACGCACATGAGCGATGCCGCAATTACCCGTCATGGCGCGCATATTGCGAGTGCGGAACACATCGCGCACCATGCCATTGCCTTTATGCAAATGAAATGTTTGCCCATCTAAGGTAGCAATCCCCGCCGCGTCTTGACCGCGATGTTGCAGCACTTGCAAACCGTCATACAACAACTGATTAGCGGGGGTTTGTGATACGACACCGAGAATGCCACACATAATTTTTTCCTAAAAATTGAGACCGAATTAACTGCTAAATTTTTTACGCGCGAGGCGGAAAGTGAATGCGTTGCGCGACGTTATCAGGCAAAAATACTTGTGTCTTTATCGCCACCGTCTCACACGTTGCACTCCATTGCGCTTGTTGCCAGAACGTGTGAGTGGGCAAATCCGTCATGCCCGCGCCCCACACTAACGACAGCATCACTAACGCCGCGCGTAACACGCCAAACACGCCGCCCAACAAACCATCTAACCAACCTAATCCCGCTGCGCTAATGAGTTTAGAAAACAACCACACCAACATCGCCCAGAGCAACATCGCAGCGATGAATACCAAGCCATACGCTAACGCGCTGCGCCCTGTTTCATTGCTCACAGGCAAATAGTTTACCAATGCAGGCGCGACCGTTTTACTCAACAAAAACGCAATCGGCCAACCCAACAAAGACAACACTTCGTACACTGCACCGCGCCATAAACCCAATACCACCGACACCACCAAGATGGCGATTAGCAGCCAATCAAACAAGGTCATTTAGCACTCGAAACCACAGGGTGCAGGCCATGTTTTTCCAGCAAGGTGCGCACCTGTTCAGCTTGTTCACGAGTCGCATACGGGCCAACGCGCACACGGGTTTTGTCGCCCACTGTTTCGGTATACACCTTGAAGTGCCAGTCTTTTAACTGGCGATATTGCTGCTGTGCGGTATCGGCATTGCTATAGGCACCCACTTGCGCGACAAAACTGGTCGCTGATTTTTCGGCAACGACGGGCGGCTTGTCCGCTACTTTTGCTTCGGGCTTTTTAACTTCAGGCTTTTTTATTTCGACTGGTTTTACGTCGATTTTTTTAACGATGGGCAGGCTGGCAACAGGTGCAACAACAGGCACAGAGCTTGCCGCAGCAGGCGCACTAACCGCCGTAACCGCGCTGGCGACAGTGACCGCACTAACAGGCACATCCGCCAACTCAACACTCGCTACACCTGGCACAAACTCGCCGACTTTATCGGGAGTGGGAATACGCAACTCGATGTCTTGACCGGTAGCTTTGGGTTCGCTATCGAGCAGCATTGGCAACACAACGACTAAGGTGAGAATGAGCGCGCTCGCTCCGATGAGGCGACGGCGGAGTTTGCGGCGGAGATTGATTTCTTCGTCTGTGAGCTGTTTTGCCATGAGAATGTCTCGCTTGAATTTGATACCGTAACGCAGTTAAGCAACGTGAATATGCTGCTCCTGCATTACGGTGGCGACCGTGTAGAACGAACCAAAGGCGGCGATTCTATCATTTTCACCTGCGGCGTTATAGGCAAAACGTAAGGCATCGGCGACATTTTCAAACGCGATGACACGACCTCGCACTTTGGCGGCAGCTAACACCTGCACCAGCTCCGCGCTAGACGCACCGCGCGGCGCGTCTATACCCGCCACCAACCAAGTATCCACATGCGGATTCATCAGCTCGACCACGCCCGCCATGTCTTTATCTTTGAGCATCGCGAACACCGCATAAGTGTGCGGACAAGGTGGCAAATTGGCGAAATTTTGCGCCAGCGAACGCGCCGCGTGTGGGTTGTGCGCCACGTCTAAAATCAGTTGCGGCTTGCCCGGCACAAACTGAAAACGCCCGGTCAATTCCACCTCAGTCAGCCCGCGCCGCACCGCCGCCATACTCACTGGCAAACGCGCTTGCAGCACATCCAACACCGCCAACACTGCACTGGCATTGTTTAACTGAAACGCACCGCGCAAAGCGGGATGCGGTAAGGCATTGCGTGCGCCCACTTTGCTGCGATAGTCCCACTGACCTTGATGCGGCGTGCAACCAAACTCAGAGCCTATACACCAAAGTTCCGCGCCGATTTTTTGCGCATGCTCGCGCAAGGCATCAGGCACATTCGCATCAGCACAAATCGCTACTTTATTAGCGCGAAAAATCCCCGCTTTTTCAAAGCCAATTACTTCGCGCGTATCGCCCAAATAATCGACGTGATCAATGTCCACTGAAGTGACTACCGCGCAATCGTTATCGAACACGTTCACCGCATCCAAACGTCCGCCTAAGCCAACTTCGAGAATCACGACCTCAACCTGATGCGCGATAAAACACTGCATCGC
>JAVHRN010000064.1:0-47097 GCA_036171695.1 Gallionella sp.
TTCAAAAAATTAACGAGCAGGAGGACGTATGGATTTTTGGGACAGTGCGATTGGTTTTTTTTGGCAAGGTGAATCGTTGCTCGTCGTGATGATGGCGTTAGGTTTGGCGGTGTTGCTGTATCAATTTCATCGCGAAGCGCGCAGCAGCATTGTCAATACGCTGAGCTTTTTCTTGGTGTGTTTGTTCGGACAATTTGTCAGCGGATTGTTGTTTGCCATGTCGTTTGTGCAAGCCGCCACCACGCTGCGCGAGGCGTTTGTGATTGGCGGCGGCATTGCCTTAATACGCTTGTGGGGCTTGCTGATGTTTCGCATGGTGTTGCCCATCGCGCATGTGTCGCCGCCGCGCATTGCCGAAGATATTTTTGTCATCATCGCCTATGTCGCTTGGGGCTTGGTGCGGCTGCGTTATGCGGGCTTGGATTTGGGCAGCATCGTAGCGACCTCGGCGATGATGACGGCGGTGGTGGCGTTCGCCATGCAAGACACGCTGGGCAACATTTTGGGCGGCTTGGCATTGCAGTTAGACAACTCGGTGGAGATTGGCGACTGGATTAAAGTCGATGATATTTCGGGGCGCGTGGTGGATATACGCTGGCGTTCGACGCTGGTGGAAACGCGCAATTGGGAAACCGTGGTATTTCCCAATAGTCAGTTGATGAAAAATAAATTTTTGGTATTGGGGCGGCGCGGCGATCAGCCCGTGCAATGGCGACGCTGGGTGTGGTTTAACGTGAGTTTAGGCACGACACCGACCAAGGTAGTCACCGCAGTGGAAGATGCCATTTGGCACGCCGAGATTAACAATGTGGCGAAGTCGCCAGCGGCGAGTTGTGTGCTAATGGAAATCGACAAAGGCTGCGCACGTTATGCGTTGCGCTATTGGTTGACGGATTTGAGTGTGGACGATCCCACCGATGCGGCGGTGCGCTGGCATGTTTATACCGCGCTGGAGCGGGTCGGCATCAAGCTCGCTGTCGAAGAGCAAAACGTGCATTTCATCAAAGAAAATGAAAAGTATGAAGAGGCCGTGCAGCAGCGTGAATTAGCTCGTCGCATTAAGACCTTGCGCCGCGTTGCGTTGTTTGCAGAACTCAGCGAAGACGAATTTAATCATGTTGCTTCATGCTTAAAATACGCGCCGTTTGCTAAAGGTAATGTGATTACTAAGCAAGGTACGACTGGGCAACATTGGCTATTTATTATCTTGAGCGGCGAGGCGGAAATTTATTTGGAAGGCGCGAATAACGAGCGGCGCATCGTTAATGTGTTAAGCAAAGGTGCTTTCTTTGGCGAGATGAGCTTGATGACAGGCGCACCGCGTCGCGCCTCAGTTATCGCCAAAACTGATGTGGAATGTTATCGCTTGGACAAGGTTGATTTTGAGCAAGTGCTGCAAGCGCGTCCTGCCATTGCCGAAGCGATTTCGCATGTGCTGGTGGAACGCAGTGCGCAACTCGATAGTGCCTTGCAAAATTTAGATGACGAAAGCAAGCATCATGCAATTCATAACCAGCATTCAGAAGTGTTGCTGACAATTAAGCGATTTTTTGGTTTGTAGCGAGTGCTGGAAGTGGTTGGTCTAAACCTGTAGGCGTGCAATTTATTTATGCGAGTTTTTTGCTGCGGCTATCGCGGGGTGAATCGGCCGCCTAGCAGGGCATATCCGCTGCTTAAAACTCTCGAATCCACAGGAGTTTGGTCACCGCGCCGTTGCGTTCCAGCAGGGCTTGCATATCCAAGCGAGCGCGGTTCATTTGTACTTTTCCCTCGATTAAAAAATAACTGCTGGTCACGCTAAAATTATTGGCGGTAAAACGCTTGCCAGCGAGCCTGCTGGTAATGGCATTGAGGTCGTTAAAGCGTGCAGATTGACGCGCACCAACTAACAGTTGCGCCTCGCTGAGCGATAAATTATCAACCAGTGCCGCAAGCACGATTGCGTCAGCGGTGTTGATATTCACAGGCGCGCTGCGGGGTAAAAAAATCACCAGTGGGCTAAGTTTGGCGAGCAGCGCGGGCGAGTAGCCAGAGATGGCGAGCAAGTCATCCACTTGGCTAAAAGCAATGCTTTGCGCGCGGCTTGGCGCGGGCGCACTAGGCACGTTGAGTGCGGAATTGGGCGGCACGGATAGGCCTGTTGTTTTGTGCATCGCCACCTCGTTAATCATAGTGGCTGCGTTGTTGGGCATGGCTTGCGCAGCACTGGTGGGGGGCATGTTTAATTGCGCGGCATTCGCCATCGCTTGCGCAGTTCTTTGCGCCAGCGCGCTATCTAAATTAAGCAGACTCAACAGCCGCGCATATTGACTGACGGCAATGGGGTCTATCACGCCATTGGGCGACAAATTGCTCAGATTAAAACGCGCTTGCGCATCGCTGATTTGCCCTGCTAATTTGGTGTCGCCGAGGTCGTTGTCGGCTTTGCCATTTTCTACATATTGATCGAGTCGGGTGTCGGCAAGCGGCGTAGCCCACGGTTCATCTAGGCTGTCGATACTGGAATACTTGGCATCTTCGCGCACGATGAGACTCGCCCAATCCAATGCGCCGCGCAATATCCATTGCTTTTGTAATTGCAAGCGTTGGTTGTCGATTAAGCGCACTTGCACTTGTTGCTGCCAAAACAAACTCGCCACGATGGTCAGCGCGAGCGTGGTGAGTAACAACGCCATGATGACCGCCACGCCTTGCTGGGATTGACCAAGCGTCATATTGCGTTGCTTCATATTGCACCCAATAGAAACACTTTGATTAAAGCATGGTCTTGCTCTGGTAGTTGCAGCACCACTTCTAAGCCGCTCGCCGTCATGCCGTTAGCGAGACTGGCGATAACCGCTGCATCCATAACGGGCTGCCATGCCACGCCGCCGTTTAGCCACACGCGCAAAGTCATCGCGCTGAGCTCATTTTTTAACAATACCGCTGGGCTGCTGTCGGTGTTATTTAGGGCGGCGAGCCACAGCTTATCAAGCTCAGCCAAGTCACGCGTGGCGGGCGATTCACGGCGTATTAGCTTGCCGTCGTTGAGGCGATAGCTGACGACTTGCACGCGTGTCGGTTGCGCCTCGGCAAACACGGTGCGCACCAGCGTGAGCTGATTTGCCAGCGCGTGTAGCGCGGGGCGATTAGCAATTAGGCTGTTGGGCGCGAGGTGGGCGGTGTCGCTTTGCATTTGCGCAAACGCTAATTGCATGCCACGCGTTTGTTCCAGCTCTAAATTTAATGCGGTGCGCGAGCGCACGATGCTGTCCAAGCCGCGCCAGCCCATCACCGCGACTAAGCCCAAAATGCTGATTGCAACCAGCAGCTCGACCAGCGTGAAACCGCGCTGTGGGTGGCTTGCTGTGGCGTTAGAAATCGCCAAGCGTAGCCAGCGAGTCGCGCAGTAGGTTGGCGGTTTATTGCGCATTGGATACCACTTGCGTGAGTTTGATGATGCGGCGGCTGTGCGCCGCGTCATACACGCTGACTTCGACTCGACGGAAAAACGGATTGGGCGTGGTCAATACTTGTTCGTCGCACAGCAACGCTAATTCACCTTGCTGACAAGCAAATTGGCGATTGCCAATAGCAGGAAATTCATGCGCTAAGCGAATTTGCGCGAGGCGATTTTCCGCTGCCCATGTCGCCATCATCGCGGCGCGCAAGCCCTCGCTGTTCTGCGTCAAACTACCCACCGCACGCAAACTTGCACCGAGTGCGGTGCCGACAATCAGCAGCGCGACCAACACTTCTAATAACGTAAAGCCAGCCCAATTCATTTTTTTTGCTAATCGCGGTGTTGCGTGCGTGCTCATTCCTGGTCTATCAAGCTGATATGCCTGCGTCATGCGTTGTGCTGCGCCTTGCGCTTCATCGCAACACTCTGAATTGGTAAGTTTCATTTGTTCTTATTCAACCGTGAAATGCCCGATACCGTCGGCGGCAATCGCAACTTGCGCCGTGCCCACGGTGAGCGTCAAAACGAACGGTTTATCGACGGGCTCGTGACCAAACATGATGCGCAAAGGTATGGTGGGTAAAGTGTTGTTGGGTGCGATGGAAAAGCTGACGGGGCCGTGTTTGAACTCGCGCTCACGTAACATTTCATCGTCTTTGAGCGGCAGCCATTGCTGTTCTGGTTTGACCAAAAAACCGTAATGCGTGGCATCGGCTGCAAAGGCAATGGGACGATTGCGCACAATCGCTTCATCGCGCGCCAGTTGCAATAACAGCGCGATGCGCTGCGCATCTTGTTGCAATACTTGGCGGTCGTCAGGCATCGCTTTGAATGACACCATGCCTAAAATAATCCCCGCGATGACCATCACCACCAGCAGTTCGAGCAGGGTAAAGCCGTGTGAGGTTTTGATGTGTTTAGGAGCGCAATTTATTGCGCGATTGCGCAGCGTAAGTGTCGTGCAATTGCCTTGCCTAAGCAGTGGACGAAGCGAGCAGTCGCGGGTCACTGCAAAAATTGCGTTTCTACCTGTGCCGCTAAGGAATTGAGGTAGAACTAGAGTTGCCACGAGCCGATGTCTGCATCATTGCCTTCGCCGCCCGCTTGCCCATCTGCACCGAGTGAAAAAATATCCAGTTCGCCTTTGATACCAGGCGACAGGTATTGATAGTTGCCGCCCCACGGGTCTTTGGGCAGTTTGTCCAAATAGCCGCCGGTTTTCCAACCGTTCGCCACTGGACCGCTAGTCGGTTTGGCAATCAGCGCGGCTAAGCCTTGCTCGGTGGTGGGATAGCGTTGATTGTCAAGTTTGTACAGCTTGAGGCTTTGCTGCATGGTGGAAATATCTTGTTTGGCAGCCATGATGCGCGCGTCATCGGCACGCCCCATTAACTTTGGCACAACCAAGGCGGCGAGGATGCCCATGATGACTACTACGACCATGATTTCAATCAGCGTGAAGCCTTGTTGATGGGTGTTTAAGCTGCGATTTTCTGAGTTCGACATGGTATGCAAGACGATAAAAAATGAGGCGCGATTATAAATATAAAGGGGCTTGCGGGTAGGAAATTTGCGTGACTAAAACGAGCGCGGGAATCCTGCGGCACTACCATCAATCAGAGCGCACTTAGTACGCGCTGATTACGGCTATTAGTAATCGCGGCGTGGCGCGCTGTACGCGTCGTTGGCAAACACGAATGGTGTGGTGCGACCGACTAAAGTTTCGATGAGGAGTAGCTCTTGGTCGGTGTGATTGATAAAGGGTGCGTTGCGGATATTGCTGCCTTCACTCGCGCCCGCGACGATATAGAGCGGTCTATCGTGATGTTGTGAGGTGACGGTTTCGCGACTTAATGGGTCGCCGCTGGCAATGACATCGGTGACCCCGTAGCAGGTACAAAAGTAAGTGAGTTCTGGGTCGGCTTCGACATAAAAGCCCGTGCCGCGTATGCCGATAGTCGCGGTGGCGGTGTTGATTTGCATCGGACTGTTACGCGATACCGAGAGGAGTTTGCCTGTCAATAAACGTAAGCCTGAAATAAGTAAGGCCGCCGTATTGCGGGCAGGCGTTTCGATGACTAAGTGGCTATTGGCACGCAAAATCATTGAGTGGCTATTCACCACAAACACGATCTCGCTGTCTTGTGCCGTAGCGACAGTGTCGCCAGGGAAAATGCGCGTCTGCAAAGTGGCCGTTTTACCATTGACCGTCGCCTCCCCCGTGATGCGATAGATGGACTGGTTGCTAGGTAATTGTGCGGGGCGGTTGCCAAACAAACTGGCTAACGCATTTTGGCTGGCGAGCGTGCTGGCTGCGCCCAAGGTTAAGGCTTGAAGGAGAATTTTGCGGCGTGATTCATCTATGTCATCAAATTTTTTCATGGTGGACTCCTACTACTAAGGGTGAGGAAAAAGTTATTGCGGTGCGCCGTTCAAAATCCAATTGAGGAACAAATCATAATTGCTTCGTAGTGTGTTACCCGCTGCGGTGGTGCTATCAAAGCCTGTTTGTAAGCCGCCGTTGTGATGTTCGCCGCTGGGTTTGCGTAACAACTGACTCGACTCAATATCGGTAAAGTTAATGCGTCCGCGCACTTCTGCGTACAGCCAGGCATCATCAGTTGCATCAATGCTCCCATCGCCGTTTCTATCAATGTTGTCGTAGCTAATTGGTGCTGCACCATTGGCAACATGGCAGGCGAGACACGTCCCTTGTAGCACCAGTTTGATGTCGGCAAAACGGATGGCACTCGGTAACGGCGTAAGCGCACTGTTGACCACGAGCGTGAGCGTTTTGGGCGCGCTCACCTGCGTGCCTTGGCTGGTAATGAGTTGCAACACATAAGTGCCGTTTATACTGGCGGTAAAAGTTGGATTGATGAGATTGGGATTACTTAAAGTGGCTGCGCCAGGATTGCTAATAAAGCTCCATTGGTAGCCTGTGGAAAACAAACTGGCGGCAGCCGAGAGTTGCGTCGCACCCAGTGGGATAACGCGGTCAGGGTCGGTATCGGCTATTGGGCGACCTGCTTTTAGGCTGTTGCCCGCGCTGTCTTGACTCACAAATGCCAGCGGCGCGCTAGCTAAAAACAACGCCATATTGTTTGCCATACTCGTGGCGTAGAACTTGTCCGCGACGATTTTAGCTAAGGGCATATCGCCTCGATCAATCACATGTTCCTTGACACGCATGGCGTAGCTGGTGAATTTTGTCAGCGTATCGAAATCCAAATCAGCTTGATTGTTTGTACCGCGCAAAATATGGCAGGCGCGGCAAGCGGGCACAACCGAGTTTTGATACAGCGTACTTTGCCCATTCGCTTGCCAATCGGCAGGCAGATACGTGTCGTGATAGCTGGCATTGGGCAAGCCGTCGCCGCCATAAGCATTTTTAATTAAATTCGCCGCTGTGCCTTGCCACTCATTCGTGGTGGCGATGCGTCGTCCTGCATCTTCGGCAAAAGTCGTGGTAGCGGGAATGGGATAGGTGCTGAGAATTATTTTGTTGATGGCTTTGAGCGTGGCTTCTTGGGCGGCGCGGCTGTAGCCTGGCGCGTTAGAGAAATCCAAGGCATCAACTTCGAGCGCGTGTAAATGGGCTTGGGCATCGCCCCGCGCCATCGAAGCAGAATTGCTTTGCACAGGGAATAACGCTAAGCCTGTGGGCGAGCCTAACGCTGGCGTGAGTGGGTCGGCTCGTCCGCCATGACAAGATAAACAAGTGGTCGGGACGGTTTTAGCCCCGCGCCCATCCAAGTCCAAACTCAGCACCCGATTACCTGCTGCATCGAAGGAGTAAAACTTGGTAAAGCTCATGCCACCAGTACTCGCGGGGCTAAATTCAATCGCGCTTGTGCCTTTATGCCACTTGGCATCTTGCACCACAGCGGCATCCAAATTCAAACTTGAATAACCATATACGCCAGCGGTGTTGACTAAATAATTGCCGACTAAAAATGCCACCGTGCCATCGGTATTTTTCCGTGCGGTCATGCGTCGTCCGTAGCCTAAATCGCGGCTGTCACCAAAGGTGGCGGCGAGTTCGGTGCCTGTGCCGCTACCAAAGCCATTCACGCTTTTGAAGCCCGCTAAGGTGCTGCGCTGATTAAGCGGGTCAATTGCGGCGTAATAGGCACGAGCATATTCGGCCGAGTTGGTTTGCAGCGTGCCATCTGCTTGTAATTGCGGATTGGGAAACAGCAAAAAACGATCTGGGCCGTTGCTAGGCTTTATGGCAGGTGGGGTATTGGGATAAACATCGTTGGGGCTGCTGCCGCCGCAGCCGTTTAGCAGCGTGAGCAGAATTAAAGCTAAATAGGAGGCGCGCATGATGATTCCTTTAGAAACCGATGAGATAAACGACGCTGTATTGGTTGCTGATATAGCTGTGCGGCGAGGTCGCGAAGCTAGGGCGCAGCGTGGGTGTGGCGGTAGCGCGCCGCACCGAAAAATCGAGCGAATCACGCGTGCCGAAACCGAGGTTGAAACCCAAGGTCGCGATGGTGGTTTTGCCATCAAAGCGGTAGCTAAATAGCTGCTGCGCCACATACGCATCATCTGCTACAAACACTTTGGCAATGTTGACGTTTTCTAGCGAAGGATGGCCTGTCGAAACGATGTCGCCGCTGCGATATTCGCCACCGACATACAGCGTGCTTTGCGCGCTCAAGGCATAGTCTAGATTGCTACGCACTGCGGCATCGCGGGTATTGAAAACCGCGCTCTTGCCGCTGCGACCATTAGCCGCTAAGGCGGTGTAAGTGTTGATGCGATCGGTGAGAGCGAAGCGCATGTCCACGCCCGTGCTATAGCTGTAGCCATCGCGTAATTGGCTTTGATATTGCAGCGCATTGCCGCTGGCGAAGATGCCCAAAATAGGCGAGCCAAACGCAGAGGAAGGACGGTATTGATAGCTGGCTTTGCCGCCCACTAACACATGACTTAAACCATCGTAGTTGGCAAATTTTTCACCGCCCAGCGTGCCAGTGAGTATCCCGCGCATATTGTTTCCCAAGGGGAAAATAAAGCTCTGATTGGCATTAAAGCTATAGCTATGGTCGGACAAAATATCCCCCGCTTGTTTTGCGCGCGTGATGTTGTCGTCAAACAGCAAACCTGCGTCCACTTGTATGCCGCGATGTTCGGCAGCTTCATCATCGGCTTCGCTAAAGTGGCGGCGGGTAGTGGGTGCATCCAACGCTTTGGTGAGATTGACGCGTACGCTGTCGTTTTGGGTTTGCGAAAAGGTATGTTGATGTTGGTAATCGAAGTCGATGCTCACGCCATTGTCCAGCATGAAATTATTGCCTAGCCCCAACACAATGCTGTTGCGCACCAGCGCGCCGCTGCTCACCGAGTATTGAGTGTTGAGGTTATCGGCATAGGCAATGCTGCTGACGCGATTACCTTGAAAATTGTGGCGATATTCGCCGCGCAAACGGGGGCTGACTTGCCCAAAACTGGTGTTGTGTGAGGCTTCTAAACGTACCCCTAACGCACCTTGTAGCGTGGGATTGGTTTGTTTGAAGTAAGTGAGATTATTGATGCCCGCGCCTGTTTCGGTCACTTGATTGAGTTGGTCGGAGGAGTAATCCACGCGTCCATAGGGCGAGACCATTAAATTTTTGCTCCGATGTTCGATGCCGCTGGAGACCGAGGCAAACAGTTGCCGACCTTGACGCGTGCTGGTCGCATAAGCATTGGCGGGGGCGACAAAACGCTGCATGTCAAAGTTGAGCGTGCCGATGCCGAACAAGCCATCTACAAACGCATCGCTGCTAGGTTGATAGCTGCCATAAAGTGCCGCTGAAGTGCCTGAAGTTTGATTTTTTGAGCCATCCGTACCGATGTTAGTTTTGTCACGCGCAAAGCCTAGTCCAAAGCCTAAAGTCAAGTCGCTGTTGATGCGTCTATCCATGCCGACGCTCACGCCGTTACTAGAAAAATCAGTACCCGTGCGCGTGCCACTGGCGGCTTGCTTACCAAAGCTCGCGATGCCTTCTACCCAGATATTGGCCTCACCGCTGTGATCCGTTGCCGCGTTACGGTTGCCGACTAAGTTGGCCAAATTCACCGTTTGGGTGGTGACTAGATCCACCAAGCCATATCCCAAAGCCAGATTTTCAGTCGCGATGCTGCTAGTCGCAGGGTTGCTGCTGAGCGTGTTGCTGGCGGCGGGCGTAGTGAGCGCGCTGCTTAAGGGATAGCTGGTCGGTGCAATCGCTGGCGCGGCATCCATGTCTTCATTAAAGCTGCTTATGCCTGCGGCATTGCTAGGCGCGCTGTGATGCAAACTTTCCATGCGATGTTGGAAATTGGCAATTTGCGCACTGGCAAAACGCAATGCGGTATCCGCTTGCGCGCTGAGTAGTCCCATGACGGCCGTATCTTGGGTGGGATCAGGGCGACCTACAATGCTGATGGTGACGGTCGCCGCTGCTGATGTGCCGCCTAAGCCAATGGCGGCATAGTTAAAATTATCCGCGCCGAAATAATTATGGGTCGGGGTGTAGGTCACTTTCGTGCCATTGACGGTCAGCGTGCCGTGCGCAGGATTGCTTGCCAGCGTGATGCCCGTTAGCGAGGTGCTGCTAATGTGGGCGGCTAAATCCAGCGTGGTGGCGGTGTTCAGCGGCACGGTCATGGTTAAGGCATTCGCAACAGGGGCGAGATGCGTCAGTGCGAGGGTTTGGGTGATTTGCGCGGCGGGGCTGTAATTGGCATCGCCCGCTTGGTTTGCAGCCACCACACAATTACCCGCGCTTAACGCGGTCACGCTGTTACCCGTGACGCTACAAATCAAGGGCGTGGTGCTGCTAAAACTCACTACTAAACCCGACGAGGCGGTGGCTTGCAATGTGCCTGTGCCGCCCACTGATACAGCAGGGGCTGCGCCAAAGGTGAGGGTTTGTGTGCCTTTTCCAACCGCAAATTTGGTTTTTACTTGTGTGGCTGCTGCGTAATTGGCATCGGCGGCTTGGTCGGCGGCAATGATGCAGTTCCCTGCGCTAATACCTGTAATGGTTGCGCCGTTTACGCCTGTCGCGGTACAGATGGCAGGCGTGATGCTGCTAAAAATCACGGGGCTAGTGGACGCGCCTTTGGTAGCGGAAATTGCGCCTGAGGTATTGACTGCAATGCTGGGAGGAATCACTGCTGTAATGCTTTGTGTGCCTACACCTATCGGAAAACTCTTCGTTTTAGCTGGCGCGGCCGTGTAGTTTGCATCGCCTGCTTGGGTTGCGACCACCGTACACGTTCCCGCGCTGAGCGGAGTAATGCTGTAGCCCGCAGCGGGTGAGCCTGTGATGCTGCAAACGCTGGTGGTGGCAGGAATAGTGAGGGTGCTGAGTAAGCCTGTGGCAGCATTGGAAATGGTATTCAAACTAGTGACGCTAATTGCGCCTGCTGCTCCGCCCACTACGAGAGTCGGGAGCGTGACAAACGTTAAGGATTGCGCACCGACGCTTATGGTTGGAGTTTGCGTCGCAGTTGCGGGGGCAAAGTTAGTATTGCCGCTTTGTGTCGCGGTGATGACGCAAGCTGGCGTAGTCGCAATGCCTGTTACTACACCCGTCGCTGTGACTAAGCAGGATGAGCTGTTGGTAGTGTAAGTAACAGGCAACCCTGCCGAGGAGGTCGCGCTCACTGTGCCTGTGCCGCCTACTACCACTGTGGGCGCAGCAGCGAAGCTGAGTGTTTGTGAGCCTTGCCCTAGCGTGATGTTTCGCGTCAATGTAGGCGCGGCTGCGTAATTACCGTTACCCGCTTGGCTGGCAGAAATTTGGCAGGTGCTGCCTTGAATTGCCGTGCCTAAAACGGTGATGAGGGCTGGGCTATTGGATGCTGCTGGCACCGTACACACGGCAGGGGTGTTGCTACTCAAAGAGACCGCGAGTCCTGAACTGGCGGTCGCGCTAATCGTGCCAGTGCCACCCACCACTAGCGCGGGTACAGCGGTGTAAGTGATAGCTTGGCTGGCAACACTGAGGGGGATATTGCTGGTGGCTTGGGTGGCTGCGTTGTAGTTGACATCGGCTGCTTGATTGGCATTGATGCTGCAAAGGTTGCCAGCATTCGCGGCAGGCGTAACCGTGATGGTGGCAGGATTACCTGCCCCGACGGTGCAAATACTCGGCGTGGTGCTGCTAAAAGTAATTGCACCTGTAGAGGCGCTGCTCGCACTGATTGAACCTGAGCCATTCACGCTAAGCGTAGGGGGTGTAATCGCAAGCGTTGGCGAGCCTTTAGCTATTGTAAAAGTTGTCGTTGCGGTGGCGGCTGAGTAGCCTATGGTATTTCCTGCATTCTTCCCTGCGGCTTGATTCGCCGTGATGCTACATGTCCCCGCGCTTAAGCCTGTAATCGTGTTGATTGTGACGCCACAAATGCTAGGCGAATTACTGCTTAATAGCACGCCACTCACTGAACCGCCGCCTGTCGCCGACAACATTCCTGAGCCGCCGACAACGATGGCAGGAGTAGCACCAAAAGTAATAGTTTGTGTGGCAGGGTTGACCGTTAAAGCTAAGTTTGCTGTGCCTGTTAACACACCGTTAGCGGCACTTAAGGTGATGTTGTAGAGCGTCGCAACCGTCACGGCTGGGGCTGAGCCTGTGAGTGCGCCTGTCCCGCTAACTCCCATACCTGAACCCGCAGCAGCAATCCCATAAGTCGTGCTGTTGACTAAATAATCTTGTCTCGCAACGGGTGAAATCGTGCCGTTATAAGATGCACCAGAAGTGACTGTTGTTGCTTGGTTGTGTGTGATGACAGGTGTGAGTAAAGAAGCAAAGTAAGCAGATAAATTGTCTTGATTAGCCGTGGCATTGGCGAGATTCAACGCGCTCATGGATGCGCCGACCGCTGTTGCGCCAGAGGTGATATTGGCAGGCAAGGTGGCGTAGTAATTTAAGTTGTTTGTAGCAACTGTCCCAGTGAAAGCGGTAGTTGTGCCAATGCTAGGTGCACCATGGCAACCACTACAATTAGCTGTCCAGTAACTAGTTCCTGTCGCAACTGTCCCTGCGGCGTGATTGACCAGACCTGCGTAACTCGGCTGGCTAAGCAGCAGTGCTAGGAGCGTAATGGATAGGGATAAAAGTTTGCCAAGGTGGCGCAGCTTGATGGGGTTCACGTTTATTCTCCCTGATGCAGATGATGCTAACTATGCGGTGAATCTGTAACTCATTTCATCCGCTTAAAAATTCGTGATGAAGTGTGTTTGCTTAAAAATATAATGATTTTTGCTGACAGTGTCATTAACTAATTGAACGAATTAGATTTTAATGATTTAACATGGACTAGATACTTTTGCGCCAGTGGGTACATTTTTTTGGTAAGGACTGTTATGACGACTCATTTTAATGCTGCCTCTGAATCCGACGAAGACGAGCTAGAGCCTGCCTTTGCGCTGCCTGCGGGGGCAAAAAACTACATCACGCCACAAGGGCAGCGACGCTTGCAAGACGAACTAGATAGTTTGTGGAAAGCCGAGCGTCCTGTGTTGGTGCAAACCATCACTTGGGCGGCGGGTAATGGCGACCGTTCAGAAAACGGTGATTACATTTATGGCAAAAAACGCTTGCGTGAAATTGATCGGCGCATTCGTTTTTTGCGTAGGCGGCTTGATTTATCCGAAGTGGTGAATCCCGCATTGCGTCGTGCCTGCGAGCAAGTTTTCTTTGGTGCGACGGTGACGGTGTGCGACGACGCGGGGGTGGCAAATACTTACAGCATCGTAGGCGTGGATGAAGCGGATGTGGCGCGCAATCGGATTAGTTGGGTGTCGCCATTGGCTCTGGCGTTGCTGAAATTAAATGTGGGCGATGTGGCGATGTTGCGCACGCCTTTGGGCATCACGGAGCTAGAAATTTTAGACGTGGCGTATGTCGATTTGCCCTAGTCTAATAAGGGCTGGAGTTGCACCATTACGTTGCGCAAAATCTGCTGTTGCGCACTGGCATCGGGATGCAAATTATCGGCTTGAAATTGCTCGGCGCGGATGCCCGCCAACATAAACGGCGTGAGCGAAATCTTTTCTAGTCGTGCCATGCGTGGATACAGCGCGCTAAAATTTTTCGTATAACTCAGTCCGTAATTGGGCGGTAATTGCATACCGAGCAGCAGCACGGTTGCGCGGGATTTTTTACTCAGCGCAATGATGGTGCGCAGATTTTGTTCCATCTCTTTAAGGTTCGCGCCGCGCAAGCCATCGTTTGCGCCCAGTTCAATAATGATGATGTCGGGTTGGTGTTTGGCTAACACCGCCGCGATGCGTTGTCGCCCGCCCAGCGTGGTTTCGCCGCTGATGCTGGTGTTGATGACGTTAAAGTTTGGGTGTGTTGTGGTCAATTCCTGAGCCAATAAATTCACCCAACCTGCCTCGCGATGGATACCGTAACCTGCTGATAAACTATCGCCGAACACCACGATAGTTTGCGCCGCAAAAGCGGCGTGGCTTAGTAGCAAACTGGCTAACAATAATATCTTTAAGGGTAAATTTTTCATGGCAGAGATTGTGCAAGCAATAGGACTTTCCAAGCAAGTCAAAAGTCCCAGTTTAGAAGCCTTGCCTTTGCAAATTTTGCACGAGGTAAGTTTTAGTCTAGACGCAGGCGACAGCTTGGCGATTGTGGGTAGCTCAGGTTCAGGGAAGTCCACCTTGTTAGGGTTATTGGCTGGGCTAGATGAGCCAACGGCTGGGCGCGTGTTGCTGAATGGTGTGGATTTATTTGGCTTAGACGAGGACGGACGCGCGCGGCTGCGCGGCGAATTAGCAGGCTTTGTGTTTCAGTCTTTCCAACTACTACCTGCGCTCACTGCATTAGAAAACGTCATGCTGCCGCTGGAGCTGCAAGGCGTAACAGAGGCTAAATCGCGCGCCACACAAGCCTTGCAAAACGTCGGTTTAAGTGCGCGCCTGCATCATCTGCCTAAACATTTATCGGGCGGCGAACAACAACGTGTCGCGCTCGCCCGCGCCTTCGTCACCCGACCAAAAATCCTATTCGCCGACGAACCTACGGGCAATCTAGATGCCGCCACGGGCGCGCAAATTATCGAGCTGATGCTAGAACTCAATCGCGCGCAAGGCACGACTTTGATACTGGTCACGCACGACGAAAATCTAGCCGCACGCTGTGGCAAGCAATTGAAGTTGGCGGCAGGGCGGGTGGTGCTATGAAAAATAACTTAGGGAAACGTATGAAACAGTTGAATCGTAGAAATATTCAGATTCGTTGCGTGAATAGCGTCGTTAAAAAATCCCCCACCAGATGGGATGAGTTGCTGACCTACGCAACAAGCAATGTTATCTCGGTGTTATCTGCAGTAGGTTCTTTTCTGGGTGGAATAATCATATTGCTTTATTTGATGGAGGAAAATTATTTTCCCTCAGATATTAATCTTTCATCTATTGGATTATTGTTCCCAGCAGCAGCACTGGTTGGAATTATATTTACGGCATTGTTTGCAATGTATTTCGTCTTACCAGGATATATTTATCGAAATGTTTTAGCTGATTTGTTGAAAAAAGATCCAATACAACTCTTAGAAAATCATGTGATTTTTTTGCTGCTTGATTTGCCTGCGGTTGTTGTAACAGTGTTTTTAGTTATATGGGCGATTTCAGGTGCAACTGTAATTTCCTGGCTAGGAAAAGCTGCCTGCACCATCGTTTTATTAGCTTTAACTGCCATAATAACAATAACACTAATGAAAAAAATGAAGGGTAAATGGAATAATTTTAAGGATGCATTTAATTCGCTAACACGTTTTTTGATTGATTTTTTTCCTCGAGTTATTCGTTCACTTTTTATTCACTCACTTTTCGTTTTTATTATCTCTTCTCTCATGGCTTGCATACCTTGGGTATTATTATCTATATTCGCAAAGGAATTTAGTCAAGATGGTGCGACGGAGCAAGAGTTTTTGGTTGCTGTTGGTATTCTGGTTGTTTTGATAATATTGGCTAATCACTTGATAGCACTTCCAAAAAAATGGTGGCTTTTGTTTATTGTTGCCCCCGTGTTGTTGATACTAATACTTGCGTTTACTCATCAGTTCGCGTTTATTCCTCGTATAGTTGTGCATGCTTTAAGTCTTGGTGATATTCGCAACGCGACACTGCAATTGGATGAGCAAGGTTGCCAAATTGCGATGCAATACTCATCAGCTTCGCTCGAGTTTAAGAAAAGTAAACCGACGCTATGTACGCTTGCTCCTGTAAGGATTGTTTGGCGTATTGGTAATGAGTATTGGATTAGTTTAAATGAAGTAATAAATTCACAAGATACAGCCACGCAAGCTAAGGCGGCAACGCCTACATCACTTAGTTTTGCAGTTGAGGATAAAGTCCAATGTCCAAAAATTGCAACAGAAAATCTGAGTTCATGTAAAGGCGAGGCTGTTGATGTTAATAAACTGAAATCTGAATCACTGCTTTTTGAGTCTAATTCGAAGTTCTCGCTCCCTGCATCGCATGTGTTGAGTTGGGCTGTTAAACCGTCGCAAGCTGGTCAATCACAGAAATGAATCTCCTTCGTTTATCCCTCAAGTTGTTGCGTCGCGATTGGCGCGCTGGAGAGTGGCGCGTGTTGTTGCTGGCTTTGCTGTTGGCGGTGGGCAGTCTCGCCACCGTCGGGCTGTTTGCGGATCGGGTGCGGCAAGCGTTGACGCAGCAGGCAACCAGTTTAATCGGGGCGGATTTGCGCATCACTTCTACGCGAGTTTTCCCTGCGGAATATCGCGCTATGGCGCGCGGGCTGCGCGTGGTGGAAAGTCGCACTTTCCCCAGCATGGTCGGGCACGGCGAGCAAGTGTTGTTGAGCGAAATTCAAGCGGTGGAGGCGGGCTATCCGCTGCGCGGCAAAATTGAGATTGATACAAATTGTTCGCAAACGCAGAACTTGCTCCTTCCCCTATGCAGGGGGAAGGTTGGGATGGGGGTTGATGCTTGTTCTAGCGAAGTAGTTTTTACCCCCACCCTAGCCCTGAAGGAACAACTAGCCAATCGACTAAGCTCGCAAGCGAGCAAGTCGCTGGTTATCCCCCTTAAAGGGGGAGGGGATGTTCCCGCGCGCGGCTCGGTGTGGGTGGATAGCCGTTTGTTGACGCGTTTGAATTTGCAAGTCGGCGATGCGGTGGGCATCGGGGCGCGGCAATTTATCGTGGCGGCACGCATCGTCAAAGATGTCGATCAGTCGCTAGGTTTTGCCAGTTTCGCCCCGCGCGTGCTGATGAATGATGCTGATTTAGCCAGCACGGGATTGCTGCAAGAAGGCAGTCGTATCTCGTATCGCATGATGTTCGCGGGCGAGGCGGCGCAAGTAGCGGCGTTGCGTACGCGCTTGCAAAGTAAATTGTTAGCGCATGAAAAATTAGAAGACGTGCGCGATGCGCGTCCCGAAATTCGCGTGGCATTGGAACGCGCGGAAAGTTTTTTAGGCTTGGCAGCCTTGACTGCGGCGATGTTGGCGGGCGCGGCGATGGCATTGGCTGCGCGCCGCTTTGTGTTACGCCATTTGGACGGCTGCGCAGTGATGCGTTGTTTGGGCGCGCAGCAAGGGCAATTGCTGTGGTTATTTTTATACCAATTTATTTTGCTAGGCGTGTGCGCCACCTTACTGGGCGGGCTGTTGGGCTATGTCACGCAAGCTGCTTTGGTGGAAAGTATCGCTGCACTGCGCGAGGCAAATTTGCCACAGCCGAGTTTTTTACCCGTATGGAAAGCAGCGATCAGTGGGTTGGCATTGCTCATTGGCTTTGCTTTTTTACCGTTGTTGCAGTTACGCAAAGCCTCGCCGTTACGCGTGTTGCGCCGCGAGTTAGCCGCGCCAGAAGCCAGTGTGGGCTTGGCTTACGGCTTGGCGGCATGCGTTTTGGCAGGGCTATTTGTGTGGCAAGCGGGTTCGTGGCAACTGGGTTTGCTGGTGTTGGGCGGCTTGTTGTTTGCGCTGATTTTATTTGCCGTGTTAGCCAACTTGTTGCTGCGCGTGCTAGCGCGCTACTCGGATTTTTTTGCTGCACCAGAGCGGCTCGGTGTGCGCAACTTGGCGCGGCATGGTGCGGCGTTGCAAATTGTCGCCTTGAGCTTAGGTGGCATGGCGTTGCTGGTGTTGACTTTGGTGCGCGCGGATTTATTGGCGAGTTGGCAAGGCAAGTTACCCGTCGATGCACCGAATCGTTTTGTGTTGAATATCCAGCCTGACCAACAAACTGCCCTCATTGATTTTTTCACGCGTCAGCAGCTTGCGTCGCCTGAGTTGCAGCCTATGGTGCGCGGGCGTTTAGTGGCGATTAACGCACGCAAAATTAACGCGAATAGTTTTCGCGAGCCGCGTGCGCAAGCCTTGGTTGAGCGTGAATTTAATTTGTCGTATCGCGAGGCGTTGCCGTCTTGGAATGAATTGAGCAGCGGTGCATGGTGGCAGGCTAATGCGACGAACGAGCTGTCCGTTGAGCAAGGCATCGCAAAAACTCTCGGTATTGCGTTGGGCGACACGCTGACTTATGACCTGGCAGGTACGACGGTTAGCGCGCGCGTGACCAGTTTGCGCAAAGTGGCGTGGGACTCGATGAAGGTGAATTTTTTTGTGATTGCCTCGCCCGATGTGTTGCGCGATATGCCTGAAAGTTATCTTGCTAGTGTGTATTTTTCGCCCGCGCAAGCCGCATTAAGTGATGCGCTGGTGCGTGAATTTCCCAATCTCTTAGTGATTGACACCCGCAGCGTGATTGCGCAAGTGCAGGGCATCATCGCGCAGATTGCCCAGACGATCAGCGTGGTGTTTTTATTTACCTTGTTGAGCGGCTTGGTGGTGTTGTATGCCGCGCTGTTAGCCACGCAAGATGAGCGCGCCAAAAATAGTGCGATTTTGCGCACGTTGGGCGCGGGACATGGCTATTTACGCCGCTTGCAGCGCGCCGAGTTCGCTTGCTTAGGCGCGCTCAGTGGCGCGTTCGCAGCAGCAGGTGCGCAGGTTTTAGCTTGGGCGGTATCGCGTTGGGTGTTGGAAATTCCCTATCAAATGAGCGCGAGTATTTGGCTGGTCGGTATTTTTGGCGGCATGGTTTTAGTGGTGCTAGCCGCTGGTTTTATTGCGCGCCGTACTTTGCAACTTCCTGTGATGACGGTGTTGCGCGATTAGATTCCTATCCGATGACAAGTGCGTCGTTGTAATTTTTTGTTCGCGCTTTCACACGAAACTAAGGAGCGAATGCGACTATGTTTCATGGGGAAGCCCCTCGCGGGCTAGTCTTGCTTAGATATTTCAATTGATAGAGCGAGCTATTTAGATTCCCAATATCCAATAGTTCTTGCGATAATTCGCGCTTAATTTTTTTTGCCCCGAATTTTAGGAAAACCGTATGAGTGATTTACAAGCGGCGTTATTAGCCATTGGATTGGGTGTCATTGTGTTGGTGTATGGCGTGGGTTGGTGGCAGCAACGCCAATACAGTCGCAAGTTTGGCGAAGCGTTCAAAGTGAAAGCGGGCGATGCTTTGTATGACGCGACGCTCTCGCCTGTTGAGCATGTGCTGGCGTTAGATACAGAGCTCACAGAAACTTTTAGTCTGCCTAGCGCATTAGATGAATCGTGCGGGCTGCTCAATAATCGCTGCGATTTTATAATCGAATTGACGTTCTCTGAACCCTCCCCAGCGGCGGTACTTAATGCGTTTTGGCCGCGTCGTTTTGACTTCACTAAACCGATGCAACTATGTGGGCTGAATTTGCATAGCCAAGTTTGGGAGCGCGTCATTGCGGATAGTCCAACCTTGTATGTGAAAGTGCGTTTGGCTTTGCAACTGGTTGATCGCAGCGGCTTGATTAGCCTTGGCAAGCTGGCAGATTTCCGCGATTTGGTGCTAGGTGTTGCGCATGATATTCAAGCTGAAATTAGCGTGCCTGAGGTCGCCGATGCGCATCAACGCGGCGTGGAATTAGATGCTTGGTGCGCGGCAGTTGATCAGATGGTTGGCATCAATTTAGTCGCGGCAACAGGACGCAGTTTGCGTGCCAGCGACATCAATGAAGCCGCCAGTTTACAAGGCATGACGCTCGAATCTGACGGTGCCTTGCACGCCTTTAATGCGGCGGGACAGAGCTTGTTTCACCTCATCAATCAAGATAGCGCACCCTTTCAACATCACACTTTGGCGCAGGCGAGCAGTAGCGGGCTAACCTTATTACTGGACGTGCCGCGCGTGGCAAATCCAGTGCAACAATTCGCGGCGATGTGCGAGGTGGCGCAACACTTAGCGCGCGAATTGCAGTTGAGTTTAGTGGATGATCAAGGCGTGGTTTTAAGCAGCAGCGGTCTAGAAAGTATCCGCGCACAAATCGCCGCTGTTGAAGCCAAAATGTTGGCGTATGACATTGCCCCAGGCAGTGCGCAAGCGCGCCGATTATTTTCTTAACAGCATTTTTACCATGAATCCTGCCGCACAAATTGCCGCTTTACGCCGCGAAATCGAGCAACACAATCACGCCTATTACACGCTGGATAACCCCACGGTTTCGGATGCGGAATACGATCAATTATTCCGTGCACTGCAAGGCTTAGAAGCGGCGCATCCTGAGCTGCAAACGCCCGATAGTCCGACACTGCGAGTGGGCGGAGCACCGCTCAAAATTTTTCAAGAAGTTGCACATCAGACCGCGATGTTGTCGCTCAATAACGCATTTTCAGAAACCGAAGTACGCGCCTTTGACGCGCGTATTCGTGAGACCTTGGGGCTAGATGAAATCGAGTACGCGGTCGAACCCAAGTTTGATGGACTGGCGATTACCTTGACTTATCGCGACGGCATTTTTGTGCAGGGTGCCACGCGCGGCGATGGCACTGTGGGCGAGGATGTCACGGAAAATTTGCGCACCGTGCGCGATATTCCACTGCGCTTAAATGAAGCCGTGAGCGAGCTGGAAGTGCGCGGCGAAGTGCTGATGTTTAACGACGATTTTGCCGCGCTCAATGTCATGCAGCGTAACAACGGCGATAAGGAATTTGTCAATCCGCGCAACGCCGCAGCAGGGGCGTTGCGCCAACTCGATTCGCGGATTACTGCCAAACGTAAACTGAGCTTTTTTGCTTATGGCGTGGGGCGTTGCGCGGGGCTGAGCGTGCCCACTGAACATCATCAACAGATGGCGATGCTAGAAAAATTAGGTGTGGCGGTAGCCAAGCAACGCCGTGTGGTGTGCGGCGTGGATGGCTTGCTGGATTTTTATCAGGACATCGGTGCATTGCGCGCCGATTTGCCATTCGCCATCGACGGCGTGGTCTATAAAGTTAACGACACGGTGTTGCAGCAACAATTAGGTTTTGTGTCTAGAGCACCGCGTTTCGCCATCGCGCATAAATTTCCCGCCGAAGAAGCCTGCACCAGCTTGCTTGCCATTGACATTCAAGTGGGACGCACGGGCGCATTAACGCCTGTGGCACGCCTCGCGCCAGTGTTTGTCGGCGGCGTGACGGTGACCAATGCGACGCTACATAACGAGGACGAAATTCGCCGCAAAGACGTGCGCATCGGCGACACCGTGGTGGTGCGGCGCGCGGGCGATGTGATTCCTGAAGTGGCGCGTGTCATGCTCGAACATCGTCCTGCTAATGCGTCAGAATTTGTCATGCCTAGCGTGTGTCCAGTGTGTGGCTCGCACGTTGCGAAAGCTGATGATGAAGCGGTGTCGCGTTGCACGGGCGGCTTGTTTTGTCCCGCGCAAAAGAAGCAAGCCTTGCTGCATTTCGCCAGTCGTCGCGCCCTCAATGTGGAGGGCTTGGGCGATAAATTAGTCGAGCAATTGGTGGACGCGAATTTGCTGGCGACCCCCGCTGATTTGTATCGGTTGAGTTTGCCCGTGTTGATGCAGTTAGAACGCATGGGCGAAAAATCTGCGCTGAATGTATTGGCAGCGATTGAGCATAGCAAGCACACCAGCTTGGCGCGTTTTATTTACGCCTTGGGCATACGCAACGTGGGTGAAACTACCGCCAAAGATTTGGCTAAACACTACGGTAATTTGGCGCAGTTGTTAGCAGCCGATGAAGCGAGTTTGTTAGCCGTGCGCGAGGTCGGACCGATTGTGGCGCAAAGTTTGTGCGCGTTTTTACACGAGCCGCATAACCTCGCGGTCATTGCACAATTGCGTGCGGCTGGGGTGAGTTGGACAGAGGTCGCGATGCAAGCGGCGACGGTGTTGCCTTTGACTGGCAAAACTTTTGTCCTCACTGGCACACTGCCAACTTTAAGCCGTGAAGCGGTCAAAGAAAAACTCGAAGCCTTGGGCGCAAAAGTCAGCGGCAGCGTGTCGAAAAAAACCACTTATGTGGTGGCGGGCAGCGAGGCAGGCAGCAAGCTCGACAAAGCTCAGGAGCTAGGCATCGCGGTGCTGGATGAAGCACAGTTATTGGCGTTGCTGGCTCACACCTCGACTCCGCCGCCTGCTCAATTGTCCACGCCTGCGCAACCCTCTTTGTTTTAAGCCTCATTTTGTTCGGACAGATAAGCGGTCATATCCAACCCTTAAGTGGTTATGAGGGCTAAGGATATGGCTGCGAATGCCCTTATAATCGTTGGCTGAATTGCCGCTGCATTCAAAAGTATAAAAGGGGAAAGTAATGAACCATCATTTCATTAAAAAACTGTGTTCAGTGTTGTTGCTGTTGGCGTTAGTTGGCTGCGGTGGTGGGCAAAGCGCACCGCCCAATCAAGTTGCTTTGGCGCAACAAGAAGCGTTGGCGCAACTTGCCGCGCAATTAAAAATTGTCGAGCTCAAGTTTGCGACCGCTAAACCCTTGCCAACCGATGCCCAGCTAACCGCTGTTTTTGATGTGAACGCGTTAAATGACGGCGATAACCGTGCGGCTTGGGTAGTGGTAATGAGTAGTCCGTATGGTTTTCCCGTCGCCAGTCGCTTTACCGCCCCACAAGCGGTGTCGCCCCCTGATGTGAGTGCTGTGCCTAATGATGTCAGCCATGTATGGTTTAGTACTCGTAACAATGGCGTTAGCTATATTTGGTTGGCAGTGCGCTCCCCTGCGGGGCAGTGGTTGATTGCGGGTAATCAACGCCAAGTGGGGCTTAAATTTGTCGCTTTTGCTACGCAATACATTCCCAATGTTGCGCCTGGTGTGCCGCAAACCGTGAAGTATTCTGTGGGTGCGCGCTTAGGGCTGATTTTGAATTCGCTCACCTTTAATGCGGATTTAATTGCGCGTGGCGTGAAGTTTGCAACGGTAACAGGGCCTGGAATTGTTGGCACGAATGGTTTGCCTGGCACCATTACTGTTTTTGATGTGCAGCCTGTTGTGCCGCTTCCGCCTGCACTTGCTCCGCTGCCAGGCGTGCAGCCAGTATTGCTGTGCGCCCCTGCTAATGGTTTAGTGGCAGCGATTAGCAGCAATTGTTTGGAAACGACGCAAATGACGGGCGGTAATTATCAATTCGTGATTGCTGGGGTGAGTCCGCTCACTGGGGTTGCGTTTCAGTATATTTATAACCAAGCGATGCCAGCCATGCCAGCCATGAATGCAGCCAGTTTCCCAGTGATTAACTCGGTCGCGCCAGCTGCCAAAACGGCTTGGCTACCGAATACCACGGTGACGGTCAACTGGACGTTGCGTGCGGGTCAGCAGTACGACACGGTGTCTGTCACCGATCAATCAGCAGGTTTAATTGTCTTTAATGGCGTTGCGGCACCTTATTTAGGATTGCCCCTATCAACCTATAACACGCTGGTACCCATTTTGCCGCCTGTGGTTGTGGTGGGTGCGCCTGTAGTTGCTGCACCAGTGATTGATTATGCCGAGGTGACGGTGAAAACCCGCGATGTGAACGGATTTGTGATGACTACGACGCAAGGTTTTTAACGACCTATAAATGCCTCGCTAGGTGGTTTGCCCGCCTAGCAAATTGGCTCGTTGTGCAAGTTGCTACTCAAGATGAACGGATAGGGTGCGGTAAGTTGTTCGGATTAAATTCGCTTAAAAATCATGTGATTTGGAAAATACCGCTGCCAGCTATTTTGGCAGCGGTATTTTTGTCGCTGCTGTATTTAGCCACGCTTAAAATGGGTGGATTGACCGAATCCTTAATCGGTTTTGTGTTGGTAGCCGTGCTGTTTCACGCCTATGTGATTTCTTATCACGTCAAAAATAAAAAAATCATCTTAGCGTTGCGCTTGTTAATTATCGGCATCGCTACTTTTTTGGCTTGGCGTTATTTGTATTGGCGCGCCACTGAAACTTTGCCGATGGCGTTTGGTTGGTTGAGTGCGGTGTTTGGTTTGGCGTTGTTTCTGGCTGAGTTTTATGGTTTTGTCACGACGATGTTTGGGTTCTTTTCTAACATCAGCCCGCTGGAGCGCAAACCGTTACCCTTGCCAGATAATCAAGCGTTGTGGCCGCATGTCGATGTGTATGTGCCGACCTACAACGAAGATCCCGCCATTTTATATCCCACCATTATTGCTGCCACGCAGATTGATTATCCGCGTGAAAAACTGCACGTTTATATTTTGGATGATGGTGGCACGGTGCAAAAATGTAACGATGCCAATCCTGAAAAAGCCTTGCAAGCACAAGCGCGCAAAGTCGAGTTGCAAGCCTTGGCGGCAAGATTTGGAGCGGGTTATTTAACGCGTGAAAAAAATCTCCATGCCAAAGCAGGTAATGTGAATAGCGCGTTGACTTTTACCCACGGCGAGCTGATTTTGATATTGGATTGCGACCATATCCCCACACAAGATTTTCTGCAAAATGTGGTGGGATTCTTTTTGCACGATCCGAAATTATTTTTAGTGCAAACCCCGCATAACTTTATTAATGCTGATCCCTTAGAGCGCAATCTCAATACCTTTCAATCTTCTCCCGCCGAGAACGAATTATTTTATGACGTGATTCAGCCAGGCTTGGATTTTTGGGGCTCATCATTTTTTTGCGGTTCGGCGGCGATGTTGCGTCGTTCAGTGTTAGATGAAGTGGGAGGCTTTGCGGGGCAGACTATTACCGAAGATGCTGAGACCACCTTGGATGCTATGAGTCTGGGGTATCGCACGATGTACTTCAATCGTCCAATGGTGTCAGGTTTGCAGCCAGAAACGTATTCAGGTTTTATTTTGCAACGCTCG
This sequence comes from Gallionella sp., assembly GCA_036171695.1. Taxonomy (GTDB): domain Bacteria; phylum Pseudomonadota; class Gammaproteobacteria; order Burkholderiales; family Gallionellaceae; genus Gallionella. The sequence goes on from JAVHRN010000064.1 coordinate 24,576, forward strand.
CGCTGGGGACAGGGCATGTTGCAAATTTTCATGCTCAAGAATCCTTGGCGCATTCCCAATTTAACCTTTGTGCAGCGCATGTTGTACACCAACTTTGCGTTTTATTGGGGCTTCGCTTTGTCACGTTTGGCGATGTTGATGTCGCCCATCGTGTTTTTGTTTTTTAGTGCCAATTTGTGCGACACCACTAACGAAGAATTGCTGGTGTATGCCTTGCCACAAATGTTAGCCGCCTTGATTACCACGCAGTATTTTTATGGGCGAGTGCGCTGGCCGTTTATGTCGCAATTGTATGAAACGGCGCAGGCGATATATGTAACGTGGGCATTGGTGGCGGTGGTGCGTAAGCCGCGCGCGCCAACGTTTAAGGTTACCCCCAAGGGCGAAGACTTGAACGAGTCGTTTATCTCCGAATTGGCTTGGCCGTTTTATGTATTTTTATTGTTCAATGTTCTTAGCATTGGCTTTGGTGTGTGGCGTTATATCGACGAGCCAGCGCATCGCGGCATGATTATGTTTGTGGAGTTTTGGGCGGTGTTGGATGCGTTATTTTTGCTGGGCATGTTGGGAGTGTTGTTTGAGCAGCGTCAGCCGCGCAAAGAGCCCCGTGTCGCGCATCAAGAGCGCATCGAGCTGCATTGGCAGAACCAGACACAAACCGTAGCGATGGTGAATGCCTCGATGTCTGGCTTGCAAATTTTGTCGCCTAGCGTGGGCTTGCTGCCTGCGGTGGAGAGTGAGTTGCAAGTGTATTTCCCGCAACGTGCGCAAAGTTGTAACGCGCGCATTCAGTGGCATTGGCGTAACCCGCAAGGGGTGCATTACGCGGGATTGTGTTATCAGCCCGACAGCCTTGCTGACGAGCGATTGATTGCGGCGGTGGCGTTCGGTTCGAGCGCGCAATTGTTGTGTAACAATCAACAACGCCATCAAGGCAAGACGGTGCTAGGGAGTTTAGTGTGGCTCGTTTACACTAGTCTGTTCAAAGGCGGTGCGCATTTGTTGTTTATTGCGCGCCGCCACATTATAAAAAATTTAGTTAGGCCGATTTAAGGCTGTTTAGGAACAAAAATGAAAAAATGGCTGTTGATGTGCCTGTGTGGGGCAAGCAGTATTGCGCAAGCGTTGAGTTTGCAAATGAGCGCGGAAATTCCGCAACAGCTGACGCGTAGCCATGCCGCTGTACCCTCTCAAATCAAGCCTAGTCAGGCAAATAAGTTGCCAGCCGATAATTTAATCAACACCGAATTGAGTTTCGCCGAATTGTCGGAGACAGATCTCGCTGTCGCAACATTGCGTGGCAGTGATGCTGGCCTGACTATCAACTTACCCGTGTCGGCGCGCCGCGCAGTGCATAGCGTGCAATTAAGTTTGCGCGGCACTTTGTCGAACGTGCTGATTGCCCCGTCACAACTGGTGGTAACGGTGAATGAGCAAGTGATAGGGCAAGTGCACTTGAAGGGCGATGCGTCCAAGTTAAATGTCGATATGGCTGTGCCGACCGATATGCTCAAGCCTGGCTATAACCAAGTGCGTTTGCAAGCTGTGCAACATTATGGTGAAGGCTGCGAATCGCCTTTAGCTAACGAGTTATGGACGCAACTTGATTTACAAAAATCGCATTTCACGATTCGCTCCAGCGCACGCAGCCAGCCTTGGTTGTTGGACAACTTAGATCAAGTATTTGATAAAACCACCTGGGTTAAACGTCCCGAACTGCATGTGCTGACTGAGCAAGCCGCGACCTTGGGGCAATTACAAGCGATGTCGGCGGTGGTGCAGGGCGTGGCATTGCGCTATGAATATGTGCCCATCAAAGTATTTGCCGAACGCTATCAAGGTGTCTGGCCGAGCCAAGGGCAAGTGGTGTTATTGGGGACGCGTGCGCAACTCGCCCCTTGGTTAGTCGAGCTGAATATCCCAGCAAGTGAGCACACGGTATTGGCAGTGCGCGCCTTACCCGGTGACGCGACGCGCAGCTTGGTGCTTTTGGCAGCGGATGACGACGCAACGCTGCTGCGTTTAGCGCAGGCGTTTACGCTGCACGAACTGCCGTTGCCTAATTCGGCGTGGGTGGGCTTGGATAAATTAAGTGTGCCGAAACTCGCTGACTTACCCCCCGTACTCGCCGTGCAAGCGGCGGCGCAAACCGTCACGCCGTTGCAGTCGCTAGGCTATAAAACCAAGACCTTGCGCGGTTTTGATGTGGCGGGTGAAAGCATGAATTTTTGGACTGATCGTTGGCAAGGACGCGTGCAAATGCGCATGCACTTGGCTTATGCGGCGGGCATGTCACCGCAGTCGGCGATGAATGTGCTGGTGAATCACATCATGGTCGGCAGCATTCCCTTGAACGACGATAAAGTCGGGCAATACGATGACTATTCGGTGAGCGTCCCCAGCACCGCGCTGCATCAAGGATGGAACACGCTGGAGTTAAAGCCAGTGTTAATTCCGTTGACGCACGGAGGCAAATGCGCACCATTTTTTCTGGGTAATTTAGCCGTGACGGTCTATGACGATTCCACCTTGGAACGTCTAGGCGGCAGCAGTTTGAATCAGCCCGATTTAAGTTTGTTTGCGCGCACGGGTGAGGTGAGTGTGGCGGATCGCAGCGAGCCATTAACCTTGCATTTGTTGGATAACGATGTCGATACGATTTCGGCTGGGCTGACCTTAGTTGCCAAGCTCACGCAACTGCAAAAACGTCCGTTATGGCATGTCAGTCTAGCTTTAGGTGCGCCAGACGAACGCGCTGGTGCGGCTTGGTTGGTGGGCAAAAAATCGTTGCTGCCCGCTCGTGCGCAAAGCAGCTTAGCAGCCAGTGCCCATTACGCGTTGGATACGCCGGTTGCCAGCGCGCCGCTGGGTAATTCTTGGTACAGCTTGTTGCCGCCCGCATGGCGGGATTTCTTTGTCGTGACCCCACCCCCTGCGCAACACAGTCGTGCGACGGTCGGGGTGTCGGCGGATTTAAGCGAACAAGTGTTTGCGTTGGCCTATGCGCGTAGCGCAGGGGCATGGACGGTGTTTAGTGCGGAAACGCCAGCCGTGTTGGCGCGCGGCATGGATACGATTACGGGTTTTGGTCATTGGGGGCAACTAAACGGCAAGCTGGCGTTTTGGCATCCCGATGACAGTGTGGTGCATACCGTTGCGGTCGATGTCACACCGATTTCAGCATTTGGTTTGCGCGGTGGTTTAGGGATTTTTGCTTCGCAACATCCGTGGTTTGCCTTGCTGGCAGTGCTGCTGTTGATTGCCGTGCTGGTGTGGTTTGTGCCGCGTTTATTAAGGTTGTATCGGGTGCGCCGCCATCCCGCGCCATAAATTTTTGAGGAGAGGAATGTGATTAAAAAACTGGCAATGTTGCTGATGTGTGCCTCAGCTAGTGCAAATGCAGCGGAGGATGCGCGCGCCATTGGCTTGGTTGGGACGGAGTTTTCCGCCAGCAATAGTTATACCCACGTGGGTTACATTGCACCCTTGGCGGGCAATACTTTGCAGCACGGTTGGCATGTCTTGGCGTTTGCCTCATGGCTTAGTTACAACTACACCACCTTGCAAAATGGGCAATCGGTGAAAGTTCAAGCCAGCGTACCAGGGATGCGTGGTGGCATGGGTTATCAATGGACTGAGGGCGATGCGGCGGTGGGCTTGTCGGCAAGTTTGGGTTATCAAAATACCCAGCAAACCCCTTATATTCCCGCCACAGGTAAACAAGGTGGAGCGATAGTTTTGCTGCCGCAAGTTCAGCTTAAATATCAATTCAGCGCGCAGACCGATGCCGACTTGATGGCGAATTACGCCATTGGACAAAGCTCGTATTGGAGTCATCTGCGCTTGGGTTATCAGCCGCGTTGGGACTGGCGTGTAGGCCCTGAATTGGGTTGGCAAGCAGGACAAAATTATCGCATTGCCAAAGCGGGGCTATTTGCCGCCACGCCAGTGTTCGGCGGCGCGATGTTGGAACTTAATAGCGGGCTGCAAGCTAATCTCAATCCGCCTAAAGAGTGGTATGTCGGCGTGGCGTTATCAAAAAATTTGTGAGCAGGACGGGTCGTTTAATCGTGGCATTTATCAGGGAGCATCAAGCATGTGGAAGAAAAACATAATGGGGTTGGCTGTCGTGGCAGCTTGTGCGGGATTGGTGGTGGCATGTGGCGGTGGAGGAGGGAATGCAGCCATGACTCCGTCAGTGGTTTATACAACCCTAGCCCCTTACGCAGCCTTGCCTAGCGATGCAAGCTGTGCGGCACAAGTGCGTGCCGCCAGTCGCGCAGAAAATCGTCCCGACAATGCTTTTTACAACGCGACGATAGGCAAGGCTTTGCCCAATTTTTTTAACGGCTCTATTTTTGATGCCAAAGTCGTGCACTCCAATCAGGTCACCGCCGCGCACATCTCAGGCAATTTCACGGGTACGACCGAAGACATCTTGCGTTGGGGCGCGTGCAAATGGGGCATAGATGAAAACGTGGTGAAAGCGATGGCGAGCAATGAATCGCAGTGGCAACAAGCGCATCGTTTTAATGCCACCAACTTGCCCGCCGCGCAAGCGGCTGCATCGGCAGTAGGCAATACCTTGACGTATCACAACACGACTAATTGCGCGACAAACACAATGCCAGGTGGGAGTGCCAATCTGCCACGAGCTCTCCCCAATCCTTTGCCCGTTACTCAACCGCAAGGTTCAGGTGCAACAAGTGCAAATTGCAGCCGCGACTGGGGCATTTTGCAGCTCAATTACGAACAACATCCGAGTGCCTGGCCAGAAGCTGAAGCCAGTACCGCAATGAATGTGGACGTGGTGCTGGCAATCGTGCGCGCCTGTTACGATGGCGATGAAACCTGGATTAGCACCAAGCCTGCCAATCTTGGCGCACCTGCTTATGCTGCTGGCGATTTGATGGGCTGCGTAGGTCGCTATAACGCGGGGGCGTGGTATGACGCGCCCGCCATTACCTACATTAACCGCATCAATACCGAATTAACCAATAAAACTTGGACGCAGCCCACCTTTCAAAACAAGGCTTGGGTCTATCCGTAATTCTTTACATTTTTAACTCTGAAAGGACTCGCAATGAATGTGATTCAAAATACGCTGGTGTTGGCATTATTGACTAGCAGCAGCTTGAGTATTGCCGCACCGCTCGCCGAGGCTAAAACAACCGTGCGCATTAAAACTCCTAGTCACTTTATGACGCTGGCAGCCCGCAAGGCTTTACCTACTGATGCGCAATGCGCCGCTTGGGTAAGCGCACAGCCCATCGCCGAAGCTCGCCCTAGCAATGCCGCTTATAACTTGAGCTACGGTAAGCCGTTAGTTTTACCATTTTTTCATGGTGATGATGCGCGTGCCAATCGTTTGATTGCGACACGCGTGTCAGGACATTTTGTTGGTACAACCGAAGAAATTTTGCGTTGGGGGGCGTGCAAATGGGGTATTGATGAAGATGTCGTGAAGGCGATGGCGTTGCAAGATTCGGATTGGCAACAAGCGCGTCGCATGGGTGTGAGCCACTTGGCTGAAACCGTGCAGGCTGCGGCGCAATATGGCAATCCTAAGCCCGCGTTTCAGTCGGACGATTGCACTAAAAATACTCAGCCAGGCAGTGTCGCTACGCCCGCTGCCTTGCCTAATCCACTGCCTGTTTATCCACCCGCTGGTACAGGTAGTGCGTCGGTGAGTTGCGCGCGCGATTGGGGCGTGTTCCAAGTGAATTACGAACAGCAACCGAGTGCTTGGCCTGAAGCAGAAAGCAGTACGGCGATGAATGTGGATGTCGCTTTGGCATCGGTGCGTGTGTGTTTTGAAGGCTATGAAACTTGGCTTACAGATAAGCCCGTTAGCGCGGGCGTGAAAAAATATGCCAAGGGTGATTTGATGGGCTGTGTGGGACGTTATAAATCAGGCTTGTGGCACGACAGTATTGCAGAAAGTTACATTGCCAATATCAATCAACAAGCAGTTGATAAGAGTTGGCAACATCCTGACTTCGCTGGCAAAGCGTGGGTTTATCCTTAATTATTTTTTAACGAACTTGTGAATGAATCTGGCATGAAAAAAATCACCAAAGCAGTATTCCCCGTGGCCGGCATGGGTAGTCGTTTTTTACCTGTGACCAAGGCGAGTCCTAAAGAAATGATGGCGGTGGTGGATAAGCCGCTGATTCAATATGCAGTCGAAGAAGCCATTGCGGCGGGTATCACCGATATGGTGTTTATCACGGGGCGCAATAAGCGTTCGATTGAGGATCATTTCGATAAGGCGTACGAGCTCGAAGCGGAATTAGCGATGCGCGGCAAAACCGAATTACTACGCATCGTGCGGGACATTATTCCGTCGCATATCAACTGTATTTTTATTCGTCAGTCCGAGGCGTTGGGTTTAGGCCACGCGGTGCTGTGTGCTAAGCCAGTGGTTCAAGATGAGCCGTTCGCGGTGATTTTGGCGGACGATTTGTGCGATGGACCTAAGCCGATTGTTAAGCAAATGGTGAATGTGTTTAAGGAACACCAATGCTCGATTTTGGGCGTGCAAAATGTGCCGCGCGAACAAACCAATCAATACGGGATTGTTAGCACCGAGCGACACAGTGACGCTTTGGAATGGGTAAATGGCATCGTCGAAAAGCCTAAACCTGAAGTTGCACCCACTACCTTGGCAGTGATTGGACGTTACATTTTGACCCCCGCGATTTTTGAACATTTAGAACAGGTTAAGCCTGGCGCAGGCGGTGAAATTCAATTAACCGATGCGATCTCCATGTTGATGCAACATGAAAAAATGCTGGCGTATCGTTTTCAAGGTACACGCTACGACTGCGGTTCTAAGCTCGGCTATTTGCAAGCTACGGTGGACTTTGGTTTGAAGCATCCTGAAACGCATGATGCTTTCGCCGCCTATTTAGCCAGTCTTAAATAATCATGAGTATTAGCCCTGCCGTCGCGCGTGAAATACTGCAAAATGCTGAGCTGTTATTTTCGGCAGAGGTCGTGCAAGCCGCGCTGCATCAAGTCGCCGCCGACATCAATGCACGCTTTGCCGAGCAGCATCCGTTGGTGTTGGCGGTGATGGGTGGAGCGGTGGTATTTGCGGGGCAGTTGTTACCGCTGCTGAATTTTCCACTTGATTTTGATTATGTGCAGGTATCGCGTTACGGCGATGCACGGCACGGCGGTGCGATGAAATGGAAAGTTGAACCAAACGACAATGTGCGTGGGCGAGTGGTGTTGCTGCTGGATGATATTTTGGATGAAGGACATACGCTGGCAGCCTTGCATGAGCGCGTAATGGCGTTGGGCGCGGCACGTTGTATGAGCGCGGTTTTCGCCGATAAACAACATGGTCGGGCGAAGCCGCTACAGGCTGATTTTGTTGGCATCAACGTGCCGAATCGTTTTGTGTTTGGTTACGGTATGGATATACAAGGTGCGTGGCGCAATCTGCCCGCAATTTATGCGGTAAGAGAAATAGGATTGGGCATACAGGATTAAGAATAGGATTGGGCATACAGGATTAAGAATAGGATTTGGGATGCAGGATTAAGAATAGGATTTGGGATGCAGGATTAAGTTAAATGCGGGGTATCGGTTTTACTAAATCCCGAATCCCGAATCCCGAATCCCGAATCCCGAATCCCGAATCCTTAATCCAGTATCCTTAATCCAGTATCCTTAATCCCGAATCCCAAAATAGGAGTTTTACATGTTAGCAATCATTGGTGGACGTGGCCTGTCGCAATTAGCCAATCTTAAAATTACGCATCGCCAAGTGATGCGCACTCCTTATGGCGAACCATCGGGCGCATTTTTGTTTGGCACGATAGATAGCCGTGAAGTCATTTTTTTAGCGCGCCACGGTTATGGACACACTATTCCGCCACACTTGGTTAATTACCGCGCCAATCTGTGGGCGTTAAAAGAGCAGGGCGTGAAAGAGGTGGTTTCGGTAGCAACGGTGGGCGGTATCCGCGCCGACCTTAAGCCGGGTGTGATTGTGGTGCCCGACCAAGTTATTGATTACACGCATGGCCGCGATGCGACCTTTTTTGAAGTACGCGACAAAGTTTATAGCAACGCTGATTTCACGCTGCCCTATAGCAGCCTCTTGCGTCAACGTATTTTGGCAGCCAGTCTAGCAGCAGGGCAAAGTTGTTTAGACGGCGGGGTATATGCCGCCACGCAAGGGCCGCGTCTGGATAGCATCGCCGAAATCAATCGTTACGAACGTGATGGTGCAGACATGGTGGGTATGACGGGGATGCCCGAAACCGCGCTGGCTAAAGAGCTAGATCTGGACTATGCGACCATCGCGGTAGTGGCAAATTACGCAGCGGGACGCGGCGATAGCAAACAGGGCATCAATATGGAAAGCGTCAATGCAACCGCTGATGCCGCGATGGCGCGTGTGCGTAGTCTCATCGAACACATCGCCAATAACGGCAAATAATATGGCAATAAAAACCGTCTTACGCATGGGTGATGCGCGGCTGTGGCAAGTCTCTGCAGAGGTTAAAAACTTTGCCACACCTGAATTATTGCAACTCTTGCAAGATCTGCGCGACACCATGCAAGCCATGAATGGCGCGGGCTTGGCCGCGCCACAAATTGGCGTAGCACAGCGTGTGGTGATTTTTGGTGTACAGCTTAATTCGCGTTATCCCGATGCCGCCAGCGTGCCTGAAACGGTACTCATTAACCCAGTGATTACCCCACTTGGCACGGCGACTGATGAGGCGTGGGAAGGCTGTTTGAGTGTGCCAGGCTTGCGTGGTGTGGTGACTCGTTACAGCCAAATTCGTTATCAAGGCTTTGATGAGCAAGGCGCGCTGATTGATCGCACCGTAAGCGGCTTTCATGCGCGCGTGGTGCAACACGAATGCGATCATCTCGAGGGTATCTTGTATCCGATGCGTATCACCGATATGACCCGCTTTGGTTATACCGCCGAACTTTTTCCTGACCGCGAGTTGTCTGATGAGTGAGCCACAAAATGATGCGCTTAGTATGAGCAAACTTTCCCAAGTTGCACGCAGTCATGCCTTTGTCAGTCTCACTTGGGCGGCTGGAGCTATTGCGCTGGTGATGCTGGTGGGAACGATTGGCTATAAGCTGATAGCGGGTGCGGCCAGCACTTGGCTAGACTGTTTTTATATGACTTTCATTACGGTTTCCACCATCGGCTTTAATGAGGTGATTGATTTTTCGCAGCATCCCGAAGGGCGCGTGTTTACCATGGCGATTGCCGCTATAGGTATTGCGATTTTGACTTTCGCGCTGTCGGCGGTAACTGCTGTCATTTTAGAAGGCGACCTTAAACAAACTTGGCGGAGTAAAAGAATGCAAAAAACTATAGATCAATTACGCGACCATTACATTATCTGCGGCGTGGGGCGGGTGGGCAGCAATGTCGCGCATGAATTACTGATGACAGGGCGAAAATTCGTCATGCTCGATTCTAATTTACACAATATCGAAAATTATTTAGTGCGCGACCCAGAGCAACTTTTTATACATGGCGATGCCACCGATAACGATGTGTTGATTGCGGCAGGGATTCTGAATGCGCGTGGTATTTTTGCCGTCGCACCTGACGACACTTTGAATTTAGTGATTAGCTTGAGTGCCCGTCAGCTCAATCCCGATGTGCGTATTGTGGCGCGCTGCCACGATTTGAAAAATGCCGAAAAAACCCGCAGTGCGGGGGCGGATGAAATCGTCTCCCCTGATTTTACTGGCGGCTTGCGTTTGGTTTCAGCGATGGTACGCCCGCATGTAGTGTCATTTTTAGATGACATGCTGCAATCGGATGAGCGTTTGCGCATGGAAGAAATCGTGTTGCCTGAGCATTTTTCGGGGCAGCCTATCGCGATGCTTAATTCGCAACAGCGTGATTTTGTGTTGCTTGCGGTGCGTAGCCAATTCGGAAAATGGCAATTTAACCCCGATGCCCAGCATGTGATGCACGCAAATGATGTCTTGATGGTGATGTCCACCCCAGATGGACGTACGCGTTTGGAGCAACTATTACAAGGGTAAACGGCCTGTTGTTAGTCGGCTAAAGTAGCTTGAGTTATTTGCTTACTCTGCCAGCACATGAATCGCGTTATCCCCTAGCGTTACAACCGCGCCAGCTCTGATTTTCGCTGTCTTGCGTAACTCTACTTGGCCATCGACGCACACTATGCCTTCGGCAACGATGGCTTTACCCGCGCCCCCGCTGTCGCAAAGGCCGACCATTTTGAGCAGTTGGTTGAGCTCTACATATTCGCTGTTCAATTGAAATTCTAGTGTTTGCATGATGTTGTTTGGATGTGTGGTGGTGTCCCCACCGCGAATCGAACGCGGAATTGCCCCTTAGGAGGAGGCAATCATATCCTTTATTTGCAATGCTTGTATGGTTTATTTATAATTATTGGCACAATTCTGGCACAGTGAGGTAATTAAAAATGGCAACGATTCGGAAAAAAGGCGAGATGCAATGGCAAGTTCAAGTTCGCAAAAAAGGGCATCCAGCACAAAGTAAAACTTTCACAATAAAGGCCGACGCGGAGCGTTGGGGAAAGGAAACGGAAATCGCTATCGAACGCGGCCTGTTTTTTGACCGAAGTGCTGCCGAGAAAACCACGGTCGGGTGGCTGATCGAAAAATACAGAATTGACGAATTACCTAAAAAGAAAGGCAAACACTTCAAAAGCTCGTTAAATCAAATTGAAGCTGCTTTTGGCAAGATTGCACTGGCTTCTTTATCCAGCCAAAAAATTGCGGAATACAGGGATTCACGATTGAAGCTGGTTAGCGAATCGAGCGTCAAGCAAGTAATCAACTTATTGAGTTCCATAATCGACTTGGCGGGGAAGGAGTGGGGCATACCAATTGCCGCCAATCCATGCTTGATGGTAAAGCGACCCGTCGAACCCAAAGGACGAGACAGGCGTTTTAATGAAGGCGAAGAGGCTCGGCTGTTTGAAGCCTGCGAACTGTCCGAAGCGAGATATGAGCTTGTGCCAATAATTAGGCTGGCGTTAGAAACAGGTGCGCGGCAAGGCGAGCTGCTAAAGCTCCAGTGGAAGGATATAAGTCTAGAACGATGCACGGCGAAGCTATGGGACACCAAAAATGGAGAAGACCGAATAATTCCATTATCGCCAACGGCTGTTGCTGTTCTAAGGGCAATGCCTAGAAACATTAGCGGCAAGGTGTTTGGGCGATGGAGCGGAGGCGAGGCACTCAATAAGGCGTTTAAGGTGGCCTGCATGAGGGCTAATATCGAAGGGCTGCGCTTCCACGATTTGCGCCACGAAGCCGTTTCACGCCTGTTTGAAAAAGGCTTGAATCCTATGGAGGTTGCAAGTGTCAGCGGCCATAAAACATTAGCCATGCTCAAACGCTATACGCATTTAAAAGCTGAAGACTTGGCTAAAAAACTAGCGAGATAATCAAACTAGCAACTCGTCTGGCGAGTGCGCTTTAAGCCAATCTGCCAGTGCTGCGTCCATACGAGTCTGCCAGCCCGAACCAGATGCGCGGAACGCACTTAAAACGCTTTTGCTATACCTCACCGAGACTTGCTCTTTGTTTTCATTACCAGCAGGTCGTCCCGCGCGCCGTTTAGCCAACACTTCACGCATTAAATTACTTGCGTCTGGTGAATCTTCATCATCCGCAGGTTCAATTCGGGCAATGACGTTGCTCCGAATCATGGCAAAATCTGATTGATCCTCACCGCGCGCACGTGCTGCGCGCATCTCATTCGTTGTCATTGAAGTCATTTTTGAGCCAGTCATGATATATCTCTCTTTCATTTTGTTTTGCTTGGCGGAAGCTGATAATGTGAGGCTTTTTTCTTGGTACATAAACCACCGTCAAGACAGTTAATACATCGAACACATAGGCAAAAGCCTGACGGCGCACCTCCCCATTTCGGTTGGATTCAATCACCCATTTATAAGGACTTTCCAATACCAAATCTGCCGAATTGAAATCCAGATGATGCTTATCCAGGTTTTTCAATCGCTTCTCTTTGCACCAAGTGTATCTTGTATTCATGCCAATAATTGTAGATGCGTTAATTGAGGTCGTCAATATACAAAAAACTGCCCCCCAAAAAAACCTAAATTCTGGCGCGCTCAAAAAACCTCACAACCCAACAAAAATGGTTGACGGCCAATAAACGCTGCTGGCGCGCGGAAAAACAAATGAAACCCAATAGAATCAAGGGTTGCTGCCTTTTACTGCGTTTTTGGTGCGAGCAAAGTTCTGGCGCAACAGAAAATCTAAACTTTTTGAAAATAATTTATAAAAAATGAAACATGCGAAAACCCTTGCTGCTATTGGGTAATCACAAAAAAATAATAAATAGATACTAGTTTTTTATGAGAATCAAATGGTTGCGAAAAAAATAAGTTGCCTTTCAAGAAAAAAGGGGGGTGAAAATTTAATTCATGTGATTTCGATTTCTGACACGATGGGCACTCCATGAATGAACTGCCCTCTATGTTAGGTTTTGATGCTGTGCGGAGTATCTCGTTTTAGCGGGGGTACTGGGGAGTGCGCGGATTTGAAGTCATCTCGACATAATAATTGCGATCGAGCAATCATCAGTCGTTTTGGTTTTAAAGACATGCTCCAAGTTTTGTTCAAGAACATCATTCATTTTTTTCGAGGGAAGCTTGCTGGCCCAACTGAATATTGTTTTTGCCGCAGGAGCCAATCCACCTGTTGATCGGCTAAATAAACTCTCTGAAGTCCCATCGCTCATCAAAATAACGCCGACTTGCCCACTGACGTCAATATGGTAGATACGCATCCGAGTCTGCGCCCCTTTGTCTGTGACGAAATAAGTCGAATTAGCATATTCGCCATTTTCTGGAAGAGATAACACGCTGACTTCAGCGCCATTTTGAATCCCAATCACGCCATCACCCAAGTGACCCGCTAGGACCTTTCCATCTTTATACGCTGCAAACAGCAGTGTGCAAGCCATATCTTCTAATCCATACTTTTTCCGACGGACATACCTGCGCATCGCAACCATAGCCACATTCAGAATCTTTTCACTCACTAATTCAGGACGCACTCGTGAGAGGTCGAATAGGCAATCAAATTGTTTCGCAAGATAGCGCACAATGGAATCGACACATATTTGTGCACCACGATCGGAATGCTTTCGCGACCCTGCTCCATCAGCTAGTGCGATACAACCAACACTTCCAACTAGCTTAATCGCTACAGCATCTTGGCATGGTGTGGATGTTTTTATGTGCCCTCGACCCACGCATTTTCCGCCGGCAGCTATCAAACCTGGCCCCACGCCTTAATTCCATCAGTATCCAAAGTGACGGACTCACCTGGAGTTGATTGAGATACTCGCGAGACGCTTCTGCTTAGCCATAAAAAGAATTCTCGGAAATTGAGCCCTTTCAACTTCAGGGGAGGACGATTCGGAGAAAGCCGTGCCAGTTCTGATGTGTTTGCTCCATCTCCAATAGCTATGGGGAAAACTGTGAGCTTCTTGGTTTTGACTAATTCGTTGATTCTGTTTGCAGCGGAGTCAATACTATCTGTAGGGGCGCCATCAGTCATTAGCACCATCCATGGCTGGTAATAATCAACACCAGCATTTCGGTATTCCGTTTTTCTGGCCTCAAGAAGATCAAGTGCGAGATCTAGTGCCTCACCCATTGGAGTTGTACCATCAGCATACATTGTCGGAACTTCCTGCCGATTAATGGCGAAAAAATCTAATGCCTTCCTTGCGACACCACCAAATGTCACGATTGCAATCTCGGCTGCATACTGTGCGACATCATCTTCGCGAATTGCGTCGAAAAACATCCTGACGCCCTCTTGAAGCTCATTAATCGGCTCGCCACTCATCGAGCCACTGACATCCAGAACCAAACAGATTGGCACTCTTGGAGTTGGGTTCTCGACAAGTTCCTGCTGCCTGATGATAAATTCCTCGTTCATGTTTCTCTCCTCTTATTTTAACAGATTAAATAGTGCATTAAAAACCCAGCCCCCAGCATTTGAAGTAGATGCGCGCTGTTGAGCGTACGGCCTCTGTGTCGTTCTTGATGTGAGTGCGTGAAATGGTGGAGTACTACTGTTTGATCGGTTTGATTTCACAGCCTGATTTGCATCACGTGCTTTTCGAGCCAGTATTTTTAAACGAATATTCGCCATACATTTTCCACAGAAGTATGGCTTGCCCTCTGCGATCATATGCAGGTATCGTTTTTCGGAGGCAACAACCTTTTTCGAGCAGTTGCCGCATACGACTTCGATAGGGTCTACGATCTTAAAAGTCGTAGGAAAAATCTCATTTGAGTGCCATCCCTTCAAAATCTCTTCGCTGTATAGCTTCAGCAGATTTCTCCAATCAACAACTTCTATACGTTGATTATTTTTGAATGTATTCCAAAATGCTTCCTTGATCTTCCCAGGCAGATTGGCCCAAATGTTCTGCCAAGGACCTTCTGGAGCTTTGCCACTTATATCCTTACCATATGGGTATGAAAAATCTTGCTTTTTAATATTGTCTGCAGGATCTCCGCCGCCCTGTTGAGCATAAGGTGGCTTACCAGGATGTAGAATCATAAATAGCATTGTTGCTATAGCAAACAGCTCGTGCTCTTTCGTTCGCATGAAATCGGCGTAATTAACCCTTTGTATCTCTGGAGCAGTGAAATTTACAGTTCCTACTGGACATGGAAATCCCTCAATTTGAAAACTGTCCGTATCAACCAACCAAACATTGTTACTCTCATCTGTTATAAGGAGATTTAAGGGATTTATGTCACCAATAATGATGTTGATGCTATGTAGAAACACAATCTTATCTAGGAATGCTAGGCATAAATTAACAAGATCTATGCGATACCAATTTGGAAATGACTTCTCAAGTACTGGCTTAACGAACATCGTATGCTGCATGGGTTTGCCCTTTGCCCTTGGCATGAGATAACCCACGAACTGTCCATTACTATTGGTCACAAAATCAACTGGCCAACAAATGCCTTCTTTAACGATTTTACGAGAAAGCATTAGTTCAACTTTCTTTTGCCTAACCGATGTCAATTTGTCCTTATGGTAGATCTTACAAACACGATCCCCAAGATCGGTTTCAAAGATAGTTCCTTCCCCGCCGGCACTTAAAGTTTTAAGAATCCGTACTCGCCCATTTTCGCCTGAAGAAACAATGTCTCCTTCTTTTGGTATTTCAGAAACTTTAAGTGTGACTGATTTTTCAATGAAGGGATTCTTTCGCAACTCAAAAGGAGTTATTGACGGACGGCTGGGGGTGGGCACTTTCGAGGTGGTTGACCTGCTTTTTTTTCTATCACTATCTGTCCAGACATGACCCTCAACACCCAATGCCTGAGCTCTAACTTTTAAGCCAGAGTCAGCGGTGATAATAATCATCCCGTAATCTTTCGCTACATCAATGATTTTTGAATCATTGCCTTGAACGCCTTGGTGACGCTCCCGTGCGAAGACTAATAACGCGTTTCCCATATAGGTGAATTGCTGAACTCTATCTCCATTAACTGGATGCCCACCTTCCGGCAAGTCTCGAAGTGGGACAGGATTAACCTTTGCTAGTTCACGTAGTAAAAGCTGAGCATTTTTGGCTACGTCTAGGTCGATATTTTTTTTGTTGTAGTCAAGTTCAGAAAGTATTGTGTTAGTAATACAGGGAAGTCCTTTATTACTAATTACTCGTCGGACAACATCAGGATCTTTCAGAAGAACAGACGTGTCAATCATAACAAAGGGGATTGATCGCAGAGGCTGTGGATCTTCGGGAGGTCTTGATCCTGGGTCAGTTTTAGGTGTTTTTACTACGGGAATGGTTTGGGCGAATTGTTTTGCCTTTTTTAAAGAAGATGCCGCTTCTGCATGACCTTGAATTGCTGCAGACTCAAAAAAATGGATTGCCTGAGTAATGTCGCTTTGCACACCTGTTCCATAGCGATACATCTTTCCAAGTCGATATTGGGCGTTTGCGTTTCCCTTATCTGCTGCTTTTGTGTACCAATGAACCGCAGCAATTTCATCCTTAGCTATCCCGCGACCATCACGGTATGCGTCGGCAAGAGCACACTGGCATTGAACATCATCAATTGCCGCACCCTTTTGAAAATACTCAACGGCAGCTGCCGTGTCTTGCTGCATTGAAATACCACGTTGAAACGCCACCCCTACGCGATAAAGCGCGCCAGCATGTAGATTTCTCGCAGCAATCTTGTACCATTTAATCGATTCAGGGATGTCTATGGCGACACCAGCACCATTCTCGTAGGCTTGAGCCAAATTGAACTGGGCTATCGTGCTACCACTTTCTGCGTCAGCAAAAAGTTGGCTAATTGGCACTCCTTTTGGGGAGATCTTGTTATTTTCGTTCATTTATCCCATCTCAGTTATCGACCTGCACCTATCCACTGCTCAATCCATGTGAATAAACTTACGAGCGACAAGATTATCCGCCCACGCGTAAACAGGCGCAATGAATTGCGAATGTGCTATGCTGTGCATAATAATTGTGCAGGCAAAAAACATTCCTGTCAACGCTAAATAGAAATGTGTCAACGCTAAATAGAAATGTGTCAACGCTAAATAGAAATGTCCGCTTTCCTGCCAAGTAGAAATGTCCGCTTGGTCGTTTTTTGTTACGCCGTTACAGCGTGAGCAGCTTTACCTAGTTTTAACTTCCGCCAAGGGTGATTGGCGGCGGGCGGATTGTAGTGGTCTAATAAAAAAGGACACCTCGATAGGGTTACTATTGACCTAGAGAGGAAGTCAGTAGTGTCCGGTTAACTTACAAATTCCAGAGCCAAGATTGAGTATTGGCGCGGGTTGTAGAGCAATTTATTTTGGTGCCGATTTGAAATCAACCGATTTGAAATCAGTTTACCCACATTCAGCTTCGAGTAACTTCCAGAGATTGAATCCTCTGGAGATGAACTATGAACTCGGGCAAGACGCTGTTCGCGCAGATCATGGAGTACATTCCATGGACCAGCTTTACGCGCATCGTGGATCGCTATGGTGGAGATACCAGAGTGCGCAGTCTGAGTTGCACAGAGCAATTCCGCGCCATGGCCTTTGCCCAACTGACCTACCGCGAGAGCCTGCGCGACATCGAAACCTGTTTGCTGGCGAATCAGACGAAGCTGTACAGCATGGGCTTTCGTTCGCCGATCAGACGTTCGACACTGGCCGATGCCAACGAGGGACGCGATTGGCACATCTGGGCAGACTTGGCCGCATTGCTGATTCGTCGTGCGCGCAAGCTGTACTGCAACGACAGTTTTGGCATCGATCTGGACAACACCGTATACGCCTTGGATGCCACGACCATAGACTTGTGTCTGTCGCTTTTTCCATGGGCTCCGTTTCGCTCTGCCAAGGCAGCGGTCAAGCTGCATACGCTGCTCGACCTGCGCGGGAACATTCCGGCCTTCATTCACATCTCGGACGGCAAGACCCACGAGGTCAACGTGCTGGATATCCTGCCCATCGAAGCCGGCGCGTTCTATGTGATGGATCGAGGCTATCTGGATTTCAGCCGCTTGTTCGCGTTGCATCAAGCGGGGGCGTTCTTCGTAACGCGAGCCAAGCGTGGCATGGACGCACGCAGGGTGTATTCGATGCCCGTAGACCGAACCACCGGCATCATCTGCGACCAGCGTATCGTGATGAACGGTTTCTACATCTCGCAGGACTATCCCGAGCAGTTGCGACGCATCCGCTTCAAAGACCCAGAGTCTGGCAAGACGCTGGTGTTCCTGACCAACAATACCGCTTTGCCTGCACTGACGATTGCCGCGCTGTACAAGAGCCGCTGGCAGGTCGAGTTGTTCTTCAAGTGGATCAAGCAGCATCTGCGCATCAAGCGTTTCATCGACAACAGCGAGAACGCGGTGAAGACGCAGATCTGGTGTGCTGTCTCGACTTATGTGCTGATCGCCATTGTCAAAAAGGAGCTTCAACTTGATGCCTCTCTATACTCATTGCTACAGATTTTATCGGTGTCTGTTTTTGAGAAAACCCACTTATCTCAAGCATTTGCGGGTAGTGGGCAGCTCACAGATCAGGCGGATTTTTATAACAAACTAAATTTGTTCGACTTTTAACCGGACACTATTGATTGCACACATATTTTTTATTGCAAAAAGTCATTGCCATAAGGCAATGGCGCAAGGTCAAAGTCAAAGGCGTAATTGGGTCAGGCAATTTCATTGCCTTTACTAGCACACATTACGCATCTAGCTTCGCTAGATAAACCTTGCCCCGTATAGCCTCCGTGTCTAGCAGCTTTTTTTACACCTTGCTAGCAACTTTACAAATTTCGCACCGCCACCCCTTATACATGCAGGCTAGAAACTGCTAACAACACGAGGAACAGAAAATGAAAAAAGCATACGGAATTCGACTAGGCATGGCTGCCAGCGAAGCAATCGAAATCTTTGCCAAAAACAACCACATGACCCCGACGGCCGCCGCAGAATTCTTCGTGAATTTTGGCATGGATGCGTTAAAAAGAAATGTTCAAATCGAGTTCCTTTTTGCACGTCTTGAATCGCAAAATCGAGCCGTTTATCAGTCGTTGGTTCGTCAAGGAATTAACACACAACTGGCGCAGCCGCAGGACGATGCGCGCCTGCAAAAAGCGATTGTATTTGCGCAAGAAGCGACCAACAAAATCTTCGGAGAACCCCATGAATAATCAAGAAAATCGCACCATAGTTTTGTCTGAGAAGGACTATTTATTAGTCGCAGACTTTGCCGAACAACGCGACCTTTCCCGTCAGGAATCCGTCAGCTTTCTGATTGAAAGAGCCGTTGATTTATTCTCTCCCGGCATTGCAAAAAGACACGCTATGTCGCGCGTTCCTAACAAACTTTCTATTAAAAAAGGAGTACAAAAATGACCATGCAATCCGATAAAAGTACATTGAAAAGTTTCACGACGGGTGGCGATTTAATCTTCCATCGTTTGCAACTTTTCTTTTCAAATTTGCTAAGACTTGTCTTAGTTGGTGCGTCAGTTTGTTCAATAAGTTTTGGCGTATTTGTTCACTTTTTTGTTACAAAATACCAGTGGCATGTTACCTACAAAACATTCATCGCTAAGACTGTGGCGGCCTTGGATTTTATGGAATATCACCAGGATATTTTGAAACCAAACGGCGACATGATGGAATCCGTTTCATCCCAAAACCTGTTGGAACTCGTCAGCCAAAATCACGAAATGAGTGCCGCCTTTGCACACGTTGCGTGGTTGGGTTCTGTATCGTTTTTCTTAGGAATCGGCGTGATGGTTGTCCTGATTGCGTTCTATTTGCGAATAGGCTCAAAGGCGCAAACCGATGATTTTTTGCGGGGTCAGAAGATTGTTTCCTCTTCGGAATTGTCTTCAAAAGTTAAAAATCCATCACCCATAAAAATCGCAAATGTTCACATTCCGCAACCACTTTTGCCGCGAAATTTGTTGTGCGTTGGGAGTATGGGAACGGGTAAATCGCAAGCCATTTTTCAGATGATTGAGGATGCTCGCGGGTGGGGAAAGAAGATGGTTATCTATGACAAGACCGGAGAGATAACACAGAAGTTTTTCCGACCTGGCATTGATGTTTTGTTGAATCCCGTTGATGCAAGATGCGCAGATTGGAGCATTTTTGCCGACCTTTGTAAGACCACTGATGCGGCGATGGTCAGTCGATTTTTCGTTCCTGAAAACAAGAATTCTAGCGACCCTGTTTGGGACAACGCCGCCCGAATGTTGCTGGAAGATTTAATAACGATTGTGCGCAACAAGGGCGGCACTATGGCAAATGTTCGTGAGATTATTACCCAGTATCCGCTTGTTGAGCTACATGCGCTTTTGGTTGCAAACGGTGCGGCCAGCGTCGGGGTGATTAACCCAGAAAATGCCAAAGGTTCGGAATCAATTCGGCTGACTTTGACCGCCCAACCCGCCATCCGTTTCTTTCAATTCTTCGATAAGAAAAGTTCATCTTTTTCGGTGCGTGAATTTGTTCGCCGCGAAGATGATGCCTGTCTGTTTTTGGTATCGAATAGCACCTTGCACGAATCAGTAAAACCGTTCATTTCCGCATGGTTGGAATTGGCTTTGGTCGAAGCGATGAGCCTAGAACCAACGGATGATATTCGTTTAATTTTTGTACTGGATGAGCTTGCCAGCTTGTCAAAATTGAAGGTGTTGGACGTAGCTTTTACAGAAGCGCGAAAGTACGGGATTGTGAGCATTGTCGGCATCCAAAACCTATCGCAAATGGATGAGATTTACGGAGAAGACCTCACAAAAGTCTTCGTTGCCAACCTGCAAAACAAACTGATTTTGCGGACGGAGGAGGAATCTTCGGCAACTCGAATGGCCGACACTTTAGGCAAGGAAGAGATCGAAGAAGTGAATGAAAGCAACTCGTTTGGTGTTGAATCTAGTCGGGACGGCGTGTCTCTATCGGGCAAGCGTTTGGAACGTCATTTGGTTACGCCTACCCAAATCACCATCCTGCCCGACCTGACTGGTTACCTGAAAATCGCAGGCGATTATCCATTAGCGAAAGTGGTTATCAAGTACAAATCTCGGAAGAACCACGAGCTTGCTTTTATTGAGCGAGATGGATTGAGTTTACCACCCATCCCCTCGCTGCCAGACCATGCCGTTGCAACGGTAGTTGCTCCTATAGATGACATGCCATCCGAAAGCACGGATGAAACAGGAACAGGCCTCTACTAATTTCGCACTACCCTCCCTAAGAGGTGCAGCCCTAAAAAGGTTGCACCTTTTTTCTATACAGGAGCAGTAAAAATGATCTCAATGTCTAGTATTGGCAGCGCGTCAGGAACATCAAAATACATGACTGAACAAGCGTCCGTCGAGTATTACACAGACCAACAATCACCCTCAAAATGGGAAGGACAAGGCGCGGAAACGCAAGGTTTAGCAGGCCGTGAAGTCACTGAAAAAGACCTCACCGACCAACTAGAAGGCAAAGTCTCGGTTTACAACAAAGAATCCGAACAATTTGAAGAAAAACAGCTCGGTCGTAAGAATGCCGACGGCGAGATCCAACACCGTGCAGGTTGGGACATGACCTTCGCTGCACCCAAGTCTGTGAGCGTTGAAAGCGAAGTGTTTGCCAATAAAGACGTGCGCGAAGCCCATGAAAATGCGGTGTCCAAAGCGATGCAATACCTTGAAGACAAGGCCGCACAAACCCGTTCGCACGGAGAGTTTGAGAAAACTGGCAACCTGACTTATGCCAAGTTTGAACACGCCACTACCCGCGAAGGCGACCCGCAAACCCACACGCACGTCATTATTGCCAACGTCACTTTTGACAAAGACGGCAAAGCCATGAGCCTATCGAATGAAAAGCTGATGGAATATCGCACCGCCGCCGATGCGGTCTATAAAAACGAGCTAGCCAACAACCTAGAAAAAATTGGCTACCAGACCGAATGGACGAAGGACGGCAAAAATACCAGCTTCGAGATTAAAGGCTATGACAAGGAAGGCTTGGACACTTTTTCAAAGCGCAGTGAGCAAATCAAAGAATCCCTAGCGGAGCGTGGTTTAGACAAAGACACCGCCAGTCACGGTGCGCGACAAGCCGCCAACTTGGCAACACGCGAAGATAAGAATCACAGCGAATCCGCAGCCGACCATCGTGACAAATGGCAATCGGAAGCATCGAGTGCGGGTGTAAGGCAAGCCGAGCGTGGAACACCACAGAAAAGCAATGAAACCTATGCCGAACAGATGCAGAACGCCCGTGAAGCCGTCACAAGTGCGGTAAATCATTTATCTGAACGAGAAGCCGCGTTCAATGAAAAAGACCTTTGGAAGGCAGCTGCGCAAAATGCTCAAGGCGGCACGAGCACCGACAAAATCACCGAAGCCATACGCGAGCAGGAAAAAAGCGGCGAGTTAGTTCATCGCGAAGATGGTAAATACACCACCCGCGAGGCCATCGAAGCTGAAAAGACAATGAGCGACACGCTAGCCAAAGGTGCTGGTGCACATGAATCGGTAATGTCCAATAAGGAATTCGACAAGGCTTTGGCGAAGTTTGAAGAGCGTAACGGCTTTGCCCTTACCGACGAACAACGCGGCGCGGCCCGCATGATTTTAACGGGCGACGACAAGTATCAAGGCGTGCAAGGCTTGGCGGGTACTGGCAAAACCACCATGCTGGAATTCGTTAAAGAGGCGGCTGAATCGAAAGGGTGGGAAGTCAAAGGCTTTAGTAACGGCGGCGCGCAAGCTGACAAAATGCAGCAAGACAGCGGTATTAAATCCACTACCACAGCCCGTCATTTGATTGATAGCGACAAGCTGCAAAAGGACGTAAACCTTGCTCAACGCGCCATCGACACCCAAGAAAAAAACAAAGGAATGCTTGGAAAAACGCCTGATTTTAAGCAAGGCGGATTCAACTTTGAAGTGCAACTTTTCGAAACGAATTAGGGGGTGAGCTGG
>JAVHRN010000065.1:0-46469 GCA_036171695.1 Gallionella sp.
ATTCGCAAGATGCCGCCGACCATACACGGGGGCGTTATATAATCCGCGCAATTTTGCTATGCCACCGATGTGATCTGCGTGGCGATGCGTACACAAAATCCCCGTCAGTTCGAGTTGCTCGGCAGCTAAAAATGCCAGTACGGGCGAGGCTTCGCCAGGATCAACGACGATGGCGTTTTGATGATTGTGTATTGCCCAAATATAGTTGTCGGTGAAGGCGGGGATAGCGGTTATTTTGAACATGCGGGTGAAGGAGTAGTGCGATGCCTGATTGTAAAGTAAGTGCGCAAAATTTGAGCGACTGGTTGAACACCGCGCAAGGTCGCTATGTGTTGAGCCGCGAGCAAGATTTTTTTGATCGCAGTGTGAGCGATATTTTTGGCTTTAACGCGCTGCAATTAGGTTGGTGTGAACACGATTTTTTACGCGCTAGTCGCATGACGTTGCGCACTTGTGCGGGCGATGAGAGCGGTGCGGCGGTGCGCTTATGTGCGGAAGAATTACCGCTCGCGAGCGAGAGTATCGACTTGCTGGTGTTGCCGCATGTGTTGGAATTTGCAGCGCAGCCGCATCAGATTTTGCGCGAGGTGGAACGGGTGTTAATCAGCGAGGGCAGCGTGCTGATTAGCGGCTTTAATCCCTATAGTTTATGGGGGGCGCGGCATCGCTTCGGCACGAAACGTGGCTATCCTTGGGCGGGTCAATTTATCGCGCAACATCGCTTAAAAGATTGGTTGGCATTGTTGGGTTTTGTGGTGGTGAGTGAAGGATATTCGGTGCATGCGCCGCCGTTCCATCTGGGTAGCTCATTGGCGCGCTGCAAAGTCATGGAAACGGCCGGCACGCGCTGGTGGAAGGTCGGCGGCGGCATATATTTTTTACATGCAATTAAGCGCGTCTCTGGCATGCGTTTAATTCAACCGCAATGGAATAACAAAGTAGCGCGGCGGTTCGTTCCTGCCACGCCCAAATTAAATAAAACGCATCAAAATCAAAATGAATAAAACGCGGGTAGAGGTTTTTAGTGATGGCGCGTGCAAAGGCAATCCTGGCATAGGCGGCTGGGGCGCGCTGTTGCGTAGTAAAGGACAAGAGCGCGAGCTGTGCGGCGGCGAGCTGGTGACGACCAATAATCGCATGGAGTTGATGGGCGCGATTAGCGCGCTAGAAGCGTTGACGCGTCCCTGCCAAGTGCATTTGCATACCGATTCAAAATATGTGTTGCAAGGCATCACCGAGTGGCTAGAAAACTGGAAAAAACGCGGCTGGAAAACCGCCGATAAAAAGCCCGTCAAAAATGATGATTTGTGGCGCAGGTTGGATGCGGCGGTAGCGCAGCACGACATTGAATGGATTTGGGTCAAGGGTCATGCGGGGCACGAAGGCAATGAGCGCGCCGACGAGCTGGCCAATCGTGGCGTGGCGAAGGTTTTGGCGGAACAAAGTAGTGCGTCCAATCACAACAAATTAACAGGAGTCGTTGATGCGTAAAATTGTTTTAGATACCGAAACGACTGGGCTGTATCCCGAACAGGGACATCGCATTATTGAAATTGCTGCGATTGAGTTGCACGGTCGGCAAGTCACGCAACGACATTTTCACCACTATCTCGATCCCGAACGCGAAGTCGATGAAGGTGCGGCGCGCATCCACGGTTTTACTTGGGACATGTTGCGCGGACGGGCAAAGTTTGCCGACATCGCGGCGAGCTTTTTAGAGTTCGTCGCAGGTGCGGAATTGATTATTCATAACGCGCCATTCGATATTGGCTTTATCAATCAGGAGTTGAAATTGCTCGGCTTGCCCAGTTTGCAAAACGAGGTGATGGACACGCTTAAATTCGCGCGGGAAATGCACCCGGGCAAGAAAAATAGTTTGGACGCGTTGTGTAGCCGCTACGAAATTGACAACACGCATCGCTCGCTGCACGGGGCGTTGCTCGATACCGAGCTGTTGGCGGAAGTGTATTTTGCGATGACGCGCGGTCAGCATAGTTTGTTAGGCGAGGACGCGCCTGTGGCTCGCGTGCAAGCGGTGTTTAACACCGATACCGCGCGTACCAGCGTGCGCGTATTGGGTGCAAGCGCAGAAGAGTTGGCCGCACATGCGCAACAATTACTCGACATCGACAAAGCCAGCAAAGGCGCGTGTTTGTGGAAAACACTGGAGGCGGCGTGATTAAAATTACTCATCCCGTCGCGCTGCTTAAAACGGTATTACTGTTGTGTGTTTTGCTCTACCTGGGTGCGTGCGGCTATTTATGGGCGATGCAAAAAGAGCTGATTTTTAATCCCACCAAGCAATTGCAAACTACCCCAGACCGCTTAGGCATGGCATTTGCTGGTGTCAAAATTCCTTCTGGCACAGCGGATGAACGCGGCGAATTGGATGCTTGGTGGATACCCGCCGCGCATGGCAGCGACATCACGCTGTTGTATTTACATGGCAATGATCGCAATGTCAGTAGCAATGCCAGCCACGCGCAACGCTTGCACGATATGGGTTACAACGTGTTGCTAGTTGACTATCGCGGTTATGGCAACAGCACGGGTGGCGCGCCCAGTGAAGCCAAAGTGTATGAAGATGCCCAAGCGGCGTGGAATTATTTGCGTGTTGCGAGAGGCTTAAAAGCGCAGCAAATTTATATTTACGGACATTCTTTAGGGGGTGCAATCGCGATTGATTTGGCCGCGCATCATGCGGATGCAGCAGGGCTAATCGCCGAGAGTACATTTGCTTCGATGCAGGCAATGGGCGAGTTGCGCTACAGTTTTTTCCCCGTCGCTTGGTTAGTGAATCAGCGGTTTGATTCGCTGCAAAAAATCCCGCAATTAAAAATGCCGCTGTTGTTGATTCACGGCACATGGGATCAAGAAGTCCCCGTGGCTATGGCGCAGCAACTATTCGCCGCCGCCACCAGTCCTAAGACGTTGACGCTGATTGCTGGCGGCGGACATAGCAATAGTAGTGCGGTCGGCTGGCTTGAATATCGCGATGCATTAAATAAATTTATCGAGCAACCACAAGGCGCAGTAGCGCATGGAAATTTCAAATGAAAGTAGATGTCATTATTATTGGTTCAGGCGCGGCAGGCATGATGTGTGCCTTACAGGCTGGGCAACGCGGGCGTTCAGTGGTGTTAATCGACCACGCTAAAAAGCTCGCCGAAAAAATCCGTATTTCGGGCGGCGGACGCTGTAACTTCACTAACCTCAACACCAAACCAGAAAATTTTATTTCGGAAAATCCGAACTTTTGCCGCTCGGCATTAAGCCGTTACAGCCCGCACGATTTCATCGCATTGCTGCAAAAACACAGCATCACTTTTCATGAAAAAACCTTGGGACAATTATTTTGCGACGACGAGTCCGAAGCCATCATCGGTATGTTGCGTAAAGAATGCGATGAGGCGGGCGTGAAGCGTTTTATGAGCTGCGACATTGAAGAAATTAAACACACGCCGTATGTAGGCGAAGCGGGGCTGGGCAAAAAAGCTAAGTTTTATGTGAGCACCTCACGCGGCGAATTCGAGGCAGTGTCGTTGGTGATTGCTACAGGCGGGCTGTCGATTCCTAAGACTGGCGCAACGCCTTATGGTTACCACGTTGCCGAGCAATTCCATGTGCCGATTACCAAGCTGCACGCAGGCTTAGTGCCGCTGACATTTGCCCCCGACGATTGGCAACCGTATAGCGAATTAACGGGCGTGTCATTCGATGCCATTGTGACGACAGGCAAACATTCCTTCCGTGAAAATGTCTTGGTTACGCATCGCGGTTTAAGTGGCCCCGCCATCTTGCAAGCCTCTTCGTATTGGCAACACGGCACGTCGTTACATATCAATATGCTGCCCGATGCCGATATGTTTGAGGTGTTGAGCGAACACAAAACTAGCAAAAAACAACTAGCAAATTTCCTCACCCAATGGTTTGCTAAAAGCTTCGCCGACGTGTGGTGTGTGCAGCTTACCGAGCGTAGCAAGGTCGCTAACTTGCCGCTCAATCAATACAACGACAAACAGCGCAAAGCGATTGCCGCCGAATTACATAATTGGCAAGTTATGCCTTCTGGCACGATGGGTTATGCCAAAGCGGAAGTGACTTGCGGCGGTATCGACACCCGCGCGCTGTCGTCTAAAACGATGGAATGCAACGACGTACCCGGCTTGTATTTCATAGGCGAAGTGGTCGATGTCACCGGTTGGTTAGGCGGCTATAACTTCCAGTGGGCATGGGCTTCAGGCTATGCTGCGGGGCAAGCGGTGTAAGTACTGCGCTGATAGTGACTTGCCAACATTGAATAAATTGTCTGTATTGGAGTTATTTACAGCGACAACTCGCAGGTACGTTGAGCGAGCTAGATACGACTCACATGAAGTATCCGACCGCGATTTCGCAAACGCTGAACATTAAAATTGTGGCGGTCGCACTTGGGACTGCGACAGTAGAAATTGATGCTGATGCAGCGCTACACGGAAATCAGCAAGGTACGGTACATGGCGGGCTACTCTGTGAGTTGGCGGATGCTGCGATTGGCACAGCCCATTCGACGTTGATGAATAAAGGTGAATCGTTCACCAGCATTGAGTTGAAAATCAATTTTTTTCGCCCCGTGCTTAAATCAAAATTACGTGCCACGGCGAAACCTATTCAGAGCGGACGAACCATTACTTGTTACAACTGCGAAATTTTTCGTGACGATAACAAGCTCATCGCAAACGTCATCAGCACCGTAATGACACTGCGCGGTGAGCAAGCTGTGGGACAATAACTAAACAATCAATATGCTTTGCAATTCCTTATGCGGGAGTCTTTATGGAACAAAAAATTAGCCCTATTGCCGTGCTCGCCGCAGACGTTGCGCCGCGTACTAAGCCGTCGATTTATCCTGAACCCTTTGCCAGTCGAATGAAGGGACGGGTAAAGCAGCAACTAGGTGATGTCTTTGGTTTAAGTAATTTTGGTGTCAATTTGACTACGTTGCTGCCTGGTGCTGGCTCGGCGTTACGTCATGCCCATACTAAGCAAGATGAATTTTTATATGTGCTGCAAGGACAGGCAATACTAATCACCGATGCTGGCGAAACATCGTTGACCGCAGGGATGTGTGCAGGGCTAAAAGCTGGGACGGGTAACGCGCATCAACTGGTGAATCGTAGTGATGCCCCCGTTGTTTATTTGGAAGTCGGTGATCGCAGTGCAGATGATGAGGCAAGTTATCCCGATGATGATTTAATGGCAAAACACCTTGGCGGGGGATGGCAGTTTTTTCATAAAGATGGCAGGAGGTACTGAATATGATGCACACATCCATACTGCTGCCGTGCGCTGCATTTGTTCTTTTGACGATGTTGGTGTGGCTACGTTTATATGTTGAGCGTATTCGTGAAATGCGTATGCGCCGCATCAGCCCCTCCGCTTTAGCGACTGCTCGTGACGTGGCGCAGACCTTGCAACACACGCAGGCGGCAGATAATTTCCGCAACCTGTTTGAAGTTCCAGTGCTGTTTTATGTGTTGTGTTTGGCACTGCTGGTGAGCCAATGGGCGAACAGTTTTGACCTAATTGCCGCGTGGGGATTTGTCGTATTACGCGCGCTGCATAGCTGGATACATTTGACTTACAACCGAGTCATGCACCGCTTTATAGCTTATGCGGCAAGTACCGTATTGCTATGGGGGTGGTGGTTTAGTTTTGCTATCCGTTTGCTGTAAGACATCGCCATGCAATACGTCTTAATTATTCACGAGGTTGAATCCTATTCCGCTTGGAAGTTGGTTTTTGACCAAGCTCGTGGCATTCGCAAAGCCGCAGGCGAAATCAGTTATCAATTGTTGCGTTACGACACGGCTAGCCATCACATCGTGCATTTCTCAGCGTGGACGTGTTTATCAGACGCGCGGTGTTTTTTTGAATCTGCCGAACTGGTGAAAATTCGCAAAGAAGCTGGGGTAAAAGCCCCTAATTTTATTTATTTAGATGAGTTAGAAAGTGATACTTTATAAACTCCGTGTTGCAATCTCATCGGATATTAAAAGCATTGTGGATGTAGTGAACCATGCTTATCGTCCTTTAAGTCGAAATGTTAGTTGGACAGATGAATCTGCTTTGATTGATGGCAAGCGAACCACTGATACTCAGGTACGTGAGCTATTGAATCGCCCTCATTCCGTTGTTCTGCTCGCACAAATAAAAACGGAGATAGTTGCTTGCATTCATCTTGAAAAATGCAATGATGCTTCACATATTGGCATGTTTGCAGTTTTGCCTAACCAACAAGGAAAAGGCCTAGGGAAGATGTTATTGGCACATGCCGAGGACTATGCGATTAAAGAATTTGCATCAAAAAAATTCATGATGGAAGTTGTTGCATTACGAATTGAGTTAATTGATTTTTATTTGCGACGAGGTTATCAAAAAACAGGACGTATCTTCGATTACCCTTTGTTCGCAGGTGTAGGTAAGCCTAAAAAAGCTAATCTAAAAGTTGAGTGCTTAGAAAAGTATTTTCGACAAATGTGAGCCGTTCAATCCATAAAAAATCCCCGTGCAAGCGGGGATTTTTTATGCGCGGTAATGGTTATTCAGGGCGCATATGCGGGAACAAAATCACATCTCGGATGCTCGCGCTATCGGTCAGTAACATAATTAAACGGTCGATGCCGATACCTTGCCCTGCGGTTGGGGGCAGGCCATATTCCAGCGCGCGCACATAGTCGTTATCTTTGAACATTGCCTCTTCGTCGCCCGCATCTTTTGCCAAGACTTGTGCGTCAAAGCGTGCGGCTTGGTCTTCCGCATCGTTTAACTCAGAGAAGCCGTTGGCTAATTCGCGACCGACCACAAACAACTCGAAACGCTCGGTGATCTGGGGGTTCTTGTCGCTGCTGCGCGCCAGTGGTGAAACTTCTACGGGATAGTCGATGATGAATGTGGGCTCGAATAATTTGGTTTCAGCCAACTCTTCAAACAGTGATAACTGCAAGCCACCCAAGCCATCATCAGGTTTATGTTTGGCTTTCAAATCTTGCAATTCATTGAGTACAAAATCACGGTCATTGAGCTGCGCGCTGGTGAATTGTGGATGATATTTTTGGATTGCTTGCACCATGGTTAAACGGTGGAACGGTTTGCCCAAATCGAGCTCACGACCTTGATAGGAAATCAGCGTTGTACCCAACACTTTTTGCGCCACTTCGCGGATTAGGGTTTCAGAAAAATCCATTAAATAACGGTAATCGCGATATGCCTCGTAAAATTCCAACATGGTGAATTCGGGATTGTGGCGCGTCGAAAGTCCTTCATTACGGAAGTTACGATTGATTTCAAAAACCTTCTCAAAGCCGCCCACGACAAGGCGTTTAAGGTATAGCTCTGGCGCAATACGCAGATACATTTTCATGTCGAGCGCGTTGTGATGCGTCTCAAATGGCTTGGCCGATGCGCCGCCAGGGATGCTGTGCATCATCGGCGTTTCGACTTCCATATAGTCGTGACGAATGAAAAAATCACGGATGGATTGAATAATTTTGGTGCGTTTTTGGAACACCACTCTGGCGTCTTGATTGGTAATCAAATCCAAATAACGCTGACGATATTTTTGCTCTTGGTCAGACAAACCGTGGAATTTTTCTGGCAAAGGACGCAGTGATTTAGTCAGCAGACGCACTTGCGAAACACGAATTGAAAGCTCATTGGTTTTGGTTTTGAATAGCACGCCGACCGCGCCCAAAATATCACCCAAATCATAATGTTTGAACGCGCTATGCGCATCTTCGCCGATGCCATCGTTGCTGATAAATAACTGGATGCGACCGCTCATGTCCTGCACTGTCGCAAAACTTGCCTTACCCATGACGCGCTTGAGCATCATGCGCCCCGCCACGGCGACCTTGATTTGTAAGGCTTCCAGCTCGTCGTGCGTTTTCTCGCCGTATTGATCATGCAAAGTTTGCGCTAAATCTTTACGTTCAAAATCGTTAGGAAATGCCACGCCCGCCGCGCGGATGACAGCTAATTTATTGCGACGTTCGGTAATGATTTGGTTTTCGTCGGATGCTGCTGTGCTGATAGGTTCGGTAGTCATATTGGTCTCTAAAAAATGTTAAACGCCTTGCTTCAAACTGGCAGAAATGAAATCGTCTAAGTCGCCGTCCAGCACGGCTTGGGTGTTCCCCACCTCAAAATTAGTGCGCAAATCTTTGATGCGTGATTGGTCTAAAACGTAGCTGCGAATTTGGTGTCCCCAGCCGATGTCCGATTTGCCGTCTTCCAAAATTTGCTTAGCTTCGTTGCGTTTGCGCAGTTCTTCTTCGTACATGCGCGATTTGAGCATCGACATGGCTTCGGCGCGGTTTTTATGTTGCGACCGGTCGCTCTGGCATTGCACCACGATGTTGGTCGGGATGTGAGTGATACGCACCGCAGAATCGGTTTTGTTAATGTGCTGGCCACCCGCGCCAGAAGCGCGATAGGTGTCCACGCGCAAGTCGGCGGGGTTGATGTCAATCTCGATGGAGTCGTCCACTTCGGGATACACAAACACGCTGGAAAATGAGGTGTGGCGACGGTTGCCAGAGTCGAACGGCGACTTGCGCACTAAGCGATGCACGCCGACTTCGGTACGCAAATGGCCGTAAGCGTATTCGCCGATAATTTTAATTGACGCGCCCTTGATGCCCGCCACTTCGCCGTCGGATTGCTCCAAAATTTCCACTTGAAAACCTTTGCGTTCGGCATAACGCAAATACATACGCAGCAAGATCGAAGCCCAGTCTTGCGCTTCCGTGCCGCCAGAGCCAGCTTGAATGTCAATAAAGCAACTATTCGGATCCATCGCATGGGAGAACATGCGGCGAAATTCCATTGCGGCAACGCGTTTTTCAATGTCTTGAATATCGCTTGCAGTAGCCAGCAAACTTTCTTCGTCGTTCTCGGCTTTGGCCATTTCAAACAGCTCATCCGCGTCGCTTAAATCTTGTTTGATTTTGTCTAGACCGAGCACTACGCCTTCGAGCAACTTGCGTTCGCGCCCTAATTCTTGCGCACGTTTTGCATCGTTCCAGATGTCGGGATTTTCCGACAGCGCGCAGACTTCGGTTAAGCGTTCTTGCTTTTCATCAAACTGCAAAAAGCGGCGCAATTCCTTACTGCGCAAGGCTAAATCTTGCAGTTGATTGCTTAAAGAATTGAGTTGTTCGACTTCCATAATGAGGGGCAGGGCGTGCAAAAAAGGGCGTGATTATAGCGGAAGGAGGAGGGCAGGATTCGGGATTCTGGATGTGCGATTCAGGAAAACCGAGGCACTCTTTCGCGCTGAATCGCGCATGCCGAATCTAGCCCTATTTATTGCCAATGACGAATCAGTAGTTGCACACTGCGATTGCCTTGGTATTCGTTGACGCTCACGCTATACAGCGCATGAATCGTATCGGGCAGCGGCTCGGCTTGACCAAATAACATTGCCTCAAAAATTTGCCCAGATTTTTTGAGTTTTAGTTTGAGATGTTTGTCGCCGACTACGCGCTGATTCACCACAACAAAATCATCATCAAATAAAGGCGCGGGAAATCCTTGTCCCCAGATTTGCGTATCCAGTTGTTGGGCAAATTCGAGATTGATGTCGGTGGCATTGAGTGCGCCGTCGCTGTCAAATTTTTGTTGCAAGTCAGATTCATTTAATAATTCACGCACCACTTGTTCAAACGCCGCGACAAATTTTCCATGGTCGCAGCGAGCGATAGTTAAGCCAGCCGCCATCGCATGACCGCCGAATTTTTTAATCAGCGTGGGGTGGCGTTTGCTGACTAAATCTAGCGCGTCGCGCAAATGCAGCTCACTGATAGAACGTCCAGAACCCTTGATTTCATTGGCATCGGCAGATAGGGCAAAGGCAATCACGGGGCGATGAAATTTATCTTTGAGGCGCGATGCGAGAATGCCGATTACGCCCTGATGCCAGCTCTCATCAAATAAAGCAAGGCTGTAATTATCCTTAACTTGGATGTTTTCTAAATTCGTCAGGGCGATTTCTTGCATATCAGTTTCGATGCTGCGCCGTTCGCGATTGAGTTCGTCCAAGCGCGTTGCCATGACCATCGCCGCATCCGCATCGTCACTTAATAAACAATCAATGCCTAAACGCATATCTTCCAAACGCCCAGCCGCATTGAGGCGCGGGCCGATGGTAAAACCCAAATCGGTGCTGATGACGCGCGCAGGATTTTTTTTGGCAATGGCAAACAGCGCGTGAATGCCCTCACAGGTTTTGCCTGCGCGCATGCGCAGCAAACCTTGTTGCACCAAGATGCGATTGTTTTGATCGAGCTTGACTACATCCGCGACCGTGCCGAGCGCAACTAAATCAAGTAGGTCAGCGAGTTTTTTTCCTTGCTCATCGGACAATTTGTCTCGACTGCGCAGCTCCGCGCGCAACGCCAACAGCACATAAAACATCACGCCCACGCCCGCTAAATTTTTGCTGGCAAAAGCGCAGCCGGGCTGATTTGGATTGACGATACAAGCGGCATCGGGCAAGGCATCGCCAGGTAAATGATGGTCAGTTACCAGCACTTGGATGCCTAGCCGATTGGCTTCTGCCACGCCGTCCACACTAGCGATACCGTTATCCACGGTGATGATTATGGCGGGTGATTGTTGCGCGGCGAGTCGCACAATTTCAGGGGTTAAGCCGTAGCCATATTCAAAACGATTCGGCACAATAAAATCGACTTGCGCGCCAAACAGGCGCAGCCCACGCACCGCTACCGCACAGGCAGTTGCACCATCCGCATCGTAATCGGCAACGACTAAAAGTTTTTTATTTGCGGCAATTGCATCGGCTAAATATATCGCCATTGCGCTGGCATTTTTGAGTCCGCTAACGGGCAATAAATTCGCCAAGCTGTGTTCGAGCTGCGAGCTTTCAGTAATACCACGCGCTGCAAAAATTTTTGCAATGGCAGACGAATAACCCGCCGCAGTCAGGTGTTGCGCGGCAGAGTTGGAGTGGGGGCGGACGAGGATAGCGGGCATGTGGAATAAGGAAGCAATATCAAGCGATAGTTTAACAAAACGCGCATCGCGTCCCTCATGTTTTGTTTAGCTGCGCTATAATCGCGCCCTTTTTTGGCAGACATAGAGACAAAATCGTGGCTTTAATTGTGCAGAAATACGGCGGTACGTCCGTTGGCAGTCCAGAACGTATCAAGAACGTGGCGCGGCGCGTCGCAAAATTCAAAGCGCAGGGGCATCAAGTGGTGGTGGTGTTATCCGCGATGAGCGGCGAGACCAATCGCTTGATTGCACTAGCTAAAGAAATTCAAACCCATCCTGATCCGCGCGAATTAGATGTGATTATTTCGACGGGTGAACAAGTCACTATAGGCTTGCTGTGTATGGCTTTGAAGGAAATTGGCGTGAACGCCAAAAGCTATACCGGCGGGCAGGTAAAAATCCTCACCGACAACGCACACACTAAGGCGCGCATCGTCGCTATCGACGAGCAAAACATTCGTGCGGATTTGGCGAACGATTGCGTGGTGGTGGTGGCAGGCTTTCAGGGCATGGATGCCGACGGCAATATCACCACGCTGGGTCGCGGCGGTTCGGACACCACGGGTGTGGCGATTGCTGCTGCATTGCGCGCCGATGAATGTCAGATTTATACCGACGTGGACGGGGTTTACACCACCGACCCGCGTATGGTTCCCGAAGCACGTCGCCTGAAAACCATCACCTTTGAAGAGATGTTGGAAATGGCGAGCTTGGGTTCTAAAGTTTTGCAAATTCGTTCGGTCGAATTTGCGGGTAAATACCAAGTCAAACTGCGCGTGTTGTCCAGCTTCCAAGAGGAAGGCGAAGGCACACTGATTACTTTTGAGGAAGGCAACAAAATGGAACAAGCCATTATTTCTGGTATCGCATTTAATCGCGATGAGGCAAAAATTACCGTCATTGGCGTGCCCGATAAACCAGGGATTGCGTATCAAATTTTGGGTTCGATTGCGGATGTCAATATCGACGTGGATATGATTATTCAAAATACTGGCGTGGATGGTACGACCGATTTTTCATTCACTGTGCACCGTAATGAATTCGCACGCGCGATGGATATTTTGAAGAATAAAGTGCAGCCGCATATTGGCGCGCGCGAGGTCATCGGTGACAACAAAGCGGCGAAGGTTTCCGTGGTCGGCGTGGGGATGCGTTCGCACGTTGGCATTGCCAGCAAAATGTTCCGTATCTTGGCTGAAGAAGGCATTAACATTCAAATGATTTCAACTTCTGAAATTAAAATTTCGGTTGTGATAGATGAGAAATACTTGGAGTTAGCCGTACGCGTGTTGCACAAGGCGTTCGATTTGGATCAAGACGCGTAATCAATTAAACCTATCACGCGCAATAAACTGATAGGTTTAGACAATCAATGCGCCCGTAGCTCAGCTGGATAGAGTATTGGTTTCCGAAGCCAAGGGTCGTGGGTTCGACTCCCGCCGGGCGCACCATTTAGTCGTTTTAAGTAGTATCAAAAAGCCCGTAAACCTCAAGAAAAGGTTTGCGGGCTTTTTGATGGCGTAGTGCTGCTGCGTGACATAGTACCGTTTGCTTAAGGTGTTTGGCCTGCGAGGACGAGTGGCTTACGCGATTAACGGCGTGTTGGCTGGGTAATCCTCTTGCAAATTTTGCTCTTAGAATTAGCAGGATTTTTCGAGCTCAATGATAAACTGCGCAGCTTTATTCTCTTGCTGCCTTTGCTTTTCAGGAGCCGGCGAGTGATTAAATTTGAACTCAACAACAGAGGATAGCTGGTGGCCATTTTTCACGCTTTAGTTCCTGCCGCAGGTTTTGGCGCGCGCATGGGACAGGAAATTCCTAAGCAATATTTAGCGTTGGCTGGGCAGCCGATGATTGCTCACGCGCTGGCAACGCTGTGTGCGTGCCAAAAAATTAGCACTGTTTTCGTGGTGCTATCGGCTGACGATACACAATTCCAGCAATATGATTTTTCGCGATTTGGTGACAAGTTACAGCCCTTGTATTGCGGTGGAGCGACCCGCGCCGAGTCAGTATTGAATGGCTTATTAGCGGCTGAACTTGAATCGGATGATTGGCTGTTAGTGCACGACGCAGCGCGGCCTTGCTTGACGCAAGCGCAGCTCAACAAATTGATTAGCGAATTAAGCGAGGATGCGGTCGGTGGTTTACTGGCCGTGCCTGTCGCGGATACATTAAAACGCGCTGATAAGGCAGGGCGGGTGTTGCGTACGGAAAGCCGTGAACAACTCTGGCAAGCGCAGACTCCGCAGATGTTTCGTGCGGGCTTGTTAGCAAGTGCCTTGCAGCAATGTAAAGACGTAACTGACGACGCATCCGCCATCGAGGCTTTGGGCTTTCAACCCAAGCTAATCGCTTCTGAAGCAAGTAATTTTAAGGTGACTTATCCGCAAGATTTGCTCTTAGCGGAATTGCTAATCAATAAAAATAGCTAGGGCGGGCAGGATTTATTGGGATGCAACCGCTAGCCTTCGTGAGTTATCAAAGCACACTGGCAAGTCGCATGTATGCCCACACGGACAATAAAATAATGGTGGGCGGTAGCCCACCTTACACGAGAGAAATTGTTATGCGTATCGGACAAGGTTTTGATGTTCACCAATTAGTTTCAGATCGTCGCTTGATTATTGGCGGCGTGGATATTCCCTATGAAAAAGGCTTGCTCGGACATTCTGATGCGGACGTGTTGTTGCACGCGATTTGCGATGCGTTATTGGGTGCGGCGGCGTTGGGCGATATAGGAAAACACTTTAGTGACACCGATGCTCAATTCAAAAATATCGACAGTCGTATTTTGTTGCGCGAGGTGTTGCAATTAGTTCGCGCACAAGGTTTTCGCGTCGGCAATGTGGACGCGACCATCATCGCGCAAGCACCGAAAATGGCAGCGTATATCGGTCAGATGGTGGCGCATATCGCCGCTGATTTGGGTATTGAAAAAAGCGCAGTGAATGTGAAAGCCACAACCACCGAACAGCTAGGCTACACGGGGCGCGGCGAGGGTATCGCGGCGCAGGCGGTGGTGCTGCTTATGTCGGATAAGTCCAACAAAACTGCTATCCAAACTGCTCCACAGCACGCCTAACATGAAAATCCTTGCACTCGAAACTTCTACGGAATACTGCTCGGTTGCACTCAATCTTGATGGCAAAGTCATCGAGTTATTTGAACTGGTCGGACAAAAACATTCGGAATGTTTAATCAACATGGTCGCTAGGCTGTTGCGCGATGCCAATGTCAAACTTTCTGAGTTGGACGGCATTGCTTACGGCATGGGGCCAGGTTCATTTACTGGGGTGCGCATCGCCTGCGGTGCCACGCAGGGCTTGGCTTTAGGCGCGAATCTGCCCGTGTTCGGGGTGGGCACTTTGCAAGCCTTAGCCCATGCTTCAGGACAGCATAAAGTTATCGCCGCATTGGATGCGCGCATGGGCGAGATTTATCACGCGGCGTATGAATTGAGGGCAGGGGCGTGGCACACAGTGAGTGAGCCATGCTTTTGTAAAGCTACTGCTGCGCCTGTGTTGACGGGGCAAAGTTGGTTTGGAATCGGCTCAGGATTCGCTGCTTATGCAGCTGATTTACAAGAGCGTTATGTAGGGCAATTAGTCGGGCTGGATAGCACTGCCGTGCCACATGCCGCTGCGATTGGCGAGCTTGGCGCGCGAGCTTTTGCGCAAGGCAAGGGAGTCGATGCGGCACTCGCGCAACCGCTGTACGTGCGCGATAAAGTGGCATTAAAAACGCTAGAGCGTGAGGCGATTGCACAGGCGAAATTGAATGCGTGAAATGACCTTGAGCGATGTCGCGGCGGTGTGCGTGATTGAACAGCAAGTGCAGTCGCATCCTTGGACGCAGGGCAATTTTAGCGATGCTGTGCGCAGCGGCTATCGTTGTCTGGTTGATGTAATAGATGGCGAAATTGTCAGCTATGCCGTGTTGATGCCGCTTATAGATGAAGCTGAGTTGCTGACCATTGCGGTCGCCCCTAGTCAGCAGCGCAAAGGTTTAGGTGGCTTGATGTTGCGTGCCGTGTTGGACATTGCGCGGGAGAACAAGCTGCGCAAAATTTTCTTAGAAGTGCGCGTCTCGAATGCGGCTGCGATTGGCTTGTATCGTGCCAGCGGCTTTGTCGAAATTGGGCGGCGGCGCGGCTATTACCAACAGGCAGATGGACGCGAAGATGCTTTATTGATGGCGTGCGAATTGATAGGAGAAGCGCGTGGATAGAAATGAAGCGATGTGGCGTGAATTGAATCTCTATCCGCAATGGACTTTGCGTGCGCCTGAGCTTGCCGCTGTAAGCCTTGCGCCAACTCATACGCCAGCCATCGAACCCTCTGCGCAGCACGCGTCGCTAGTGTTGCCAGCGCTTGTAACGGATGAGATTCCTATAACAAATTTGCCTGTTAATAATGAATCGCAACCAAACGGTACTAGCTTGATTGCCGCTGTGGATTTTGCGCCAGCTAAAACTTGGCCTGAACTTATGCAACAAGTGCGCGATTGCCAGCACTGTGGTTTGCGCGCGGGCTGCTCGCAAACCGTCTTCGGCGTAGGCGAACGCTCGGCGGATTGGCTATTTGTAGGCGACATACCTAGAGCGGATGAGGATTCGCAAGGCGAGCCTTTCGCGGGGGAGATAGGACATTTGCTCGACAATATGTTGGCGGCGATGCAGTTGCGGCGCGCTAACAATGTGTATCTCACTAATGTGGTGAAATGCCGTCCCCGTGATGACACGCATCCCGCCGTAACTGAAATTGCGCAGTGTTTGCCGTATTTACATCGTCAGATTGAGTTAGTGCAGCCTAAAGTTATCGTGGCATTAGGCAAGGTCGCGGCAAGTAGTTTATTGGGTGAGGAGGTCGCTTTAGATGAGCTGCGCGGCGTGTTGCATGACTATCAGGGCATCCCCGTCATCGTCACTTATCACCCCGCTTATTTGCTGCGCAAACCCACTGCTAAAGCACAGGCTTGGCAGGATTTATGTTTTGCTTTGGATGTGATGAGCGAGGCTTGAGGATTTATTGTGGGGGCTTTTTGGCGAAGTACACATCGGGATTAAAGTGCGCAACGGCATATGGCAGCGCGACGGCAAAGCCTGAAATGGACAACCCAGTCAGGATCGCTTCGCTGGAGCTGATGGTCGGCAGCGTGACCCAATAAGAATTTTGCAAAATGAACGCGCTGTATTTGCCGATGCTGGCGATACACCAACCGTTAACGCTGGCAACTATCAGCATGCTGATGCCGCTCACGCAGTAGCCGTTCCAAAGCACGAAGGCAAAATAATTGGGTTTGCCGTAACGATAAAATAGTCTGAGTCCGAACCAACTGAGCGAGATGGGCAAGACAATTTTTATCAGTCCAGCCACGCCCAACACGCTTAAATCTAACTGTTGATAGTGCAGCGCAACCAGCAAAATCGCACTTAATAACAGCGTGGCGATTTGCCAGTCGAACAATAGGAACAACAAAGTCGCACCGAGCGGATGGAGTTTGAGTCCTGCACGCATCCCCACGGGAAACAACCAAAACGCACCAATCCAAAGCGTCACGCCGATCAGCAAATTAAATTGCGCACTGTTGCGCCACAGTGCCAGCCATTTTGTCGTCCACACGGCGCGCAGCAAAATGGCCGCGAATAAATAGTTGCCAATTAACACCCACTCGGTGTTAAAAACTTGTAGGTACAAATCCATGATGAGTGCTGGCTACGAGAAATGCGAGGGCGTGAATGTAAGGCAAAAACCGCTTATCGTGGTGTGACATTTTGCCGCACTTTGTCAGAGCGATTTTTATTCTGAGGTAGCGCGTGGCACAATCGCCCCCTAAAATTTTCCGTCACCATTTTTCTTAGAATTTTCACGCAAAAATTATGCTGAGTTACCGTCACGCTTTTCACGCTGGCAATCATGCCGACGTGCTCAAACACTTTGTGCAGATGCAGTTACTGCAAGCCTTAACCAAAAAAGACAAGCCGTTTTGGTACATCGACACCCACGCGGGCGCGGGTTGCTACAGCTTGGATAGCGGTTATGCCACGCAAAATGCCGAGTATGAAAGCGGCATCGCGCGTTTGTGGCAGCGCAGCGATTTACCACCCGCGCTGGCGGATTACGTCGCCTTGGTCAAAGCCTTAAATCCCGATGGTGAAATGAAAATTTATCCAGGTTCACCGCTGGTGGCATTGAAGCTAATGCGTCCCGATGACCGTTTGCGCTTGTTTGAATTACATCCCACCGATAGCGATATTTTGTTAGAAAATTTTTTAGATTACGACCCGCAAGCCTTGACGCATCAAGCCAATGGCTTTGGCGCATTAAAAGCGTTGTTGCCGCCGCCACCGCGTCGTGGCTTGGTGTTAATCGACCCGCCTTATGAAGAGAAACAGGATTATCAGCGCGTGGTCGATAGTTTGAACGAAGGCTTGCGTCGCTTTGCCAACGGTATGTACGCGGTGTGGTATCCCCAGTTGCAACGCGACGATGCGCGCCGCTTGCCCGAAGAATTGAAGAAGCTGCCTGTGAAGAGTTGGCTGCATGTCGCGCTAACCGTAAAGGCCTTGGGTGCAGAAGGCATTGGTATGCACGGCAGCGGCATGTTTATTATCAATCCGCCTTGGTTATTGCATGACACTTTGCAACAGGTGATGCCGTATTTGAGCAAGCATTTAGCGCAAGACGACAGCGCGTTTTACACTTTAGAATTTCACGAAAATTAGTTTTGACGGTCGGCGTAATCCGACTGTTTTTTGTAGTTGGCATCCATCTTAATAACGACATAGGAGCTTTACATGAACACCTCACCACACACTTGGAATTTTTTTCGCGCAGGCGGGTTTGATCAGGTGCAACTGGCTACAGGCGCAGATTTGTTGGCTCTCAAAGACCTCGACCAAAAACTTTGGGTGGCGTTGAGTTGCCCGACGCGCGGCATTGAATTTGATAGCAAAACGCTGGATATGATAGACAGCGACGGTGATGGAAAAGTACGCGCTAATGAAGTGTTGGACGCGCTGGCGTGGGCGGGCAGCTTGCTCAAAGACGCGGATTTATTAGTGGCGGGACTAGATGTTTTGCCGCTGCACGAAATCAATGACAGTAGCGACGAAGGCCGTCATGTCTTGGCATCGGCACGGCATATTTTGCGCAGCTTAAATAAGCCTGACGCGTTGGAAATTTCGCTCGCCGATATGCACGACATCGACCGCTTGTTGGCAGGTTTGGAATTTAATGGCGATGGCGTGATTGCGGCACCACAAATTGCCGATACCGCCTTACGCAGCATCGTGGCAGAGGCGATGCAGTGTGTTGGTTCGGTGGCGGATTTGAGCGGCGAAATTGGTATCAATGCCGTACTTAACGAACAGTTTTTTAATGAGTTAAAAAGCTATGCGGCGTGGCATCAAACTGCCGATGCAACAGTATTACTGTTAGGTGAAAACACTGTCGCTGCGGCCACTGCGTTTTACGCGGTGCAAGACAAAATCAACGATTATTTTATGCGTTGCCAGTTGGCCGCGTATGACGTGCGCGCCGCTGAACCGTTGAGTCGCGCGGTGAGCGACTACGAGCAACTGGCAGCGGATTCCCTTGCGCTAGATACGATTTCAGTCGCGAATTTCCCCCTCGCCACGATTGCTGCCAATAAAGCGTTACCGTTAGCTGACGGCATCAATCCGAGTTGGCAAAACGCCATTGCCGCCTTACGCGACAAAGTGGTGTTGCCTTTGCTTGGCGATCAAAAAACTTTAAGTGTGAGCGCATGGGCAACGCTGTGTACAAAATTTTCAGCTTACACAAATTGGCAACATAGCAAGCCTGTTAACCGTGTGGCAGGTTTAGGTATCAATCGCATTAACGACATTTTGCAGAGCGATGCACAGGCGAAAATCAGCGCGTTGATTGAGCAAGACGCGGCGGTGGCAAATGAGGTCAAAGCGATTCGTTCGGTAGAGAAATTACTGCGTTACCAGCGTGATTTGTTTTTGCTGACCAATAATTTTGTCTCGTTTAGAAATTTTTACACGGGCAAAGACAAGGCGATTTTCCAAGTCGGTACTTTGTTTTTAGATGGGCGCAGTTGCGAGCTGTGCATCAAAATCGACGATGTCGCGACCCATGCGGGCTTTGCCGCGAGCAGCGGCGTGTGTCTGGTGTATTGCGAATGCACACGCAACGGCGGCGCAGAAAAAATGACCGTTGCTGCCGCGTTTACGGCGGGCGACTCGGACTTTTTAATGGTTGGTCGTAACGGGATTTTTTACGATTGCAAAGGACAAGATTGGGACGCGCAAATCGTGCGCATCATCGACCATCCCATCAGTATTCGTCAGGCGTTTTTCTCGCCCTACAAAAAAGCTATGAAGATGATTAGTGCGCAAATTCAAAAACTTGCCGCTTCAAAAGCTGGTGCAGTGGATGACAAATTGATGAGCACTGCAATTGATCACGGCCAAACCGTAGCCGCACCCGCTGCGCCGACTAAAGCTGCTTTTGATGTGGGCAAGTTCGCAGGGATTTTTGCCGCGATTGGCCTGGCAATCGGCGCAATCGGCGGCATTTTGGCCTCTGTAGTAGCGGGCGTATTGGCGTTAAAAGTTTGGCAAATGCCGCTGGCATTAGTTGGGCTGATGCTGATGATTTCAGGGCCTGCGATGATTTTGGCTTGGTTCAAATTAAAGAATCGCAATCTTGCCCCGATCTTGGATGCGAACGGTTGGGCGATTAACGCTCGCGCGCTGATTAACATTCCGTTTGGCACCTCGCTGACGCACCTGCCTGTGTTGCCAGAAGGCGCGCACCGTTCGTTGGTTGACCCGTTCGCCGAAAAGAAAACACTGTGGCCGTTTTATGTGGTGATTGCGCTAGGCATCGTCGCACTAGTGGTGCTGTGGTACTACGGATTTTTTGGGCATCGGGCTTAATTCAATAATTGCCACGACATGCAAAGCGCACCAGCTTGGTTCATAAATTATTAAAGGGAAAATATGGGTTTAGGTCCAGTAATGTTGGATGTAGAAGGGGCTGAGTTGACCTCCGCAGATGAGGCGCGCTTGCTGCATCCCATGGTCGGCGGAGTGATTTTATTTCGGCGTAATTTCTGCTCGGTGAGCCAACTCACGGCTTTGACAAAAGCGATACATGAGCTGCGTACACCGTCCTTGTTGATTGCGGTAGATCACGAAGGGGGACGAGTACAACGCTTTCACGACGGCTTCACCAAAATTCCCGCGATGCGCGAATTAGGCAAAATTTGGGATAGCGAGCCTGTTAAAGCCCGCCATTTTGCAGAACAAGCAGGCTATGTGCTGGCGGCAGAATTGCGCGGTTGCGGCGTAGATTTTAGTTTTACGCCCGTGCTGGATATGGATTATGAAAACAGCGGAGTCATTGGCGACCGCGCTTTTCATCGTGATCCACAAGCTATCGCGGAGCTGGCGCACAGCTTGTTGCAAGGGTTAAAAAAAGGCGGCATGCAAACCGTCGGCAAACATTTTCCAGGACACGGTTTTGTTGCCGCCGATTCGCATTTGGATATTCCTGTGGACGAGCGTGACTTCGTCGATATTGAGTTGGCAGACTTGCTGCCGTTTCAGCAAATGATTCATTTCGGTTTGACAGCGGTGATGCCAGCGCATGTGATTTATCCCAAAGTGGATGCGCGTCCTG
This sequence comes from Gallionella sp., assembly GCA_036171695.1. GTDB lineage: Bacteria > Pseudomonadota > Gammaproteobacteria > Burkholderiales > Gallionellaceae > Gallionella. The sequence continues at coordinate 20,733 of JAVHRN010000065.1, forward strand.
CTGGTTTTTCGCCCATCTGGCTGCAACAAATTTTGCGTGGGCAAATGGGTTTTGATGGGGTAATTTTTAGCGACGATTTAAGCATGGAAGGTGCCACCGTGGCGGGCAACATCGTGCAACGCGCCAGTGCTGCGCTCAATGCGGGTTGCGACATGGTGCTGGTGTGCAATAAGCCTGAATCAGCTGATGAGTTGTTGCGCGGTTTGCATTGGCAAATGCCGATTACCAGCCGTGCGCGCTTGGCGCACATGCGCGGGGCGTTGCATCCAGTGGCCTTGCCTAGACTGCATGAACAGGCGGTATTTTTGAAAGCTCTGGATGAGGTCGCGAGTATCGGAATGAGTAATACTGAATTGCCGTTGGGCTAAGAGGCTCGTGCGCAGATAAAAAAATGCCGTGTGTTGAGCACGGCATTTTTTTATGGCGTAAAACTTTGGATTTGATTGACTGGGGGCGGATTGACTTTAACGGTGCTTTTATGGTCGTTGGCGAGATCAATACGCTGAACCTGACCGTGCGTGTCTAACAAAACATAGTTCGCATGAATTTCGCTCACAGTCATTTCGGAGGTGACTTTCTTACCGATTTTTACGCTTATCCCAGCTTGTCCTGCGCTACTCAAAATCGCCACGCTATCCCGTGAGTTTTGCGCGCGTACGATGCCCGTGAGCTGATATTGATTATTACTTGCGAGGCTAGTTTGCCCGCCAAGTAAGGTGCTAGCCGTACTTAAATTCGGTGCGATGAGGGTGCTGCGCGGCGGCGCACTTAACGCACGCGGGGCGGGACTAAACAGCGGCATCAGCCACCATGCCAGCGACACACAAAGGCCGATGAATAGTAAAAAACTAAGCAGACGAGGCAGGGCTGACATACTAGTTAGAGGCGAGTCTTTTGGCTGTTCGCGATTTATGCGAGTGCTTGGCGAGGTGGCGATGACGGCTTTTTGCCTGAACGATTTTCAGGGTTTGCCCAACGTGAATTTTGCGGGTACTGCTGTTCCAACTTTTTAGGTTGGCTAATTTGACGTGATAGCGTTTGGCAATACTTGCCAATGTTTCACCGCTACGTACCGTGTGTGTGAGTTCGCGTTCATTGTCGTAACTGGCCGTCAAGTGTTCATTGAAAGGGAGCAGTTCAGTTGTTTCTGAACCTTGTAACGGCACCAGCAAAGTTTGTCCACTGCTCACATCGGTGCGTGCAGATAAGCCATTGACCGACTTTAGGGTTGCTAGCGACAAGCCTAATTTGGGGGCAAGTGTACTCAGCCGTTCGCCTTTTTTGGGTTGATACGATTGCCAGCTTAATAAAGGCTTTTTATTCGCTTCCAGATTCGCCAAAAAAGTTTCGACATGCGCAATCGGTAGCAAAATTAAATCATTGTGATTTTGCAAAATGACAGGGCGGTTGTGAGCAGGGTTGAGTGCGACAAATTCCTCAACCGAAATATCGGCTAACTCGGCAAACATTGTCACATCCATTTGTTCATTGCTAGAAATAGCTGCGAAATAAGGCTGATTTTCAATTGCCGTCAAGCTCAAACCAAAACGTGCGGGGTCGGCAACGATATTTTTAATTGCCAATAATTTCGGCACATAGTTGCGCGTCTCTAAGGAGATTTTTAAGCTGGTGTAATTAACTGGCAAACCTTGCGCGCGGTTGCGTTGTTGCGCTCGCGCAATTGCACCTTCGCCACAGTTGTATGCGGCTAAGGCCAACTCCCAATCGCCGAACTGATCATGTAATTTTTGCAGATAATCAAGTGCTCCAGTAGTCGCACTGACCACATCACGACGACCGTCGTACCACCAGTTTTGTTGCATGCCGAAATGTTTGCCTGTGGAGGGAATGAACTGCCATATTCCCGATGCAGCACTGGTCGAATATGCACCAGGATTAAATGCACTTTCAATCATCGGTAACAGCGCAATCTCACTAGGCATCCCGCGCCGTTCGACTTCTTGCATGATGTAGTACAAATAGCGGCGGCTGCGCTCGGTCATCCGCGCCATATAGTCGGGGCGGCTGCTATACCACTGCTCATGCTTGGCAATCAGTGGGCTTTGCAAATCGCGCATGGCAAAGCCGCGCCGAATGCGCAGCCATAAATCTAATTTTTCTTGTTCGGTTTCAGGGAGTAGTTCGAGGGTGATATTGCGTGCTGAAGTGAGTGTGGTGGGGTCATTCGCTTCAGAGAGCTGCGTGCTCATGGCGAGCATTTCTGCTGCTTGTATGGCGGTGCAAAAACTCAGCGCGGACAAGCCTAGTAACGCGGAAAAAATTATTTTAATCAATGGCAAGGCACACCTCGACAGCAAAAAGAGGCGCGATGATACTACAACTCGCAAGTGCTTAGTCGGGAGTAATGCGCGATTCCCTATGCGGGGGATGGTTGGCGGCGGTATCAGCGGTCGGTAAAAATATCCAGTTGCGCATCGTAAATTTCACTGCGCATATCCAACGCGCCCATCACGCTATGAAAAATAGTTTGCTGGGCGTGTTTTGCATGCAGTAAAGGGTCTTTCACTAGAGTTTTCTGTTGTTTGAAAGCATCGGATAGCCACACTAGGTAAGGGATGTCAGTTTGCACTTGCGGGGCTAAAGCGTAGGGCGTGCCATGCAAATACAAACCGTGTTCGCCCAATGATTCGCCGTGGTCAGAAATATAAAGCATCGCGCTGGAGGCATTGGGAATGGCGCGCAACATCGTGATGGTTTTAGCTAACACGCGGTCAGTGTACAAAACAGTGTTGTCGTAGGCGTTGATTAAGCTGTCGGACGTGCATTCCTGCATTTGCACAGAGTGGCACACGGGCGAGAATTTTTCTGCGTCGCTAGGATAGTGATGAAAGTAATCCGGGCCATGACTGCCTGATTGATGCATCACCACAAAAATTTTATCGCTAGTCGATTGCTCAATCCGCTCGGCTAATCCCGTTAGCAACACCTCATCATTGGCGCAACCCTCGCCTGTACAAGTTTTACGCAATTCATCGGCGCGTAAATAGGTTTGCACTTTAAGCGGCGGCTCGCCCCAGTTATTACTCAGCCACATGACTTCCACGCCATTACGTTGCAAATAGCTGGGCAAGGCTTCGTCGCTGTGCAGCAAAGTCGATGCAGTATCGACCTGCGCCAAAATACATTGCAGCGCGGCGGTGGTGTAAGTGGCGCAGGCCCGCGCATGGGGAATCGCGACGACATCAGCTTGTGTGAGTTGTGGATTGGTGTCGCGCGCATAGCCGTACAGCGAAAAATTAGCCGCGCGGGCGGATTCGCCAATGACCAAAACCACCACGGTTTTTTGTTTAATGGTTTGCGCATTCGCGACAAAGTGTGCGTCTGGCAACAGCCGTATTTCGCGCGTTAGCAACAGCTTTTCACCTTGGTAGCGCGCCGCATTGATGACGTAAGACCACGGCATAATCATGCCGCCCAATTGGCGCGCGTGTTTATCGATCCATAGCCAAGAAGCCGCATTGGCATACAGTCCGCCCGCGCCAATTAACAACGACACCAGCAGCGCACCGCCCAAGCGCAGACGTGTCGTCGGACGTAACTTAATCCGTGTAATCAACCACAGCGGCAACACGCCAAACAGCAACACATGCAGCAACAAGCTCGAATGAAAATAACTGCTCGCTTCCGCCGTGTTGGTATTAAACACGTTGCCCATCATCGCCTTATCCAAAATCACCTGATAAGTCTGCATAAAATACAGTGCGAGCGCATTGCCCAGCACGATAAACATTGCCACAGGCTTGAGTAAATGGTGACTGATTAAGGTTAATAAGCCGATGCATAACAGGCTTACGAACATCACCAAAATAAATAAAGTGAGCAGCGTTAGCAACGCGGACACACCAATGGGCGCGAGCTCGCGGACGGCGAAACGATACAAAGGTAATTGATAAATTAGGGCGTTCAAAACGGCGAAGCTGAACAAAAAGCCTAAGCTGCTCAGCGAAAAATGTAGCCGTGCGTTTAAGACCAAAAGTGGGCGGATGCGCGATTTTATTGTCATGGATACACACAATGAGGCTCGCTAATAGCGAGCCAATGAAGTTTTTATAGTCAGCGCAGCGCACCGAGATTTAATACTGCGCGCGACAGAATTGGGTTCTCATGGTAGCAAATAAATTTTGCGCTCACTAGCAAGCCTTGCTCGGCGCGCATTTTTTTGTTACAAGCTGCGCCAAATTTTAATTGGGGAAGTCATGCAAAGTCCGCATAAAGGCAAAACAGGATTGCGTCGTTTATTCAATGCTTTTACTTATTCTTATGCGGGGCTGCGCGCCGCCTATCAGCACGAAGATGCGTTTCGGCAAGAGCTGTGGTTGGCCGTCGTGCTGATTCCTCTGGCGTGCTTTTTGCCTAGCACGGGTATTGGTAAAGCCTTGATGATCGCCAGCGTGTTACTGGTCATTATTGTTGAGCTGATTAATTCGGCCATTGAAGCCACGGTAGATCGCATCTCACTCGAAAATCACATTTTGGCGAAGCGCGCCAAAGACATCGGTAGTGCGGCAGTGCTGATGAGCTTGGTAAATATGTTGGTGGTTTGGGTGCTGGTGTTATTCGCCTAAATTGACGGTGTGAAAAAGAATCCACGTTATAATTCCTTCAGCTAATTTTTTGTGCGACAGGCATCATGGCAACATGGGCAATTTGATATTTTTGAGCAAGCCAAAAAAATAACAAAAGGGTGCTGTTATGCAGTGCCTTTTTTTATGGGATTTTGTTATTTATGAATGCAGCATTTACAACTAAAAAATGGTGGTGGCTGGTGCTTGCCTTGGCAGTCATTTGGTTTGCCAATTTGCAATATCGCGCGCTGATTAAACCTGATGAAGGGCGTTACGCCGAGATTTCGCGCGAGATGGCAAACTCTGGCGATTGGGTCACGCCGCGCCTAAATAATCTTAAGTATTTTGAAAAGCCGCCCCTGCAATACTGGGCTACCGCCACTGCTTATAAAGTGTTTGGCGAGCATGAATGGACAGCGCGGTTGTGGACGGCTGTGACAGGTTTTTTAACAATTTTGTTGGTGGGCTGGACGGCCTATCGTGTTTGGGGGCGCGAGGTTGCGTTGTATGCGGCGGCAATTTTAGCCAGCAATGTGTTATTCGTTGGCCTAGGTCATTTGAATACGCTGGATATGGGGCTGACGTTTTTTATGACGCTAACCTTGTGCGGTATTTTGTTGGCGCAACACGACGCGGCGAGCGTGCTGGAACGTCGTCGCTGGATGTTGGTTGCTTGGGCGGCGATGGCGGCGGCGATGTTAAGCAAAGGCTTGGTCGGCATCGTCTTGCCTGGTGCGGTGTGGATTGCCTACAGCGTGATTGCGCGTAATGGCGTGATGTGGACGCGCATGAATTTACTCAAAGGCATTGTGCTGTTTGCTGGCTTAGTGATGCCTTGGTTTGTGTTAGTGGCGCGCGCTAATCCTGAGTTTTTACATTTCTTTTTTATCTACGAACACTTCGAGCGTTTCTTAGAAATGAAACATTTGCGCTATGAACCATGGTGGTGGTTTATTCCCGTGTTGCTCATTGGCAGTATGCCTTGGCTGGTGCTGATGTTAGACACGCTGATAGTGAGTTGGAAAGACCGCGCGCACTTCAAAACGCAACGCTTTTTGCTGATTTGGGCGGTGCTGATTTTTGTATTTTTTTCGCGCTCCAATTCAAAATTAGCCTCCTATATTTTGCCGATTTTCCCCGCTTTGGCGATGTTGATGGCGGTACATTTAAGCCAAATTAGCGTGCGCCGCATCATGGTGTTGTGCGCGCCCATGCTGTTCGCCGCGCTGGCGATTTTGCTGTATGTGCCGCACATCACCGATTGGGCGTTAGGCGAATATGAGCGCGTGCCTTATACCCAATACGGTGTTTGGCTCACCGTCAGCGCGACAGTTTGGCTGCTAGCGACTTTAGTCGGGGGATATTTCTTACAAAAGAACAATAAATCTGCTGGCGTGTTGGCAATGGCTTTCGGCGGTTTGCTGTTGGTGCAAGGTGTGGTGACTGGGCATGAATCGTTAGCGGCGACCACGTCAACGCGTGATTTAGCGGCGCAAATTGCTCCGTACAATAAACCCGATACACCGTTTTACAGCGTCGCTGTGTATGACCAAACGCTGCCGTTCTATCTTAAGCGCACCTTCACCTTGGTGGACTATCAAGACGAAATGGCATTTGGCATTAAGCAAGAGCCGCACAAATGGCTGCCGACGCTAGCCGACTTTGCGCGCGTGTGGGCGCAACAGCCGCAAGCTTTGGCGGTGATGCCGCCCGCCATTTATGCAAACCTACAATCGCAACAACTTGCTATGACGGTAATCGCGCGCGATATGCAATATGTGGTGGTGAAAAAACCGTGATGATTTCGGCAAAAAATGGCTGGCGTTATGGCGTGCCGCTATTGGCATTATTCGGCATTGTGCTGTTGCTCATCAGTCACACAAATAGCGCGCTGTTTATTTTTTTGAATACGCATGTATCAGGTTTGGGCGACACTTTTTGGAGTCATGTTACGGTGTTGGGCGACACCGCGATTGCCTTGCTGCTAGTGCTGCCGTTGGTGGTGAGGAAACCTTTGTGGAGTATGCAATTTTTGTTGGCTGCGGGGTTGGCGACGCTGTATGCACACGGTATGAAAGCGTTGTTTTCTAGCTTGCGTCCGCCCGCCGTTTTGGATGCCGAGCAATTTCATTTAATTGGGGCAGCACTGCAAAATAATTCCTTCCCATCAGGACATACCACTACGATTTTTTTGCTAGCAGCTTGGTTGTGTATGGCCGTTTTATCGGGCGGCGGGCGGCTGGCAGTACTTGCTGTCGCGTTGTTGGTTGGACTATCGCGGATCGCCTGCGGGGTACATTGGCCGATAGATGTATTAGGCGGTATCGCTGGCGGCTGGTTGTGCGCATGGGCAGGCATTGTTTTAGCTCAACACTGGCCAGCATTTAGCGCAAATCGTTACACGCCCAAAGTTTTGCTGATCAGCGGCATTGCATTAGCCATCTGGACTATCGGCTGGTACGACAACGCATACGCTGGCACATATCTACTGCAAATTATTATCAGTGTTATTTCCGCCGCTTTATTGGTGGCGCAAGTGCCGCGTTTATTTTTTGCTAACAAGTCAGGAGAGCACGTATGAATTTAGTAAGTTTTAGCTTAATTTTTATCGGCGTGATGCTTAATGCTAGCGCACAAATTTTGATGAAGGCGGGCACTAATGCCATTGGTCATTTTGAATTTAGTGCCGCAAATGTGCTGCCGATTGGATTAAAGCTCGCCACCGAATGGCACATTATTGTCGCGCTGATTTGTTATGCGGTGAGCGTGGTGGTATGGGTTTTGGCGTTGTCGCGCGTCCCCGTCAGCATTGCGTTTCCGATGTTGTCGATGGCTTATGTAGTGAATGCCATTGCCGCTTGGTATTTGCTAGGCGAAGACTTTAGTGCGACTAAATTAGCGGGAATGGGCGTGATTATGGTGGGTGTGTTGATTATTTCCCGCGCGTAAATTTTTGGAGTGATTGAATGAATAATACTTTTTTACCTTTTTCTAAACCTACGATAGATGAGGCAACGATTGCATCGGTGGGCGAGGTGCTGCGTTCTGGTTGGATTACCAGTGGTCCGAAAGTCGCTGAATTTGAACAGCAGCTCTCAAGCTATTTTGGCGGGCGACCCGTGCGCACCTTTAATTCGGGTACTTGTACGATGGAAATCGCCTTGCGTATCGCGGGAATCGGCGCGGGCGACGAAGTTATTACCACGCCGATTTCTTGGGTGGCAACAGCGAATGTGATTTTGGAGGTCGGTGCAACGCCTGTGTTTGCCGACATCGATCCCGTTACGCGCAACATTGATTTGGATAAAGTTGAAGCGGCGATTACAGCGAAAACGCGTGCCATTATTCCCGTCTATTTGGCGGGCAAACCGCTGGACATGGACAGACTGTATGCGATTGCTGCCAAATATAAGCTGCGCGTGATTGAAGATGCCGCGCAAGCCATCGGTTCGAGCTGGCAAGGCAAAGCGATTGGTTCATTTGGCGACTTTGTATCGTTTAGTTTTCAGGCCAATAAAAATATCACTACATCCGAAGGTGGCTGTCTGGTGTTGAATAATCAAGCCGAAGCGGTGTTGGCGGAGAAATATCGTTTGCAAGGCGTGTCGCGTAGCGGCTGGGATGGCATCGACGTGGACGTGTTGGGCGGTAAATACAATATGACTGATATTGCCGCCGCAATTGGCTTAGGGCAGTTTGCACAACTGGATAAAATTACCGCACATCGCCGCGCCTTGGCGCGTCATTATTTCGCCGAGTTGGGCGCGGATTTTGAAGCTCAAACGGGCGCGATATTGCCGCCGCAAGATTTTATTAACACCAATTGGCATTTGTTCCAGCTCGAATTGCCTGAGCGCATGACGCGTCCTGAATTTATGGCAAAAATGAAGGAACATCACGTTGGGGTGGGCTTCCATTACGCACCGATACATTTGTTTACCATGTATCGCGAGCTCGGTTTCAAAGCAGGCATGTTCCCCATCGCCGAACGCGTGGGCAAACAAATTGTGTCGTTACCGATGTTCTATACCTTAACCATTGCCGATGTTGAGCGCGTGTGCGTGGCGTTGCGTAAGGTGTTGGCAAGTTAAGCGGACACTTATCTAGGTATTCTTTGCACTTGTCGAAGCGATACGCAGTCGGTTATTCTTGATTCGCTTCAAAATAAGAATAACCAGTCAAACGGTATCACTCGATAACAGAGGCTTAACTTGGAAGACCACAATCAACTTAACGACGACATCATGCTCAGTCTGCAAAGTTTTACGCAGAGCATGTCAGCATCGGAAACTGAACGCTCGACGCAAATGCGCGAGTGCTCTTTTTTTAATCCCGTACCCACGGACAGATTGGCTGAGTTAGTAAACTATTCACGCGTAGTGAAATTCTCGGCTGGCAGCAAATTAACTTCAGAAGATGACATTAGAAGTACGTTTTATGTGTTGTTGTATGGCACGGCTACGGTGTATGCGGATGGGCAGGATGTAGGCAGAATTTTGAGCGGTGAGTGTTTAGGCGAAAGTGCTTTTATGGGCAACGCGATTCATGCGCCTTCTGCGACAGTGATTGCTGATTGTGATTTAGCTGCGATTGAAATGAATCAAACCGATATCCAGTTTATCTCGCCCGCCACACAAACCTATATAGATAAAGCCTTGTTGTTATCTTTATTCAAAAAATTGCAGAAAGCGAATCGTAGTCGTCCACGCGCTGCGCGTACCGAGTTTTTGTAAGTCCTTATGGTTGCACCCCCCGTCTTAAATAGCCTCCTTACAGTCGAAAATTTAATCACGCGCTTGGCATCAGGCGCGGCGATTGTCGATAACATTTCCTTCTCAATCGCAGCGGGTAAAACTTTTGCCTTGTTAGGTGAATCGGGCTGCGGGAAATCTATGACAGCACTGTCATTGTTGCGTCTATTACCTAATGGTGTGCGCCATGCAGGTGGCAGCATACGGCTCGCTGGTGTGGCATTAAATGCCTTGACCGAGCGCGACATGCAAGCGGTGCGTGGTGGCACGCTGGCGATGATTTTTCAAGAGCCAGGTTTGAGCCTCAATCCCGTGATGACGGTGGGTCACCAAATTGCTGAAGTTATTCGTCTGCACGACCCAGCTGTACACGATGTAATGACGCGCAGTATTGAGCTGTTAATGCAAGTCGGCATTAACGATGCTGCGCGGCGTAGCAAGGAATATCCCTTTCAATTTTCGGGTGGTATGAAACAGCGCGTGATGATTGCCATGGCACTCGCGGGCAAGCCCAAATTACTCATTGCTGATGAGCCTACTACCGCGCTGGATGTCACCATACAAGCACAGGTATTACAACTGCTGCGCGACACGCAAGCCAAGACGGGTATGGCGATGTTGCTCATCACGCATGACTTAGGGGTGGTCAGTGAAAATGCGCACGAAGTCGGTGTGATGTACGCGGGTGAAATTGTCGAACGCGCTGCGCGTGATGAGTTATTTGCGCGCCCCTTGCATCCTTACACACAACAATTATTTGCGGCTTTACCGAATGGTAAACGCGGCACACTCGGCGCGATTAAAGGCAGTGTGCCAGCATTAGGCAGTATCAGCGTGGGCTGTCGTTTTGCCCCGCGTTGCGAACAAGTTTTTGCAGCATGTCATACCGACACTCCTGTATTAAGCGAAGTGAGTGCAGGGCGTAGCGTGCGTTGCCATTTGTATAGAGAAGCAAGGATTCGGGATTCAGGATTCGGGATTCAGGATTCGGGATTTAGGATTCAGGATTCGGGATTTGCGATTCATCAAGGCGCGCGTGCGCATGAAGCTGAACCCCCAATCCTGCATCCTGAATCCCTAATCCTGAATCTAGAATATCCCATCCTCAAAGTCGCCGATTTACACGTCCATTTCCCGATACGCAAAGGCCTACTACAGCGCGTGGTTGGGCAGGTGAGGGCAGTAGATGGCGTGTCATTCGCACTGGCGACGGGTAAAACTTTGGCTATCGTGGGTGAATCAGGTTGTGGCAAAACCACCTTAGGCAAGTCGCTGTTGCAATTGATCAAACCAACCGCTGGCAGCGTGCAGTTTTTAGGTGCGGAATTGGTTGGTAGCGAGGGCAAAATTTTGCGTCACAAGCGCGCCGCGATGCAGATGGTGTTTCAAGATCCTTACGCATCGCTCAATCCAAAATTGCGCATCGCCGAAATTTTAGAAGAAGGCATGAGCGCGCAAGGTATCGCGGCAAATAGTGCCGAGCGGCAAGCGCAGATAGATCAATTATTGGATTTATGCGGTCTGCCCAAAACGGCGAAATGGCGTTATCCGCATGAGTTTTCGGGTGGACAACGGCAGCGCATCGCCATTGCTCGCGCACTTGCCGTGTCGCCAAAATTATTGATTTGCGACGAGCCCACCAGCGCGCTCGATGTGTCGGTGCAAGCGCAAATTTTGAATTTGCTCAAATCGCTGCAAGCTGAATTAGGCTTGAGTTATTTATTCATCACGCACAATTTAGCGGTGGTTGAATACCTCGCCGACGATGTGTGCGTGATGCTAAAAGGTCGTATCGTCGAGCGTGGCAGTGCTGCAACTGTGCTCGGCAATCCGCAACACGACTACACCAAAACGCTGCTCGCCGCCGTACCAAAAATATCGCTAGACAGCTTACCTAAGCAATCAATGAGGCGATAAATCGGGGCTCTTCGCCGTGCAATTTTGCACAACCACCTTGCTGCTTTGAATTAGTCCTATCTCCCTAAATTTGAGTTGCCAATTTTATTGGGGACTGCGCCTGTGCTGTGCTAGAATGCGCGCCCTTTAATTTAGCAAGGCTCATTCATGTCCCGCGCACTTCGTAATATCGCCATCATCGCTCACGTCGATCATGGTAAGACCACTATGGTTGACAAACTGCTGACTCAAGCAGGTTCTTTCTCATCTCACCAACACGTTGCTGAACGCGTTATGGATAACAACGATCTGGAAAAAGAACGTGGGATTACCATTTTGGCGAAAAACTGCGCGGTTGATTATGAAGGTGTGCACATCAACATCGTTGATACCCCAGGCCATGCCGACTTCGGCGGCGAAGTAGAACGCGTGTTGGGTATGGTTGACGGCGTGTTGCTGTTAGTTGATGCGGTTGAAGGTCCAATGCCGCAAACTCGTTTTGTGACTAAGAAAGCCTTGGCTTTGGGTCTGCGTCCTATCGTGGTTATCAACAAAGTTGATCGTCCTGGCGCACGTCCTGATTGGGTTATCGACCAAACTTTCGACTTGTTCGACAAGTTGGGCGCGACTGAAGAACAGTTGGATTTCCCCGTGGTTTACGCGTCAGCTCTGAACGGTTATGCAACTTTAGATTTGGCTAAACCAAGTCCTGATATGCGTCCACTGTTTGATGCGGTATTGAAAAATGTTCGTGGTCCTGCTGAAGCGGCGGTCAATGAACCATTGCAATTGCAAATCTCCGCGTTGGAATACTCAACTTTCGTCGGTCGTATCGGCGTAGGTCGCGTGTTGCGCGGCACGATTAAGCCAGGCCAAGATGTGATGGTGATGAATGGCGACAAGTCATCAAAACGTGGTCGTATCAACCAAGTGTTGGGTTTCCAAGGCGTGGATCGTTACTTGATGGACGAAGCGAAAGCGGGCGACATCGTGTTGATTAACGGTATCGAAGAAATTGGTATCGGTGTCACCATCGCTGACATCAACAAGCCAGAAGCTTTGCCGATGCCAAAAGTGGATGAGCCTACGCTGACCATGAATCTGATGGTCAACACTTCGCCGATGTGCGGACAAGAAGGTAAATTTATTACCAGCCGTCAAATTCGTGATCGTTTGACTAAAGAATTGTTGGTTAACGTGGCATTGCGTGTCGAAGAAACCGACAACACCGATGTGTTCTTGTTGGCAGGTCGTGGCGAATTGCATCTGACGATTTTGTTGGAAAACATGCGCCGTGAAGGTTTTGAAATGGGTGTGGCTAAGCCACGCGTGGTTTACCGTGAAATTAACGGTGAAAAATGCGAACCGTTTGAAATGTTGACCGTGGATATCGAAGACGTGAACCAAGGCGCAATAATGGAAGAGCTGGGTCGTCGTCGTGGTGATTTGCAAGATATGCAGCCAGATGGTCATGGTCGCGTGCGTTTGGAATACCGTATTCCTGCGCGCGGTCTGATTGGTTTCCAATCTGAATTTATGACCTTGACACGCGGTACCGGCATCATGGCGCACGTGTTTGATGACTACGCACCTGTGAAAGCGGACATGCCAGGTCGTCGCAATGGTGTGTTGATTTCTTCTGAAGCGGGCGAAGCGGTGGCTTATGCTTTGTGGAAACTGGAAGATCGCGGTCGCATGATTGCCGTCCCTGGCGACAAAGTGTACGAAGGCATGATTATCGGTATTCATAGTCGTGATAACGATTTGATCGTTAACCCTATCCGAGGTAAACAGCTCACTAACGTGCGCGCCTCAGGTACTGATGAAGCGGTGCGTTTGACTCCGCCAGTGCGTTTGACTTTGGAAGGTGCGGTTGAGTTTATCGACGATGATGAATTGGTCGAAATCACACCCTTGTCGATTCGCGTACGCAAACGCTACTTGACTGAAAATGAACGTAAACGTAATGGCCGCGCTTAATAACGGCTAGTCGTTGAAGTCTGAAAAACGCCGCGCAGTGCTATACTGCGCGGCGTTTTTTTACGTTGAAATCTCTAAAAATCCAAACTTCATCGCAATACTGCGACACTTAGAATTTTGAATTTTTAGTGACTCCAATTCACTCATTCCAAAATTCTCATGTCTGAAACTCTCTCCTTGTTGACCGTTGCCTTATTGCTTTTACTCTTGGCTGGTGTGCTGTGGCTAGCATTCAAAATCACTGCATTTTCGGCTGGGCAAGCGGGCGAGCGCGAGGCAATGGCGCAAGGTTTGGAAGTTAAGCATAGAGCCATGTTGAGCGATTTACATGACGGTTTGAGCAAGCAGGGCGATCGCATTACTCAATCGGGGCAAGCCAGCGGCGAACGCTTGCAAGAACGCGTAGCGCAAGAGTTGTTGCAAACCCGCGAGGCGATGCAAGCCTTGCAACTCGCGCAGCAAACTAGCTTGGCGGCAACGCAGCTCAAGCTGGTGCAACAGTTAAGTCAGGTCTCTTCCGAGCTACAAGCCAAGCAAGATGCTTTGCGTCACGAGGTGATTAGCAAAACTTCGCAAACGCTGGTGGAGCAAGGCCGCATCAATCAAGAGCTAATCGTCACCACCATGCAACGCAGCACCGGGCTGCTCACGCAAAGCATCGAAGGCTTGACCAAAACCACCGACACGCGACTGGAGCAAATTTCGGGCAAAGTTGCCGAGCGACTCGATGAAGGTTTCAAAAAAACCAATGAAACTTTTACCAATGTGATGACGCGTTTGGCGACCATAGATGAGGCGCAAAAGAAGATTGATGGCTTAACCACTAACATGGTGAGCTTGCAAAATCTGTTGGGGGATAAGCGTTCGCGCGGTGCATTTGGTGAGGTGCAACTTGAAGGCTTGGTGCGCAACATTTTGCCGCCCGATGCGTATGAATTTCAAGCCAAGTTGTCCAATAATAATCGCGTCGATTGCTTGCTGATTTTGCCCGCGCCGACTGGGAAAGTGCCCGTCGATGCGAAGTTTCCGCTAGAAAATTATCATCGCATGTTGAATAACGACTTAGCCGAAAGCGATAAAGTTTTGGCGCGCCGTCAGTTCAAAGCGGACATCAAAAAACACATCGACGACATCAGCAGCAAGTATTTAATCGCGCATGAAACCTCGGATGGCGCGGTGATGTTTGTGCCAGCCGAAGCGGTGTTTGCCGAGATTCATGCTTACCATTCCGATTTGGTTGAGTACGCCATGCACCAGCATGTTTGGATTGTTTCGCCGACCACCTTGATGGCGGTATTGAATACTGCACGCGCAGTGATGAAGGACGTGCAAATGCGCGAACAAGTACACATTATTCAAAGCGAATTAGGCAAGCTCAGCGTTGATTTCAAACGCTTTGACGAGCGTATGAAAAAGCTCGCCGACAACATCCGCAAAGCGCATGACGAAGCGGGACAAGTGGAAATTTCCAGTCGTAAAATCAGCGATCATTTCGCCAAAATTGAAGCGGTCGATGTACTAGAAAACCACCCACTTCCCGAAGTACAAAAAACGTTACTCTAAAAAATATCGTTATGAAAAAACTTCTCTCTGCCTTGCTGTGTCTTTTTTTGATGAAGATAGCCGTTGCCGCAGACTTGCCAGCTATCCCTGAATTTATTGACGAGATGGTGGCAAAACATCAATTTCGTCGTGCGGAATTAGTTGAGCTTTTTGCCCGTGCCGAGCATCGGCCTGACATTATTGCCGCGATTACCAAGCCCGCGACGTTGAAGCCGTGGCCTGAATATCGTGCCGCGTTTGTGAATGCCAAGCGGGTGAAATTGGGTGTGGCATTTTGGGCAAAATATGAAAAAACTTTGCAACGTGCTGAACAAGAATATGGCGTGCCAGCGGAAATTATTGTCGCGATTATTGGTGTGGAAACCATTTATGGGCAAAACGCAGGGACGTTCCGTACACTCGATGCACTGACCACTTTGGCATTTGACTATCCGCGTCGCGCCCCTTTTTTTCGTGCTGAATTAGAAAATTATTTACTGTTGGCGCGCGATCAAGATTTTAATTTGTTAGGCGTTAAAAGCTCATACGCGGGCGCGTTGGGCATCCCCCAATTTATGCCCAGCAGTTATCGCAACTATGCGGTGGACTACAACGGCAACGGCAAAATTGATTTACTGCATGAAGATATGGATGCTATCGGCAGCGTGGCAAATTATATGAAAGGCTATGGCTGGCTGGCGAATCAGCCTGTGGCAAGCCTCGCAAATTTCAATGTTGAAGTGTGTGTCAGCGACCTAAAAACCCCGCGCAGCATGGCAGAGTGGGCGACGCTAGGAATTGTTCCGCAACTTGCTAATGGCAACTATCCCGCTGCACGAATTAGCGATTTCACGCTAGGCGAGGAGAAAGAATTTTGGTTGGTATTTAATAATTTTGAGGTCATCACCAAGTACAACAACAGTGATTTTTATGCGATGTCGGTGTGGCAGTTAGCTGAGGCAATCAAAGCCGCGCGAGCTAATCGCTAACGCGTCGCGCGCCGTTGTAATGTCTGCGCCAATAATCTTGCGTTAAGTCATCCATGCGCACGCGACCGCCGTGACTGGGCGCATGAATGAAGGTGTTATTGCCTAAATAAATGCCGACGTGGGAAAACTTTTTACGGCGAGTATTAAAGAATACTAAATCCCCAGCAGCCAGCTCGTCACGTTGCAACACTTGTCCTTGTTGGGCTAACGATAGACTGCTGCGCGGCAAGCTAACTCCCAGCGTTTCGCGATATACATGCACCACAAAACCACTGCAATCAAAGCCACTGTCGGGTGAATTGCCGCCGTATTTATAGGGTGTATCAATCAGACTTTGCGCGTAGTCAGTGAGCGGGGTGTGGACAGTGTTATCAGCGAAAGGGCGCGTCGTATTGGGCGTGTCGTCATCATTCAAAATGGCAGCGTCTGTATCACCAGCGGTGTCGTTCAAAATCGCTTCAGGTGAAGCACGATGTGGCTGAGACATGCGATGAGACGAGACGGTGGGTGCGGCAGCACAGGCGGTGAGTAGCAGTAAAGGCAGCAGGCGGATAATGTTCATAGCCTTGACTATAATTGAAAAAGTTTGAATGAGGAAATCACCATGAAAAAATTATTCGCCGCTTGCTTGCTGTGCTTGAGTAGTGCCAGTGCGACAGCTTACGAGTTAGAAATTATCGCCTTGCAGCACCGTAGCGTGGAAGAGGTGTTGCCGCTGATTCAATCTTTTTTGAATCAAGATGAAGTCGCGCAAGGCATGAATTATCAGCTCATGGTGCGCGCCTCGCCAGTGCATTTGGCACAAGTCAAACAGCTCATTGCGAGTCTCGATACTGAGCCGCGCCGCTTAAAAATTACCGTGTTGCAAGATATTGATCGCGCCACCATAGCCAGTCTCAATCAAGTGTCGGGCAGTGTCGCGCTGGGCAATAACGGTCGCATCACACTGCCCGATGCGGGCGCGCCCGCCGATGGCGTGGTGCATTTTAATCAAGGTGGCAATGACCTTGCCTTGCGCGCCAGTCGCCAAGAAGCGCGACTCAAAGACCATAAAAGCCAGCAACTGCAAGTCATCGAAGGCGGGCGCGCGTTCATCACTGTGGGGCAGGCCGTGCCGCTTAAACAACGTCAAATTGTGCAAATGCCGTGGGGTGCGGAAGTGGTTGAGCAAACTCAATACCAGCAAGTGGGTAGCGGGTTTTATGTGCAACCGCGTGTGCAAGGTGCGCGCGTGACCTTAGACATCAGCACCGAAAACGACGCGGTCGAGTCGCGCCGCAACGTCAGCGTGCAACACGCCAGCAGCACGGTGTCAGGGCGATTGGGCGAATGGATCGAGCTGGGCGGCGTGACGCAGCAACAACAAAATTCGGGTGGCACGTTAAGCTCACGCCGCAGTTCGCAAAGCGATGAAACGCGCAACATTTTTATCCGCATCGAAGAAATTGAATGAATCCCAAAAAGCTATTTTTTAGCCACAGAGTTCACAGAGAACCCCGAGGGGTGGGTTGCTTTAGTGAAATGCGGCGCGCGCGGAATCAGGATTTTTTCTCTGTGAACTCTGTGTTTTCGGTGGCAATAGGTTTTCAAAATTATGCTAAGTAAATTAAATACCGTACAACGCGAAGCCGCGATGTACCTCGATGGTCCGCTGCTGGTGTTGGCGGGGGCGGGCAGTGGCAAGACTCGCGTCATCACGCACAAAATTGCTTACTTGGTGCAAGAGTGCGGTTATGCCGCGCGCAATGTTGCAGCGATTACCTTCACCAACAAAGCGGCGAATGAGATGCGCGAACGTGTTGGCAGTCTGCTGCAAGGCAAGCAGGCACAGGGTTTGGTGGTGAGCACCTTTCATTCGCTGGGCATGAATATCTTGCGCGCCGAAGGCACGCTATTGGGCTATAAACCGAAATTTTCGATTTTAGATTCCAGCGATGTGTGGAAAATTTTTAGTGAGCTAACCAACTCTGGCGACAAGCAAGAAATCCGTGATTTGCAAACGCAAATCTCCAATTGGAAATCGGCTTTTGTAACCCCCGCACACGCGCTGGAGAATGTTAAAAACGAAGAAGAAAAAATTCACGCGCGTATTTATGCGCGTTATCAAGACACCCTGCGCGCCTATCAGGCAGTGGACTTTGACGATTTGATTCATCTGCCCGTGGTGTTGTTTAAGGAGCATCCCGAAGCACTGGCGCGCTGGCAGCAACGCTTGCGTTATTTGCTGATTGATGAATATCAAGACACCAACGATTGCCAATATCAACTCACTAAATTATTGGCGGGACAGCGCGCGGCCTTTACGGCGGTGGGCGATGATGATCAGGCGATTTATGCGTGGCGCGGTGCGAGTATCGAAAATCTGCACAATTTGCGCACTGATTTTAGCAATCTCAACGTCATCAAACTGGAGCAAAACTATCGCTCTTCGCAACGCATTTTGACCGTGGCGAATCACCTCATCAATCACAACACCAAAGTGTTTGAGAAAAAATTATGGAGCGATCATGGCATCGGCGATGCGGTGCGCATTTATGCCGCGCGCGATGATGAGCATGAGGCCGAGAGCGTAGTGCTCAAGCTGATGGCGCATAAATTTGAGCATCGCACTAAGTTTTCGGACTACGCGATTTTGTATCGCAGCAACTATTTGTCGCGCACTTTTGAGGAGCAATTACGCGCCCAGCGCGTGCCTTATACGGTCAGCGGCGGCACGTCTTTTTTTGATAAGCCCGAAATCAAAGACATCATTGCGTATCTGCGTTTGCTGGCGAATAGCGACGACGATCCTGCATTTATTCGAGCCATTACCACACCTAAACGCGGCATTGGCAATGTGACTTTAGAGAAGCTCGGACATTACGCGGGGGTGCGCCAAGTCAGCTTGTTTGAAGCGGCATTTGAGTTGCAAGTGCAGCAACTGTTAACCCCGCATCAATACGAAGATTTGATGACCTTTTGCAATTTCATCAATCGCCTGCAAGACCGTGCCGATAAAGACCCGTGTGGCGAATTGTTAGATGAATTGTTGCGCGCAATTCAGTACGAAACTTTTCTCTACGACACGCAAGAATCAAGGCAAGCGGAAGCGAAATGGAAGAACGTCAGCGAGTTTATTGCTTGGATAAAACGCAAGGCTGAAGCGGACGAAAAATCTTTGCTCGACATGGTACAAACCATTGCGCTAATCAACATGCTGGAAGGCAAAGATAAAGAACTCGATGCGGTATCGCTGTCCACTTTGCACGCCGCCAAAGGCTTGGAATTTCCGCATGTGTTCATCATCGGCGCGGAAGAAGACATCTTGCCGTTTCGCGACAGCGATGAAAAAGGCATCGAAGAAGAACGCCGCTTAATGTACGTCGGCATCACCCGCGCCGAGCGCAGTTTGCAAATCAGTTATTGCAACCGCCGCAAACGCGGTAAAGATTGGTTCGCCTGCGAACCCAGTCGCTTTATCGACGAAATGCCCGCTGCTGAATTAACCTTTGCGGGCGGTCACGCCGACGCGGTGCAAGTTGTCAGCAAAGATGAAGGCAAAGATAAATTAGCTAAACTCAAAGCGATGTTGAATCGCAATGTGGCGGCTGAATAGCGGAATATCGGAAGCGGTTATAGCCGAACCTAAATTTTCCAATTGATAAGCAAAAATTATAAGCAGACCGAGGAAGTGATGAGCAAAGCGGTGCAACACGCGACGCGTGAGATGAAGTCGGAGCTACGCCGCAATGCGTTGCAGTGTTGGCAGGAATCTGATGCGTCCTGCAAAGCGCAGCGGGTGTTAGCGTTGGCACAAGGTTGGGCGGCAGAGGAGATGAGCTTGGATGTGCACGCACAGCTAGCCGCGCCATCTGATTTGCCTGGCCGCCCAGCGCAACCTGAATTGGTGTTACCTAAAGATTTGGCGCATCGCTCGATGGTCACCGCGCAAGGTCGCGCGACCTTGATTCATGCCATGACGCATATCGAATTTAATGCCATCAATTTGGCACTGGACGCGCTGTGGCGATTTGCGGATATGCCAGAGGATTACTACACCGATTGGCTGCGTGTGGCTGCCGAAGAGGCGCAGCATTTCTCGTTGTTGTCCGCGCATTTGCAAACTTTAGGTTATCAATATGGCGATTTTCCTGCGCATAACAGCTTATGGGAAATGGCGGATAAAACGCGGGGCGATGTGTTGGCGCGCATCGCTTTAGTGCCGCGCACGATGGAGGCACGCGGCCTCGATGCCACACCCAAAGTGCGCGCCAAACTGGCACAAGCGGGCGATCATCAAGCGGCCGCAATCATGGATATTATTTTGCGTGAAGAGGTGGGGCATGTGCGGATAGGTAACCGTTGGTATGGCTATCTTTGCGAGCTGCGCAAACTTGAGCCGCTTGCAACGTATGCGCAATTAGCTAAGGCGTATGCCGCGCCAGTATTGCGTGCTCCATTTAATTTGCAGGCGCGGCGTGCGGCGGGGTTTAGCGAGGCGGAGCTTGCTGCGTTAGCAAATAGTTAAAGGTAGGTAGAACAATTAAAATCTCTCGCCTAGTGGCAGCGTGCAATTTTTACGCTTTTACAAGATGAGAGAGTTTCTTGGTATTGAACCGCGACGCTTAGATTTTTACGCTGACCTGATCGCGACCGTGGCGTTTGTAGAGCACCGTCATAATCCCTGATAGCAGCAAACCAAACACGGTGATGATGAGATAAATACTGAGGTTCAGCTTTGCCATCGTGGCATACAGTGCCAGCATGGCGAAGATGCTCAAGTTCTCGTTGAAATTTTGCACTGCAATTGAGCTGCCTGCGCCCATCAATAAATGCCCACGATGTTGCAACAGCGCGTTCATGGGCACCACGAAATAGCCACCCATCGCGCCAATCACGATGAGCAAAACAATCGCCAAGGTGGGATGCGTAATCGGAATCATTAGCAGCACCACCAAGCCCATGGCAATGCCAATTGGTAATACTTTTACCGATTGTTCGAGCTTGACAAATTTCGCCGCCAAAATTGAACCGATGGCGATACCCAGTGCCACCCAGGCGGTGAGTTTGGCGGCGGCACTAAAGTCATAATGCAACGCCACGCCCGCCCACGCCAACACCAGCAAGCGCAAGGTCGCGCCCGTACCCCAAAATAGCGTAGTGACACCTAGCGAGACTTGTCCGAGCGGGTCGTGCCACAGTAATTTGAAGTCATGCCAAAACGCTTTGATGAGAAAAATAGGACTGCGATTGAGCGGCTTGTGGTCGATAGCGACGCAGGGGATATACAGATTAAACAGCGCAGCCAGTAGATAAATCCCGACAATGATGCTGATGGCTAATTCAGATGCGGTGTCGATGCCCGTATCGAAATAGGGCACGTCCCACCAGCTCAGCAAGGTGAGTGAAAGTGAGGGGCTGAGCATAATGCCGCCGACCACCGCGCCCAAAATAATCGCCATCACGGTGAGACCTTCCATCCAACTGTTGGCGATAACTAATTTTTCGGGCGGCAAGTATTCGGTGAGGATGCCGTATTTAGCGGGCGAATACGCCGCCGCACCTAAACCGACTAAGCCGTATGCCAACAAGGGATGTACGCCTAACAGCATCGCCACGCAGCCGAAAATTTTGATGTTGTTGGAAACAAACATGACACGCCCTTTAGGCAGCGAATCAGCAAACGCGCCGACGAAGGGAGCTAACACGATGTAGGAAAAAATAAAGGCTTCTTGTAAAACGGGGGTGTGCCAAGCGGGAGACTGGAGGTCTTTTAACATCGCAATCGCGGCGAACAACAAGGCATTGTCGGCAAGCGCGGAGAGGAATTGCGCCGCTAAAATGATGTAAAAACCAATCTTCATAAGGGTAGGCGTTTTTTTGTGAGGGCGTTTTATATCACGAAACTATTGCCCCTGCTATCATTGCTTAACCTTATGACGCTTAACCTCACAACGCTTAAAGTTTTATGTCACGTCCTATTCAAGCCCGAATCAACCTAGACGCACTCGCCAACAATTTACACACCGCACGACGTTCTACCTCATCGCGCATCATGGCGGTTATCAAAGCCGATGCGTATGGGCATGGGCTATTGCGCGCCGCCGAAGCCTTAAATGATGCGGAAGGATTTGCGCTGTTGGATATTCACGATGCGATTGCGTTGCGCGAGGCGGGTTTTACGCAAACGATATTATTGTTAGAAGGATTTTTTACGGCGGACGAGTTACGCGCGGTGGCGCAATACGATTTGAGTTGTGTGATTCATAACGATAGTCAAATCGCACTGTTGGATGCTTATCCCAAACGCGGCACGTTATCGGTATGGCTCAAAGTGAATAGCGGTATGAATCGCCTCGGCTTTACCCCCGAAAATGTGGCGGGCGCAATGGCGCGTTTGCGTGCGCATCAGGCGGTGCGCGAGGTAACGCTGATGACCCACTTTGCGCACGCCGATGAAGCGCGCGGCGTAGCTGAACAGTTGGATATTTTTCACCAAGTCGCGAGTGATTATCGTGTGTCGCGTTCACTGGCAAACTCTGCCGCACTGTTACGCTATCCGCATACGCATGGCGATTGGGTGCGCCTCGGTATTATGTTGTACGGCGCATCGCCGTTTGCAGATAAGACTGCGCAAGAATTACGTTTACGTCCTGCCATGACCTTATCCAGCAAAATTATTGCGATACAAAACTTGCGTTCTGGCGATGAAATCGGCTACGGCGCGCAGTTTCAAGCCAGCCATAACATGCGCATCGGCATCGTCGCCTGTGGTTACGCCGACGGCTATCCGCGCCATGCACCGAATGGCACACCAGTATTAGTCAATGGGCAACGCACTCAAATTTTAGGACGTATCTCGATG
The DNA here is from genome assembly GCA_036171695.1 of Gallionella sp. GTDB lineage: Bacteria > Pseudomonadota > Gammaproteobacteria > Burkholderiales > Gallionellaceae > Gallionella. The sequence goes on from JAVHRN010000065.1 coordinate 43,321, forward strand.
GATATGCTCTATGTGGATTTAAGTCCCGTGCTACAAGCCGAGGTAGGTAGTGAGGTGGTGCTATGGGGCGAAGGGATGCCTGTCGAAGAAGTAGCGCGCGCAGCCGGAACCATCAGCTACGAGTTATTGTGTGGTTTGACCAAGCGTGTACCGATTAAGCTGAGTTGACGCTTGCTTGTAAAAAATCTGTCACAGCAAATAAAATCTGTCACAGCTAATCTTTTTGTATAGAATGCGCGCCCGAAATTGCGGGTAGTGGGATAGGCCGTTTTTCAGGAAGTACTTTTGTTCCAATCTCAATAACTAAACTTAATGAAAGAAATTACCATGAAAAAAAGCATGATGAGTGTTGCAGTAACAGCGGCTCTGTTGAGCATGTCAGCCGTTCAAGCAAGTGAATTTAAGGGCGCGTACGCAGGTTTGAACGCTGGTATTAACCACAGCAAAGTTGGCTCACTTTCAGCACCAAACAAATTTTATCCAGGCTTACAAGCTGGTTACAACTGGGATTTGACCAGCAATGTATTGTTGGGCGTAGAAGGTTTCGTTGACGGTCATAACCAGTCAGTAACGGGTAAAGATGCAGGTATCGACGCTAAATTGGGTTACACCATGGGCAAATTTATGCCTTACGCACGTTTGGGCGCGGCAGCTACAGCTCCTGGTACGCGTGTACACGGTGGCGCAGGTTTGGAATACAAATTCGCACCGAGCTGGTCAGTATTGGCTGAAGTCACCGCTGATATGAAAAAAGTAAATAGTCTTGCGCAACGCAACACTAACTTCGCTATCGGCGTGAACTACTACTACGACAAGCCAGCCGTTGCGGCTGCTGTAGTGGCTGCGGTCGTTGCCGCTCCTGTGGTAATGAAAAAACCTGAACCTGTTGTTGCTCCCGCACCTGTTGCAGCACCTGCACCAGTCGCAGTTGCACCCGTTGCCGCTCCTGTGGTTGCAGCGAAAGTGTTTACTTTGAAAGGGACTAACTTTGCAACATCTTCTGCAAAACTGATGCCAGCGGCGACTAAGCAAATGGCTGAAGTGTTGGAATACGCAAAAAACAGCAAAGAAAACTTTAAGGTGGTAGGTCATACCGACAGCCGTGGTTCAGAAAAGAAAAACCAAGTGTTGTCAGCCGCTCGTGCTGCTTCAGTTAAGGCTTACTTGGTGGCACACGGTGTTGATGCAGCACGCATTACTTCGTCAGGCGTGGCATCAACTCAACCTGTAGGCGACAACAAGACTGATGCAGGTCGTGCTGCTAACCGTCGTGTAGAAGTTACCGCAGTTGCTGCTAAGTAAACTTAGCTCACACTAAAAAACTTAAATAAGTTTTTTAGTTAGCATTGAAAAAACGCGCTGGTGACAGCGCGTTTTTTTACGTCCTGATATTTTTTCCGCAGCATTTTTGCTTCAGCTAAAATGCGCGCCCTTATCATTTTCAAAAACTTTTTCCGATGAAAATTGCACTTGCTCAAATGAACTGTGTGCTGGGTGATTTAGCCGCCAATGCTGCGCAGATTGTGCGCTATGCCGAACAAGCCCAAGCACAAGGGGCAAGCCTGTTGTTGACCCCAGAATTGAGCTTGTGCGGGTATCCGCCCGAAGACTTATTGTTGCGCGATGGTTTTTATGCCGCCAACACGCAAGCCTTGCAGGAGCTGGCGTTAAAGCTGCAAGGCATGGCGGTGTTGGTTGGACATGCGCATGAAATCGACGGTGAGCATTACAACGCGGCATCGTTGCTGCGCGACGGCAAAATCGAGCTGACTTATTGCAAACACGAGCTGCCCAACTACGCGGTGTTTGATGAACAGCGTTATTTTGTGGCGGGCAAAGATGCGGCGCTGTTCACCCTAAACGGCGTACGTTTTGGTATCAACATTTGCGCCGATGTATGGGAAGAAGAGGCGACGCACAGTGCGGCAAGCGCAGGCGCGCAAGTGTTGCTGGTGATGAACGCCTCGCCCTTCGCCATCGCCAAACAGCAGCGTCGTTATACCGTGGTACGCGAACGTATTGCGGAGAATAACTTGCCCGTGGTGTATGCCAATTTGGTTGGTGGACAAGACGAATTAGTGTTTGATGGTGGCTCGTTTGCGATGAATCAGCACGGCGAATTAGTCGCGCAAGCCCCGCAGTTACAAGCGGGTCTGACGTTTGTAGCGATTGCGCCCGACGGCACGCCCAGCGGCACGCTCACGCCTTTATTAGAACAGCACGCCTGCGTGTACCAAGCCCTGTGTTTGGGCGTGCGCGATTACGTTGGTAAAAATGGTTTTCCATGCGTGTTGCTAGGCTTGTCAGGCGGCATTGATTCTGCATTGACGCTGGCGATTGCGGTGGATGCCTTAGGTGCAGACAAAGTCCATGCGGTGATGATGCCGTCGCCTTACACCGCCGACATCAGCTTGGTTGATTCGCGCGAAATGGTGAAAATTTTAGGCGTGCGTTACGACGAACTATCTATTAACGAGACGTTTGAGACGTACCTTGCCACGCTCGCGCCCAATTTTGCGGGGCGCGCCGCCGACACCACCGAAGAAAATCTACAAGCGCGCATACGCGGCACTTTGCTGATGGCGTTATCGAATAAATTTGGCGCGCTGGTGCTGACCACAGGCAACAAATCCGAAATGAGTGTGGGCTACGCAACTTTGTATGGCGACATGGCGGGCGGCTTGGCGGTGCTTAAAGATATTTGCAAAACCTTGGTGTATGACTTGTCGCGTTATCGCAACACGCAAGGACGGGTGATTCCTGAACGCATCATTACGCGCCCGCCCAGTGCCGAATTGCGCCCAGACCAAACTGATCAAGACAGCTTGCCGCCGTACGATATTTTGGATGGCATCGTGTCGCGCTATATGGAACAAGATCAGTCGATTCTCGACATTATTGCGGCGGGCTATGCTGATGCGGATGTGCGGCGCGTGGTGCGTTTAATTCGCCTGAGTGAATACAAGCGTCGCCAGTCGGCGGTGGGCATCCGTATCACTGAACGTAGCTATGGCAAAGACTGGCGTTACCCGATTACGGTGCGTTATCAAGATAATTTTTAAAAAAATTATGCAAAATTGTCAACGCCAAATATAAATGTCCGCTTTCCTGCCAAGTAGAAATGTCCGCTTGGTCGTTTTTTGTTACGC